>JBMOJP010000049.1:0-19363 GCA_049315725.1 Chthoniobacterales bacterium | reverse complement strand
TCGTCGAATTTGCGCCCCATGAAGCGCTTGACCGAGAAAACGGTATTGGTCGGGTTGGTCACGGCTTGGCGCTTGGCCGCTTGGCCGACGAGGCGTTCGCCGTTTTTGGCGAAGGCGACAACGGACGGCGTGGTCCGCGCGCCTTCGCTGTTTTCCAGCACAACAGGTTCCCCGCCTTCCATGGTGGACATACAGGAATTGGTCGTGCCGAGGTCGATACCGAGAATTTTGCTCATAAAATAGGAAATTGCTTAAGTTTGTTCACATTACCCTAGCAGGATCGGTGCCAATGGGGATTGTTAGAGTTACAAGTGACTTGTTAAAAGGGACTTGTGGATAATTAAGGGCGCGGTGGCGTGGTCGGACGTGTGTGACACAGTGGCGCATATTGGGTTTTCGAAAGCCCGCGGAGTGACAAGATGGCCCGGCGGTTCCCGGGACTCGGCCTCCTGGGCGGACGGGCGGGAGAAATTGCCGATGGCGGCTGAACAAATGCTGCGGCATGCCATCCTAAGCATGGCATGAAGATGACCATGCACATAGTTGTTGGACCGGGTGGTCGAGCGGTTTGGCTTTGCCAGCAAGACCGAGGCGGTCGATGCGGCATTGCGGGAGATCGAGAGGCGGGCCCGCTTCAAAGAGGTGGCCGCAGCTGGCCTCGGGGCGACGCCCGAGGAAATGAAGGCCGCCGTCGAGCCCGGCTACGATGTTCTCGCTTTGCGTGCTGCTGAGGGGACGATGGCTTATGGAAAATCTGCCGCGAGCAAGCGTCGTCGTTGACAGCAACATCCACATCGGGTTGCTCCGCCGCGGGGGCGACCCGATCTTCGCCTTGGCTGAGTGGATCGGCGACGGAGACCTTGTGACCTGCGGGATGATTTGTCTCGAGGTTGAACGGGGTTTGCGGGTGCCGAGAATCCGGCAAAATCATGGGGCATTTTTTGACGTGATGATCAATGTCCCGAGCTCGAACAAACTCTGGGAGCCGGCGGCTGAGTTGGCCTGGAATCTTGACCGCAGGGGTGCGACCCTACCGGCGCAGGATCTTTTGATTGCGGCCTGTGCCTTGCCCTTCGGCTCGCGGGTGCTGACCGATGACGTGCACTTCCGCCACATCCCGGGCTTGGCTGTGATCAAGCCTGATGGGGTTCTGCCCGGGTGGTAGAGCTCCGGCCGTCTCAGGCCAAGCCCCACCACCAGCGGATCACCGCCCAGTAGAGCGGGATGCCGATGGTGATGTTGAGTGGGAACGTGACACCGAGGGAGAGGAGTTCGACCAGCCCGGGGTTGGATTCCGGCACGGCATGGCGCATCGCTGCCGGGGCTACGATGTAGCTGGCGCTGGCGCAGAGCAGGGTGAAGAGGAGTGCGTCACCCGGATGCATGCCCATGAGATGAGCCACAATGATTCCGAGCGCTGCATGGACAAGGGGGGCGATGAGGCCGAAAGCAAAGAGGGGAACGCCGGTTTGGCGCAGTTGTTTGATCAATCGCGCGGCGTGCATTCCGGTGTCGAGGAGGAAGAAAATGACCATGCCCTTGAAGAGCCCGGACATGAAGGGTTCGAGTGATTTGCCGTGGGTCTCCCCGGTGAGCCAACCGATGAGCAGGCTGCCAAGGAGGAGGAAGACCGAGGCGTTGAGGAAAGACTCGCGGAGGAGCGAGCCTGCCGTGGTTTGCGGTGCGGCCAGCGAGCGGCGGGGCGCGCAGAGTCTGACGAGGAAAATGCCGGCAATGATGGCCGGCGACTCCATCAACGACATGATGGCCACCATGTAACCGCCGTAGGGCTGGTCATTGCGGGCGAGGAATTCCGTGCCGACGATGAAGGTGACGATGCTGATCGATCCGTAGGTCGCGGCCATGGCCGCCGCGTCATAGACGGAAAGAATCCGGCGCAGGAGAAAGAATACGCCGACTGGAATGATCAGGGCCATAAACATGGCTACGCCGATGTAAAGCAGCACGGTCGAGTCCAGCCCTGAGTGAGCCAGCTTGGCGCCGCCGGTGTAGCCGATGGCGAGAATCAGATAGAGCGAAAACAGCTTCGGCAGCGGGGCGGGAATCTCCAATCCTGTTTTGGTCAAAACGGCCGCAAAACCCAGGGCGAAAAAGAGCGCGGCGGGATTGAGAACGTTGGTGAGGGCGGTGGCGAAATCCATGAGCCAATCCTGCGCGGTCTCGTCCGGAGGAGATTTGCGGATTGCACACTGCTTTGGCCCGGGCGTCAATCTGGCGAGGCGAATGGACATCGCCGGGCCAACGGCATCTTCTTGCGAGGTGGCATGGATTATGCTGTTTGACTGGTTTCCACGTCCCCTCATGTCTTTGTTTGCCAACTACGATCCCGGCGAGTTCTTCGACGAAATGTTCGCTGCCCCCGGCCAGGTTCGTCCGCACTACCGTCTGCTGCTGGAACGTGCCGAGGCTCTTTCGTTGGAGGAGTTCAACCGCAAACGGCAGATCGCCGAGCGCTCTTACCTCAACCAGGGGATCACCTTCACCGTTTACAACGAGAAGCAGGAGGGGACGGAGCGGATTTTTCCCTTTGACCTTATCCCGCGGATCATTCCGCAAGCCGAGTGGTCCCACGTCGAGCAAGGGCTCAAGCAACGCCTGACCGCCCTTAACGCCTTTCTCGACGACATCTACCACGACCAGCGCATCGTCAAAGAGGGTGTGATTCCGGAGGAGATCATCCGCAGCGCCAAACATTTTCGCCCCGAACTCATCGGCTTCAATGTCCCGAAGAGCATCTACATCCATGTCTGTGGCACGGACCTGATCCGCGATCACGAGGGTCGCTACCTCGTGCTGGAGGACAATGCGCGCTGCCCTTCCGGGGTCTCCTACGTCTTGGAGAGCCGCATGACAATGAAGCGGGTGTTCCCGCAGCTCTTTTCCCGCTACGGCGTTCGGCCGGTGGATCGCTACGCCCAGGATCTGCTCGATGTGCTCGAGTATGTGGCGCCTCCGGCGGCCGGGGGCGACCCGACGACCGTGCTGCTCACCCCGGGGATTTACAACTCCGCTTACTTTGAGCACTCGTTCCTCGCGCGGTCCATGGGCATCGAGATCGTGACCGGCGCCGACTTGGTCGTGCAAAACGACCGCGTTTACATGAAGACGACCATGGGGTTGAAGCCGGTTCACGTGATCTATCGGCGGATTGACGACGACTTTCTCGATCCGAAGGTTTTTCGCCCGGATTCCCTTCTCGGCGTGCCCGGGCTGGTCGAGGCCTACCGCAAGGGGAATGTCAGCCTGGCCAACGCCATCGGCACGGGTGTGGCCGATGACAAGGTCGTGTATTACTACGTTCCGGCCATGATCAAATTCTACCTCGGCGAGGACCCGATTCTGCCGAACGTCGAGACCTTCCTCTCCGCCGTCGAATCCGATCGAAAATATATTTTGGCCAATCTGGAGAACCTTGTGGTCAAGTCGGCCAACGAGAGTGGCGGCTACGGAATGCTCATCGGCCCGCGGGCCACGAAAGATGAGGTCGCGCATTTTCGCGGACTCATCGAGGCCGATCCGCGCAATTTTGTCGCCCAGCCGGTCATTGCCCTTTCGCGTTCGCCGTCATGGTGTGACGGGGCGGCGGAGGGGCGGCACGTTGACCTGCGGCCGTTTATCCTTTGCGGGAAGGAGATCCGGATCATTCCCGGCGGGCTTACCCGGGTGGCCTTGCGCAAGGGGTCGCTCGTGGTCAATTCCTCGCAGGGCGGGGGCAGCAAGGACACGTGGGTTGTCGATGCGGGAGGAGAGGGCTGACCATGCTGAGCCGCGTCGGAGATTCCACCTATTGGATGGGCCGCTACATTGAGCGGGCCGAGAACAACGCCCGTCTCCTCGACGTGAACGTTCAGATGCTGCTCGATTTTGAGAATCGTGGGGGCACGACCGAGCGGCAATTCTGGAGGCCTATTCTCAGCACGTTGGAGGACACCGAGCTGTTTGCCGAGCTGCACGGGGAGTTCACGGCCTCGGCCGTGCTCGACTATGTCACCTTCGAGCCGCGCAACCCGAATTCCATTCTCTCCTGCATCAACCACGCGCGGGAGAACGCGCGGGCCGTCCGTGATCAAATCTCGAGCGAGATGTGGGAAAAGGTCAACGAGACCTGGCTGTATTTCAAGGACGGTTCGGCCGGGCGGGCCTTCCAGGCCAACTCCCACGAGTTTTACGAGAAAGTGACCGAGTCCTCGCAGCTCTTCCAGGGAGTGACCGACGCGACCATGACGCATGGGGAGGCGTGGCAATTCATCCAGGCGGGGAAATTCATCGAGCGGGCTGACAGCACCTCACGCATCCTCGACCTCAAGTATCACATCCTGCTGCCCAGCGGGGAGCAGGTCGGCGGCAGCGTGGATATCTCGCAGTGGTTGTCCCTCTTGCGCTCCTGCAGCGGCATGGAGGCCTACCTGAAAATTCGCAAGGGCAACGTCACCTCCTGGGGCGTGGCCGAGTTTCTGATCTGCCATGGCAGCTTCCCGCGCTCGATTCGCTTCAGCGTGGACCGCCTCGACGAATGTTTGCACCAAATTTCGGGAACCGATGCGGGCCATTTCGCCAGCGAGCCCGAACGTCTCTCGGGACTGCTCCGGTCCCGGCTCGATTATGCCACGGTGGATGGCATTTTCGCCCTTGGGCTGCATGAGTATCTCGACGGAGTGCAGGCGCGGCTCATCGAGCTGGATATCGCCTTTCACCGGACCTATTGCGCCTACTAGCGCATCCGGTTAGTCCTATCCGGCCGGTGCACCCAGTCGCCGGGTAGGAACACGAGAGGGCCGGCCCCGAGCCAAAATGGGGAAGACGTTTGATCCGTGGGGCGTCCTGTGGCTATACCTTTCCAATGAGGATATTCGTCACTGGGGGCGCGGGTTACATCGGCAGCATTTGCGTGGAGGAAATGCTGAACCGCGGACATGAGGTGGCGGTTTTCGACAACCTGACGGAGGGGCACCGGGCGGCCGTGGATGGACGCACGACTTTCTTCCATGCCGACCTGGCGGATCGCGAAGCGGTTTCCCGCGCCGTCGGGGACTTTGGCCCCGACGCGGTGATGCATTTCGCGGCCAATGCCCTGGTGGGCGAGTCGATGACTAATCCGTCCAAATATTTCCGCAACAACGTGGCCTGCGGAATCAATCTCCTCGATGCGATGGTCGAGCACGGAATCAAGCGCCTCGTTTTCTCCTCGACCTGTGCCACGTTCGGAATTCCCGAGAAAATGCCGATCGACGAGTCCTTGCCCCAGCGGCCGATCAATCCCTACGGAGAGTCGAAGCTGATGTTTGAGCGTGTGTTGCGCTGGTATGATGAAATTCACAGCCTGCGCTTCACCGCTCTGCGGTATTTCAACGCCGCCGGCGCCTCGGAAATTTTCGGTGAAGACCATCGGATCGAGACGCATCTGATTCCGAACGTTCTCAAGGTTGCCCTCGGGCAAAAAGAGGCCGTGGAAATCTACGGAACCGATTACGAGACGCCGGACGGCACCTGTATCCGTGATTACATCCACATCCTCGATCTGGCCGATGCCCACATCCGTGCCCTGGGGCGGGCGGAGAGCGGGTTTTTCAATCTTGGCACCGGCGGGGGGACTTCCGTGCGGGAGGTCATCGATTGCTGCCGACGGATCACGGGCCGGGAGATTCCCGTGGTGGAGAAGTCGCGGCGCCCCGGCGACCCGCCGCGGCTGATTGCCTCCTCGGATAAGATTCGCCGGGAACTCGGCTGGGAACCACGTTTCCAAAGTATCGAGCCGATTGTGACCGGAGCATGGAACTGGCACCAACGGCATCCGCTGGGTTATCAGGACTAGCGATTTTCCCTGCCGCCCCGCACAATTGCTTTGCTTCGCGGGTGGGCTTTTTTACCCTTTACGTCTGATGCGCAAATCGCTGTTTGTTCTGTTCGCGGTCCTGCTGGCTGCTCCGCTGGTCCGCGCGCAGTTCGGCAACTTCAGCGATGTGCCGGTCGAGATTCGCTCGGACGGGGAAACCCGCTTTGACGGCGGGGTGGCGGTGGCCGAGGACAATGTGCAGATCCATTTCCGCGGGACCGACATCTATTGCGACTACGCCGAATACAACCCGGAGACGCGGGAGGTCCTGGTCATTGGAAATATCCGCATCTACAACGATGGGAAAATTCTCACCGGCCAGCGCGCGGTCTTCAATCTCGAGACCCGGCAAATCCAAGCCCTCGATTTCGAGGGCGGCGACCAAATTTTCAAGTTCACCTCAGTGGGAATGCGGGCGCCGACTCTGAAGCAGTTTTACGCGCAATCGCTCAAACTGACTACGAGCGACAGTTCCGAACCGGACTATCACATCCGGGCCAAGGGCGCGCGGATTTATCCCGACGACCGGGTGATCCTGACCAACGCGACCCTTTATGTCGGCGAGACGCCGGTCTTCTGGGTTCCCTACCTCTACGCCCCGCTGGGCAAGACCGGATGGGATATCAAGCCGGGCTACAACTCGACCTGGGGCGCTTTCGCCCTGCTCGGCTATCGTTTTCCGCTGACCAAGAAAATCGACGGGATCGCGAGATTCGACTACCGCACCGAGCGCGGAGTGGCGATCGGGGTCAACCTCGACGGGACTTACGGCCCCAAGGACTCAAGCCGTGGGAGCTTCCGCGCCTACTACGCCAACGACACCAATCCGGAGACCAATGACACAGCCTTCCCGCGCACCGATCCCCCGGGCCAGGACCGGTGGATCGTCTCGTTCAAGAACCGCCTCGTCGTCACGGAAGATGTTTACATCACATCGGACATCAACAGCATCAGCGACCAATATTTCCTGCAGGATTTCTTCCCGGGGGAGTTCGCCGTCGATCCGCAGCCGGACAACAACACCTCGTTGACGTGGTTGACCGAGAGCTTTCAGGTCAACCTGCTGGCGCGCTGGCAGATGAATGACTGGCAGGAGGTGACCTCACGCCTGCCCGAGGCCACCTGGACGATCAAACAGACCTCGCTTTTCGGCCTGCCGATTTTCTACGACGGCTCGACCCGGGCCGGCTACCTGCAGCGGAACTATCCCTCCGGGGAGCAGCCCGACTACATCACGCAGTTGCAGGACGGCGTTTACAACGATGGTCTGATTCCGACGGGCACCACCACGCAAGATCTGCAAAACTACTCAGCCTTCCGCTTCGACACCTTCCACCAATTGTCCTACCCGAAAACCTACTTCGGTTGGCTTTCGCTTACGCCGCGGGTCGGTTTCCGCGGGACTTATTACAGCCGCAGCGGCAACACGGAGGACGTGTCGTTGACGGGCGACTACGGCGACGCAACCTTCCGTCCGATCGTCAATGCGGGCATCGAGGGATCCTTCAAACTCTCGGCCCGCTTCGAGAAAGTGCAGTCGTCCTTCCTCGGCCTGGACGGATTGATGCACGTCTTCCAGCCGTTTGGCAATTACGCGTGGGTCGAGAACATGGGTGACTCGTCGGACCAGATCCTCCAATTCGACCGGGTGGTGCCTTCGTCGATCCTGCCCTCTCTCAATTTTCCGCAGTTCGGCATGATCGACAGTATCGACACGTCGAGCATCCTGCGCCTCGGCGTGCGGAACCGGCTGATCACGCGGCGGGACGATGGCAACCACGAGTGGTTCACCCTTGAGACATTCATGGATGTCAACTTCAACAACCCCTACGAGGATGATCCGGGGCAGTTCTCCAACCTTTATAACAACTTCAACTTTTCGCCCGTGCCTTGGCTGAGCGTGGGAGCCTACACCCAGATGCCGATCTCCGCGGATGGCTTCACCGACGTGAATTCCTATCTGCAGTGGGAGCCCATGGCCGACCTCTCGTTGTTTTTCTCGCAGCGCTACATCAGCAGCAGCCCATACTTTCAAGACGACAGCCAGGCCACCGTCGGGGGTTACTGGCGCATCAATAGCAACTGGGCGGTCAGTGCCTCCGGTCGTTACGACGCAACCTACGAAACGTGGGACTTGCAGCGCTATATGGTGCACCGCGACCTCAGTTCGTGGCTCGTGTCCGCCGGCTTCATGGTCACCGACAACCGGGCGAACTATTATGGCAGCAACTCAGGAGAAGTCGGGGTCGGCTTCCTTCTCATGCTCACCCTCAAGGACGCGCCGGACATCACCTTGCCGCTGGCTTTCGACGTCCTGGGCAACAACCAGCAATCTTCGCAGCGGAACGGATTCTAAACGTGGAGGCTACTTCGCCTATCGCGGTGTTCGATTCGGGGGTGGGGGGGCTCACCGTGGTCAGCGCGCTGCGCCGCGCCCTGCCGCAGGAACGGATCATTTATCTGGGCGACACGGCCCGCGTGCCCTACGGAGGGAAAACGCGCGCAACAATCGAGCGCTACTCCGAGGAGATCGCGACGATGCTCGTCGAAGAGGGGGCCAAGTTGATCGTGGTAGCCTGCAACAGCGCTTCGGCCCTTGGGCTTCCGCGTCTGCGCGAGACCTGCCCCGTCCCAGTCTTCGGGGTCATTGAGCCCGGGGTGGAAGCGGCCCTGGCCGCCACCCGCAGCGGGCATGTCGCGGTCATCGGAACCAAGGCCACGATCGGGAGTGGCGCTTACGAGAAAGGCTTGCGCTCTGCGCGGGCCGACATCCGCGTGACCAGCCTGGCCTGCCCATTGCTGGTGCCGTTGATCGAGGAGGGTTTGATCTCCGACCCGGTCACGGATGCGGTTTTGCAGCGCTACCTTGCGCCGTTGCGTGACACCGATGCCGACACCTTGGTGCTTGGTTGCACGCACTATCCTCTGCTTGCAACGGCGGTGGCCCGCGCGGCCGGCCCGGGCATTCGCCTGGTGGACTCGGGAGACAATTGCGCGACTGCGGTGCGGCAGTTTCTCGCGCATCACGGCCTGGAAGCGCCGGCCGGACATGTCGGGAGCCTGGAAATCACCTTCACCGATCAGCCCGATCACTTCCTGCAGGTGGCCGGGAAGGCCCTGGGCCTCGACACCGGGGCTATCGAGGTTCGTCGCGTGGCGCCCCTCGGTCAGTAGACCGATTCGCGCTTTCTTTTTTCGCGAGGCAGGGGCTCCTCGCCGAGAAATTCGTGATTGTCCGAGATCCGATAAAGGGCCCTCCGTGCCCAACCAACAAGACCCGGCGCCTGAGGATCGAATCGCTGCGAGGCCCTCAGGTAGAGCCAGCAGGCGGCGAGGAACTCGACCGAACAGGCCGATCCGCAGGCCGCAGCCAGCCACCCCGAGACGGACACCCAGTCTGCCGCTAGGCGTTCCGTCCGGCCCAGAGCCAGCGACCAAGCCGTCACCGCTATGACCGCCATGAGCAGGGTGCGAAGGCCCAGCCTGCGCCGTGTGGTCGGCCAGAAAAAGCGCTCTGGCGGGAGGGGCCGTCGATGGCCTTGGAGAAAATCCAAATGGTGATGCGTCAGCAGCCGCCGCCCCCGCAGGAGGGCCAGGGGAGGGACCAGCACCAGCGCGGCAAGAATGGCAGGGCCGGCCGGCAGCGCGGCGAGATACTGCAGGGAACTCACGGCCACCCAGCCGAGAAGGGCCACGAAAAAGAGTAACTCAAGCATACGGACTCAAGGCAGCACCTCAGCATGCGGCGCGCAAGGGCAATCCCGCGTCAGGCGGCGGCGGCGACTTTGGCCGCGATGGCCGGGACCTCGACGGGCGAGGGCTGGCCGCCGAACTTGGTCAGCAAAAACTTGGCTGACGGCGTGTTCGGGCGGGTTTGGCCGAGGGCCTCGGTCAGCCCACGTCCACGCAGGGCGGCGAGAGTAGCCGCCAGCAAGGCCCCACCGATACCGCGGTTGCGGTATTCGGTCTGAACACAGGGGCCGCTCAGGAGATGGATGCCTCCGGCCGGCTCGACTTCGTAGGCGGAGGCGGCAATGACACGCTTGCCGTGTTGAACCAAGATGCAGGTGGGTTCGTCCTCCTCAAAAACGCGCTTAACCCCATCGAGAATAAATCCATCGATGTGCGTTTTGCAGCCGCTCCACTCGGGATCGAGGCCGTAGGCAGAGTGGATGAGATGACGAGCCTCCTCATAATCGTCTTCCCCGGCTGTGCGCAGGGTGAAGGGCGAGACCATCTCCGGCTTGGTGGGAACCTCGGACAACTTCCAACGGAAGCGAAGAAGTGAAACCTGTCTGGTGGGAATGGCCATAAATCTCAACCGTGACTCCGGTCAGGAATTGCGGTCATCCTGGCGGGCCACCCACCAGATTGTGCCTAGGAGGGCGGTGACCACAATCGCAAGCGTTCCGAAACTCAACATGAGGGGCGAAGTCTAGAGCCGCCCCGCAGAGGGTCAATTCATTTGTCGGGCCCGACTTCCTCCGGAGGCGGGAAAAAATCCCGCAGCACCTGACGATAGACCGCCTGCTTCATGGGCGGGACAAGATCGAGGGGAAAATCCACGGGCTCCACCCAGCGCAGCTCCACAAACTCGCCGCATGTTCCGGACAAATCGAGGATGGGCAGGCCCGGCGATGACAACTGGCAGAGGAAGTAGACCTGGCGCTGACCGTGGAAGCCCCGGCGCATCGCCCCGCCGGGAAATTCGTAAACGTAGGGCCCGCGGCGCGCCACGATCGTGTAGACCTCCGGCGTCATTCCCACCTCCTCCTGCACCTCCCGCCGCAGCGCCTCCTCGTCGGTTTCCCCCCGGTCCACTCCGCCCTGCGGAAACTGCCAGCTCTCCCGGTAGTCCGAGCGTTGCCCGAGGAAAAGCAGGCCGCTTTGGCTTCGAATGATCGCCGCCACGTTGGGCCGGTAGAGTTTTTTCATCATCGGTCAATGGTGCGCGGAGCTGAGGTTGGGGGCAAGCGAGCGCCGCATTGCCAAAGGCCCGCCCGGAGCTACTATGCCGTCAAACCGCCGCCGTATCTTGAACCCTTCCTCTCCGACACCACGTCACGAATGCGGTGTCTTCGGTGTGATTAATCACCCGGATGCGGCCCTGCTCTCCTACTACGGGCTCTTTGCCCTCCAGCACCGCGGGCAGGAGAGCGCGGGGATCGTGTCCTGCGAGGGGCCGGGGCAGCCGTTTCATGTGCACCGCGCGATGGGGCTCGTCTCGCAGGTTTTTGACGCGGGCTCGCTCAAACGCCTAGCCGGCGACCGCGCCATCGGCCATGTGCGGTATTCGACCAGCGGATCCAGCACTTTGGCTAATGCGCAACCGCTGGTGGCCGACACGGCACGCGGCCCCCTGGCCATCGCGCACAACGGCAACCTTATCAATGCCGGCCCGCTCCGGTCCGAATTGGAGGATGCCGGCTCGATTTTTCAGACCACCACCGACAGCGAAATCATCCTCCATCTGCTCGCCCGCCAGGCTGCTTCGGGCGAACCGCTGGCGGCGCTGCGCGCCGTGCAAGGCGCGTTCTCCCTCGTTATCCTCACCCCCGAGGTTTTGGTCGGGGTTCGTGATCCGCACGGCTTTCGCCCGTTGGTTCTCGGTCGGGTCGGCTCGGGCTGGGTTCTTTCCTCGGAAACCAGCGCGCTCGACTTGATCGGGGCTCGCTTCGAGCGCGAAATCGAACCCGGCGAGGTCGTGATCATCGACCGCGAGGGCCCGCGCTCGCTGTTTCCCTTCGCGCCGACGCGGCGGGCCTTTTGCATTTTCGAGCTGGTTTACTTTGCCCGTCCGGACAGCAATCTCGGGGGCGGCAATGTGGCGGAGATGCGGGTCGAAATGGGGCGACGCCTGGCCAAGGCTCATCCGGTCGAGGCCGATCTGGTCGTGCCGGTGCCGGATTCCGGCAACTACGCCGCGCAGGGCTACTCGGAGGAAAGCGGCATCCCGCTGGGTCATGCGTTCGTGCGCAACCACTATATCGGGCGGACCTTTCTGCAACCCTCGCAGATGATCCGCGACTTCGACGTGCGGGTGAAATTGAACCTCATCGCCGACGCCGTGCGGGGCCGGCGGGTTGTCGTGGTCGATGATTCCATCGTCCGGGGAACGACGGCCCGGGCCCGGGTGGTGAATCTGCGCGAGTCGGGGGCCCGCGAGGTGCACCTGCGCATCAGTTGTCCGCCCCACCGCTTCCCCTGCCACTACGGGATTGATTTTCCCGATCCCGAGGAACTCCTGGCCAACCGGATGTCGCTGGCTGAAATCACGGATTATCTGGAGGTGGACAGTCTCGCCTACCTTTCGGTCGATGACATGGTCGGGGCCACCGGGTGGCCGACGAACAGCTTTTGCACGGCCTGCTTCACGGGCGACTATCCTTTGCCCGTCGATCCCGCCCTCCGCAAGGATGCGATGGAAAAGCCGGCGGCGCGCGGCGGTTTTTTTAGCCGGGAAACCGGCAGTTTGTTTGATCCCGCATGAGTGCCCGTCGCGCTGCCTATGCCCGCGCCGGTGTCGATGTCGACCTCGGCAATGCGCTGAAGGACAGCCTTCCGGCGCTGGTTCGTCAGACCCATGGTCCGCGCGTGCTCGGCGGTTTCGGCGGTTTCGGCGGGCTTTTCCGCGCGGCCTTTCCGCGCATGAAGGATCCGGTCCTGGTGGCCAGCATGGATGGGGTTGGAACAAAATTGAAGATTGCCGTGCTGGCCGGACGTCATGACACGGTGGGCGAAGACTTGGTCAACCACTGCGTCAACGACATCGCCGTGATGGGCGCGCAGCCGCTCTTCTTCCTCGACTACCTTGGCGCGGGCCAACTCGATCCGGCGGTTTTCACCTCGGTCATCGCCGGCCTGGCTCGTGCGTGCCGGCGGGCGGGCTGCGCCCTGCTCGGCGGCGAGACAGCGCAAATGCCCGGGCTTTACCATGGACCGGACTATGATCTGGTCGGCTGCATCGTCGGGGTGGTGCCGCGGCGGGAAATTCTCGACGGCTCCCGCGTGCGCCCGGGTGACGCCTTGATCGCCCTCCCTTCGAACGGGCTGCACACCAACGGCTACACCCTGGCCCGGCAGGTCATTCTCGGCCAGATGCGCCTGGGGGTGAACGACCCTCTGCCCGGATTGCGCGGCACCGTGGCCGACGAGTTGCTCCGCGTGCATCGCAACTACGGGCCACGGCTGCATGCCCTGCCTTCCGGCATGCTCCGCTCCGCCGCGCACATCACGGGGGGCGGTTTGCCGGATAATTTGCCGCGGGCGCTCCCGGAGAATTGCCGCGCCCTCATCGACCGCCGTCGTCTGCGCGTGCCGAAGTTGTTTCGCGTCATCCAGGAGGCCGGCCGGGTGGGGGAGGAAGAGATGTTTCGGGTTTTCAACATGGGTGTCGGTCTGGTCGCGGTCGTGTCCTCCAAAGATGCGGCCGTGGCCGTGCGCCTGCTCCGGGGGCGTCTTATCGGCCGCATCGAACGCGGACCGCGCGGCGTGGAATTCATCTAGACGCCGATGGCCTCGCCGTGGAAAAAAAGTTTGGGTATGAGCCTCGGTGCCGGTTTGCTGGGCGCCGCTGTCGTCGCCCTGCGCTTGCGCTCGCGCCCGCTGCCCTCTCCCTCGCTCCCGGATATCATCTCGCCGTCGGTGTTCTCCCGCCGGGTTCAGCGCACGACCCTCGGGCAGATCGTCTATCACCTCAGCGGCGAGGGGGAGCCGTTGGTCTTCCTCCATGACTTCTTTCCCGGGGCGGCCTCCTACGAGTGGTCAAAAGTCTACCCCTCCTTCGCCGCCACGCACCGTGTGCTCGCGCCGGATTGGATCGGTTTCGGGGAGAGCGAACGCCCCGATCGTCCGCTGCGGGCCGAGGACCACGCACGGAGCCTGCAGGAATTCGTGCGGGCGACCTGCGGTGGGCGGCGTCCGGTCATCGTCGCCTCCGGCTGCGGGGCCGCGCTGGCCTGCCTGACCGTGGCGCAACACCCGGAGCTGGCCGCCCGTCTGATTCTTTTTCACCCGCAGGGCACCGGTCGCTGGCTCGACCCGTGGGCCCCCGCGCCCGTGCGGGCCATGGCCTGGTCGCGCAGCGGTCGCCGCTGGATCTACGCCAACTACCTCGCCTCGCCATCCTGTCTCAATCGCTGGCTGTCCGGCCGCCGCAGCGCGGAGTCGGATTTCAACCTGGCTGAACCCGTGTCGGTTTTCTCCTCCTTCGCGCGGCAATACGGGGCGGCCTGGGCCGTGCTGCGAATTTTGTCGGGCCGTTTTTCGCTCGAGGCCCTGCCGCGCCTGGAGGAAGCATGTGTGCCGGTGACCATCTGGTGGCCGGGCGCGGCCGGAAGCGAACCACCGGCTTCCTCCCAGGGCCGGCCCGGTGTGCGCGTGGACCTGCTGGATCAATGTGGAGCCCTCGCCCCGCTCGATCGTCCGGGGGATTTGACCGCGCGATTGCGCGTCGAACTCTTTCAGCCCGTGCGCTTGGCCGAGGCTTGACGAGCCCCAGCCGCTGGTCTTTCATGTTCGGTTCGCTCAACCCAACCCATCCCGACCATGTCCCATACCGAAGTTATCCTTACCACCCACATCCCCAGCCTTGGCGCTGAGGCGGACGTGGTCAAAGTGCGCCGCGGCTACGCCCGCAATTTTCTCATTCCCCGCGGCATGGCTCACGAGGTCACACCGGCCACTCTGCGTATGACCAATTCCCTCAAGACCCGCCGGGCCGAGCGCGAGGCCAACGAACTCAATGAGGCCAACGACCTCAGCCGCCGCCTGGGCAAACTCAAGCTCTCCTTCATTCTCGAGACCGGCGAGGCCGGCAAGGCCTTCGGAGCCATCACGGCGAAAGACATTGCCGACCGGGTCAAAGCCGAGTCCGGTCTGGAAATCGACCGCCATCGCATCTCGCTGGAGCGTCCCATTAAGGAGTCCGGGGAATTCCAGATCGACGTGCGCTTGCACTCTGAAGTCCACGCCACGCTCAAGGTCACGGTCACGGCCAAGACGCCCAAAGCCGCCCCGGTTGAGGATTCCGAGGACGATGATTCGCGTCCCCGTTCCCGTCGTGCGCCGCGCAAGGACGAGGGCACCGCGTCCGCTTCCTGAGCGGTCTTTGGCTCTCTCAACCCGCGGGCTTTTTCGTCCGCTCCCACGTTTTTTTTCTGCCCGCATTGACCGGGTGGCATCGTGCGCGGCACAATGCCCTTTCTTATGATTCCCCCTGCTGATCTTACCGGACCCAATGGACCACGCCGCCCGGCGGGAGAACGCCGTGAAGGACGCCCCGCTGCGAAGAAACCAGCCGCGGCGCCCGACCCCCACCGTCCGCTTCCGCAGGCCCTGGACGCGGAAAAGGCTTTGCTCGGTTCCATTCTGCTGTCGCCCGAGGAAGTTCTCACCGAGTGCGTGGATCAGGTCGAGGAGGGGACGTTTTATTCGCCGGCCCACGGCACGATCTTCCGCGTCCTCCAGGAAATGTGGACCGTCTCGCGGTCCGTTGATGTCATCACGCTGACCAATCGCCTGCGCGACCAGAATGTCCTCGACGCCGTGGGCGGCCCCGGCGCGGTGACCGAGCTCTACGGCTACGTCCCGACCTCGGCCAATGCGCCGCACTATCTCGAAATCGTCCGCGAGAAGTCCCTCCTTCGCCGCATGATCACCGCCTGCACGGCCTCGGCGGTGCGTTGCTACGAGGAGCAGGGCGATGTGAACCAATTGCTCGACGACGTGGAGCGTGAAATTTTCACCATCGGCGAGAAACGCTTCCGCAAGGGCGCCACCGGCATGCGGGAGGAAGTCTTCACCGCGCTGAAAAACATCGAAAAGATGTATCAGCAAAAAGGGATGATCAGCGGGTTGGCCACGGGGTTCACCGTCTTCGACCAAATGACCGACGGGCTGCATCCGGGCGAAATGATCATCGTGGCGGCCCGTCCCTCGATGGGAAAGACCGCCCTGGCCATGAACATCGTCGAGCATGTCGCGCTCCATCCGGACAACCCCAGGCCGGTCGGGGTTTTCAGCCTGGAAATGAGCACGCAGCAGCTCATCCAGCGTCTGCTTTGCTCGCGGGCGCGGATCAACATGAAAAAAGTCCGCTCCGGCATGCTGCCCCGCTCGGAGCACGGCAAACTCAACGAGGCCGCCGCGGTCCTGAGCGAAAGCCCCATCTTCATCGACGACACCCCCGGCCTGACCATCCTCGAGCTGCGGGCCAAGGCGCGACGCCTCCGCGACCGCCATCGCATCGAACTCATCGCCATTGATTACCTGCAGCTCTGTCGCTCGACAACCAAGCGCGGCCAGGAGAACCGTCAGATCGAAATCTCCGAAATATCCGCCGGCATCAAGGCGCTGGCCAAGGAACTCGAGATTCCGATCATCGTCCTGGCCCAGCTCAATCGTCAGCCCGAGGCCCGCGGCGGCGGCAAGCCCCGCATGTCCGACCTGCGCGAATCCGGCTCGCTCGAGCAGGACGCCGACGTGGTCGCGCTCCTCGTGCGCCCGGAACAATACGAGGACGACCCCGACGCCCGGGCCGAGGTTTCCGGCAAGGCCGAGTTGATCATCGCCAAGCAGCGCAACGGCCCGACCGGCGACATCCCGCTGACCTTCATCAAGGAATACACCCGCTTCGAAAACGCCGCCTTCGCCCCCTCCTCGGACCATGAGTAGCTGACAAGGCCGGGACACCGCCGCCCAAATAAACGGAGGCAGACCGAGGCGATGCGATCGATCGAGAAAAAACAGATCAACAATGGCCGGCTTGAGTTAGGATTGTGGCGTGGCTAACCCGACGAACCCCGGCCGCGATCACGCGGCTGGCTGCGGCCGGCCTGACGAAAATGTCACGGTCGGCGCGGCCCGGGAATGGTTCTGCCCGATGTGCCCGGGGATTGAGGCGGACGAGCCGGGAGCCTGCCCGCAATGTGGGATGGCGCTGGAGCGCAACCCGGCGTTCGTCCGCGCCGCCGCCACGATTTACACCTGCCCGATGCATCCGGAGGTCCGGCAGCAGGGGCCAGGGGCGTGCCCGATCTGCGGGATGGCGCTGGAGCCGGTGGTGGTGGCCGCGGGCGGGGATGATGATCACGCCGAACTGCGCGACATGACCCGGCGGTTCAAGGCCGGGCTGGTTCTCAGCGTTCCGGTGGTGCTCCTCGCCATGGGCGCGCATATGCCGCCGATCAATGCGATCCCGCCCATGCTCTCGGCGTGGATTCAGTTCGTGCTCGCCACCCCCGTGGTGCTCTGGGCCGGGTGGCCGTTTTTTGCCCGCGGGGTGCGGTCCGTGGTCACGCGGCACTTGAACATGTTCACCCTCATCGCCCTGGGCACGGGGGCCGCGTATCTGTTCAGTCTTCTCGTCCTGCTCGCTCCGGGGGTCCTGCCTCATTCGTTGCGGCATGGCGGGGCCGTGCCGGTGTATTTTGAGGCGGCGGCGGCGATCATCACGCTCGTGCTCCTCGGACAAGTCCTCGAGTTGCGCGCGCGCGCGGGCACGGGTCAAGCGATCCGGGCCCTGCTCGGTCTCGCACCCAAGACGGCCCACCGCTGGCGCGACGGGGTCGAGGAGGAGGTGGCGCTCGGGGACATCGGGGTGGGGGATCTGCTGCGGGTCAAGCCGGGCGAAAAAATCCCCGTCGATGGCGTGGTCACGGACGGACGCAGCGCGGTGGATGAATCCATGCTGACCGGAGAGCCCATGCCGGTGGAGAAGACGCCGGATGCGAAAGTCGTGGCGGGCACGCTTAATGGCACCGGCAGTTTCGTGATGAAAACCGAGCGGATCGGCGCGGAGACCATGCTGGCGCAGATCGTGCAAATGGTCGCGCAGGCCCAGCGCAGCCGAGCGCCGATCCAACGGCTGGCCGACTTGTTGTCGTCATGGTTTGTCCCCGCCGTCGTGGTCGTCGCGGTGATCACCTTTGTCGTCTGGCTCTTGGTCGGCCCTGCTCCGGCTCTCGTCTTCGCTCTGGTCAATGCCGTGGCCGTGCTGATCATCGCCTGCCCGTGCGCCCTCGGACTCGCCACCCCGATGTCCATCATGGTCGCCGTCGGCCGCGGGGCCGGGATGGGCGTGCTGGTCAAGGATGCCGAGGCGCTTGAGACGCTCGGCCGGGTGGACACGCTCGTGGTGGATAAAACCGGCACCCTCACCGAGGGGCGACCCAGGGTTACGACCATCGTGGCGGCCGAGGGATTCGACCAGCAGCGTGTGCTGGCCGCCGCCGCTGCGCTGGAAGCGCAAAGCGAGCACCCTCTGGCCGGAGCCGTGGTCGCCGCCGCACGGGAGCGCGGGTTGAAGCCCGGGCAAGTCGAGAACTTCGAGGCGATGACCGGCCAGGGCGTGACCGGGCGGGTCGAGGGGCACAACGTGAGCGTGGGGAAAAAGAGCCTGATCGGAGCCGCGGGCGCGGACGCGCTTGACCCCGAAGCCGCACGCTTGCAAGCCGGCGGGCCAACCGTCGTCTGGGTCGGCCTGGACGGCAAGGTGGCCGGGTTGCTCGCGCTGTCCGATCCGGTGAAGAACTCGACCCCCGAGGCGATCAAGGCCCTGCATGGTCTCGGCCTCAAGATCATTATGCTCACGGGGGACAATGCCCAGACGGCGGAGCAGATCGGGAGGCAATTGGGGATCGACGAGATCGTCGCGGAGGTCAGCCCGGCGGACAAGCAACGGCAGGTCATTGCGCGAAAATCCACCGGAGCGGTTGTCGCGATGGTAGGGGACGGGATCAACGACGCCCCGGCCCTCGCCGCCGCCGACGTCGGAATTGCCATGGGGACCGGAACCGACGTGGCCATGCAAAGCGCGGGCGTCACCCTGGTCAAGGGTGACCTGCGCGGCGTCGTGCAAGCCATCGCCCTGAGCCGCGCGACCATGCATAACATCCGCCAAAACCTGGGCTTTGCCTTCCTCTACAACACCCTGGGCATTCCGATTGCCGCGGGCGTGCTTTACCCCGCGTTTGGTCTGCTCCTCAGTCCGATCGTGGCCAGTGCCGCCATGGCGCTGAGCAGCGTGTCGGTCATTGGCAACGCGCTGAGACTGAAGCGGGCAACGCTCTGAGCGGGCCAAGCCAAAGACCAGCCCGTCCAGAATGAGGACTAGGGGCCATGAAAGAGAATATGTTTACCGCCGGTTTGCATCGTCTTGTGATTTTCGGGTTGAAAGCTCTGCGGTATAGGTTTGGTGCCGCCGCGACTTCTTCAACGCCCTGGCAGATTGGCCTCCTCCTGCACGGGTCTTGCGATCTAGTCCTTTAATACCAACGCGCCTTTGCTCTTAGCCGGATCCATGCAGAAGAATTTAACCACGAATAGCACGGATGGCACTGATCACAGAGTGTTGTGAGACAGCGAGTTTGGGGGCAGAGATCTCACCATTTGGTGAGTGGATCTTAAAGCCAGTCATTGATCGTCATTCCTCTGAAAACCATCCGTGAAATCGGTGTAATCCGTGGTTCAAATGCATGGTTCCGGCTTAGCCGGAACGATGCAAAACCC
>JBMOJP010000048.1:0-19379 GCA_049315725.1 Chthoniobacterales bacterium | reverse complement strand
AACCCGTGTAACAGCCTTGAGAGGGCTGTGTCCTAGGCCTCTAGACGAGCGCGCCGTTGGGGTGCCGGGAGACCCGGCAATATGCCGAATGTCATGCTTTCGCGCAATGGCCAAAGTGGAGCCTGCTCATTTGCCGGCTTGTCTGCGGGCCTGGCTTGGAGCATAGGAAGGCTTGGCTACGATGGTTCTCTATGTGAAAAGCTGGTGCCCTTGGTGCATCGAGGCGAGGGAATATCTCGATCATCGGAAGTTCGCCTACGAAGTGCGGGATGTGCTCGAAAACCCTGAGGCTTATGCGCAGATGCGCGTGATTAGTGGCCAGTCGCTGACGCCGACGCTGGAGAGCGAGGGCCGGGTGCTGGCGGATTTTGACACGGGACAGCTTGCGGATTTTCTTGCCGCGCACAGGATCAAGCCATGAACGAGATGCTTCTTTTCCTCGGCCTGCTCGTCCTGACGGCCGCTTTTCTCAGCTATGATCATGCGGTCCTGCGGCGACTCGGCCTTTTCGCTGTTGGCCTCACCACCTTCGCTGCGGGCTATCTGCCGACTTCCAGTGTTTTTGTCGGTCTGGCTTGTGTCTCGGTCTGGCTGCTCCTCCCATGGGTGGAAATCCTGGTGCGGGTGCGAAAATTGCGACTGCCCCTGCGCCGCAGCCTGCAGCCTTCGGCCCCGCCCGGGCGCGAGGAGTTCGCTGATTTTGGGGAATTGTCTGATGCGATCGAATCATCTGGTTTTGAGCATGTGGCCGACCTCGGCTGGGAGATGGACGGCTACCGGCAGTTTTTTCGCCTCTATGCCCATTCCGGGCGTCGCGAGGAGGCGGCGATCACGTATGTCGCACAGCACCAGATGGGGTTTCATTTTGTGAGCGTGACATCGCGCGCGGTGGACGGTGCGGTTTTCACCACGTGGGATTGCCCCGTTTCCTCCAGCTTGAAGACAGCCCCGGCGGTGCAGTTGAACCGTGCGTCGGCGGACGCGCCGTTTGATGTGCTGCTCTCGGGGCATGAGGCTTTCTTGCGGCGGGCGCAGCAGACGGTCGAGAGTCTCCGCCCGGTGGATCCGGAACGAGTGCGGGCGGCAGTGGAGGGGGACATGGAAATGCAGTTGGCTCACAATCTGCGGGAAGGAGTGCTGCGGCCGGCGGACGAGGGGCACGGGCGCTACTCCTGGCGGGGAATGCTCTACTTGTGGTTTCAATTTCTGCGGGATATTTTTCGCCTCACGTGAGTTCCGCCTTCCCCATGACCCCGCCAGCGCCGTCTTTCGGGCGCGTCGATCAGATTATGGTCGAGGAGCGCGCCGCGACCTTCACCAAGCGCAGCATCAAAACGGAGTCGAAGGTGCAGGGCCTGCGGCTCGTCTTCTCCATGCTTGACCTGACCACGCTGGAGGGGCGCGACACGCCGGGCAAGGCCATGACGTTGTGCCACAAAGCGATGCACCCCGCGCCCGAGCGCTACGGCGTGGGCCCGGTCGCGGCGGTGTGCGTGTATCCAAACTTGGTGCGTCCGGCCAAGGCCTTCCTTCGCGGTTCGCCCGTCCATGTGGCGGCGGTGGCCACTTATTTTCCCAGCGGGCAGAGTTCGCGCAAGACCAAGCTGGAGGATACGAAGGTCGCGCTTGATGCTGGAGCGGACGAGATCGACATGGTCATCGACCGGGCGGCGTTCCTCCGCGGTGAATACGGCAAGGTGCATGATGAGATCGCCGCAGTGAAGCAACTGTGCGGCTCGGTCCATCTTAAAGTCATTCTGGAAACGGGCGAGCTGGTCACTTACGACAACGTCCGGGCGGCCAGCATGCTGGCCATGCAGGCGGGGGGGGACTTCATCAAGACCTCGACTGGCAAGGTCAGCCCGGCGGCCACGCTGCCGGTCACGCTCGTCATGCTCGACGCCATTCGCGAGTTTTTCTTTGCCACCGGAGTCCGCGTAGGAATGAAGCCGGCCGGCGGGATCCGCACGGCCAAGCAGGCCCTGCAGTATCTGGTCATGGTCAACGAAACGCTCGGGGATGACTGGCTTACGCCCGACCTGTTTCGTCTTGGGGCCAGCACGCTGGCCAACGACATTCTGCTGCAGATCGCCAAGTGCGTCGACGGGCGCTACCAGAGCGGCGATTATTTTTCCCTACCATGAGCAAGTCTCCGAGCAAAAAGTCCAAGATTCACATCACCGGCGTGCCCCGCCCGGCCGCCCCGGCGCACGCCGCACCCGTGCCGGTGCGGGACCGCACGCTCCGCTTCAACGGTCGCTGGAATTACTCGCCGGCTCCCGAGGCCCACACGGACATTAAGGTCCGTCCTCGTTACGACCTTTTCATCGACGGGAAATTCGTCCGCCCTTCCTCCGGCAGGTATTTTCCTTCCATCAACCCGGCGACAGAGAAGCAGCTCTCCGAGGTGGCGCAGGGCAATGCGGCGGATGTGAACAAGGCGGTCAAGGCCGCCCGACGCGCCTACGAGAAGACGTGGGGCCGGATGTCCGGGCGCGAGCGAGGCAAATACCTTTTCCGCATCGCCCGCCTGTTGCAGGAAAAAATACGCGACCTTGCGGTGCTGGAATCCCTCGACGGCGGCAAGACGATCCGTGAAAGCCGCAACATCGACCTGCCCCTGGTGGCCGCGCACTTCTTCTACCATGCGGGCTGGGCCGACAAGCTGGATTACGCCTTTCCGGGGCGCCGGCCGCGTCCGCTCGGGGTGGCCGGCCAGATCATCCCGTGGAACTTTCCCCTGCTCATGGCGGCGTGGAAACTGGCCCCCGCGCTGGCCTGCGGCAACACCTGTGTGCTCAAGCCGGCCGAGACCACCTCTATTACGGCCATGCATTTGGCGGAAATTTTTGCCGAGGCTGGCCTGCCGGATGGCGTGGTCAATATCGTGAGCGGGTTCGGCGACGCCGGGGCCGCCCTGGTTAACCACCCGGATGTTGACAAGCTGGCTTTCACTGGATCGACCGAGGTGGGCAAGCTGATTGCTCGATCGGTGGCGGGCACACGCAAAAAGCTGACGCTTGAGCTGGGCGGTAAAGCGGCCAATATCATTTGCGAGGACGCGCCGATCGATCAGGCGATCGAGGGAATTATCCAGGGCATCTATTTCAACCAGGGCCATGTGTGCTGCGCGGGATCGCGTCTCTTCGTGCAGGAGAGCGTGGTCGAGCCGGTCATCCGGCGTCTGCGTCATCGGCTGAGCGTGCTGCGGGTGGGAGACCCGCTGGACAAGAACACCGACATCGGGGCGATCAATAGCCGCGAGCAGCTTGATCGAATCAAGGAGATGGTGGCCAGTGGGAAAAAGGAGGGGGCGGAGTTGTTTCAACCGGTCTGCCAGCTGCCATCGCGGGGCTACTTTTATGCGCCGAGTTTCTTTACGGGTGTGACCGACTCGCATCGAATCGCCCAGGAGGAAATTTTCGGGCCGGTGCTCAGCGTGATGACCTTCCGCACGCCCGAGGAAGCGCTGGAGCGTGCGAACAACACCCCCTACGGACTCAGTGCCGGCATCTGGACGGACAAAGGCAGCAAGGTTTTCAAGTTGGCGACGCAACTGCGGGCTGGAGTTGTCTGGGCCGAAACCTACAACAAGTTTGATCCGGCCAGCCCGTTTGGCGGTTACAAAGAAAGTGGCTTCGGCCGCGAGGGCGGGAAGCAGGGCTTGCTGTCCTATCTCAACTTCGACTGAGCAGCCGTGCGGGATGACATTTGGCCCTCGTCATCCTCGGCGCGGCAGGTGGAGCGTTCTCCGGCATGTCCATGCCTTCGTTCTTCCGCCAAACGGCGGCTTCTGGGTGGGTTCCGCGGGGCAGACCGGTCGCGAGGACGGCGAGCTGGGCGGCCTCAAGTTCGCAGCGTTTCGACCCGCCTCGCAAGGCGCGTTGCAGCTTGCGCGAGTGGGCCCAGGCCGGTGAGCGGATCTTGCACGAAGAATCCCGTCAGTTCCTCGCGGGTCCGCCCTCGGTCTGAGGCAGAACCAACGGCGATGGAAGGGCGGCCACAGAGGCCAGCGCGTTTCCATGGTCAATCCACTATTCACTGAGAGGCTTGACGCGTGGCCAAGGAGCACCGGCGTCCCGCCGGCTGGACGCCTGTGCTCCCTGGAAAACCCGCGCAAGAACAACCTTGGAGCGCGTGGGTTTTGTATCGTTCCGGATGAGGCGGAGGCTTACGCGGTCGAGGAGGACGGCTCGGCCAGGCTGAGGGAGTTGCGGCGGTCGTCTTCCCATGTGACCGCAACGCAGTTACGTCCGCGTTTTTTCGCCCGATACATCGCTTGATCGGCGAGGTTGATGATCTTGCTTTCTTCGGCGTCGTGGCCGAGGAACATGGTCATTCCGATAGAAGCTGAACAGCGGTGTTTGATTGTCTCTTTCGGTAGTCCGGGGCGGTTCAAAACAAGCTGATAAGGGAGGGCCAGGGCGCAGCAGATTGTTTCCGCGATGGCCACGGCTTCATCTCGGGCCACAGCTTCCTCTTGATTGAGATCGGCCAGCAGGACAACGAACTCGTCCCCGCCAAGGCGGGAAACCGTATCGACCTCGCGAACGCAGTCCCGCAGTCGTTGTGCTGCCTCCATGAGGAGAAGGTCGCCAGTTTCGTGGCCATGCGCATCGTTGAGCGGTTTGAAATTGTCGAGGTCGAGGACCATCAGAGCAGCGTGAGCCCCCGTGCGCTTGCTCGAAGCCACCGCCATTTCGAGCCGGTCGTGGAGCAGGCGACGGTTCGAGAGCTGGGTCAGGCTGTCATGGAAGGCGAGATCGTGAATCTGATCGGCCAGCCCTTCGGTCAGTTCGAGATCATCGGAGCGCCGATAGATGATCAGCAGCATGCTGAAGAGGAGGGTGGTGATGATCATTCCTGCCCCCAGGGTGGTCCAGGCCGGCATGTAGCGGATGCCGGTGGCGGCCAGATCCCCGGTGAAGATGAGGTGCCACTGACGATCGTGAAAGTTGACGGCTCTCTGTTGGTAGAAGAACGATGCACCACCGACCTCGCGCTCCGGCCGACTGTCGAAGAGCAGATTGTCGGGGGAGTTGCTGCTCGTGTCGAAAATGCGGAGGACCAGCAGTTTGCCATGGTAAAGCTCCCAATCCGAAAGAATCCCGGCCATCATGTCACCCATGCGGTCAGCGCAGTAGATCCAGCCGACTAACCCCGCTTGTCTTTGCTCCACCGTGTCTGCTGGCACACCGCTACGATAAAGGGGGACGACCATGATGCTGCCGACCTGAAGGTCGTTCTCGTCCTCTTGTTGCAGGATAACCTTGCCGGAGAGCACAGCGTCACCGGTGTCGGCGGCTCGTTCCAAGGCGGCCCGTCGGACCGGCTCCGAGAGCATGTCGAAGCCGAGGGCACGGCGGTTTCGCTCGGTGTCCGGCTCGATGTAAATGATTGGCGCGTAGACGCTGCGCTGGCCCGGCGGACGAATCGAGAATTTCACGGGCTCCGTCCGGCGCAATTCCGCAAAAAACGAGGGAAGGCGCTGGGCCGGGATCAACGGGATGTAGCCGACTCCCTCGAGGCCGGGGACGAAATCGCTGGCCTGCACGGTGGAAAAATAAGTCTTCCATTCGTCGGGTTCGACCTTAGCAGAAGCCGCACAGAGAGCCTGCCAGCCCCGGAGAAAGAGGGCGTAGGCGGTGAGACGCTCGCGAATTTTCAGGGTGACCTGATCGCAGCCGAAGGCAAATTGCGCGCAGGCCTGTTCCTCGATCGCTTCCTTGACCTCCCGGGCGGCGAGGAAGGAGAAGAGCAGGCCGAAAGCCAAAATTCCCGTGGCCACCGCCACGCGAACGAGCCGGTCGCGCGACCACGGCATCAAGCTCACTTTTCCGCGCCGAGCCCCTCCTGCTTCCGTGAGCGGGGGGGCGGAACTGAAAGGTGAGGATGGGCTGGCCACTCGCCGTATGTTTGCACAACACGGAAATGTTGCACCTGTTTCTGTGCTCTCCGCCTTTAGTCGCGGGCCTCAAAGGAGAGTCTGCTGGCCTCGTTGGCGGCGTTTGTGGCCTCGGGCAAAATGCCAACCCGCCGGTAGATCGGGCGCATGGCGGCGCGGAGTTCTTCCAAGCCGGTGAAAAACCAGACTGCTGCTCCGACGCAAAGCGCGCCGCCGAGGCTTATGGTCAGGCTAGCTCCAACCTGTTCGGACAGGCTTCCCATGATCAGGCTCCCGAATGGCGCCATCCCGATCACCGCCATCATGTAGAAACTCATGACCCGTCCGCGCCGTTCGTCTTCCACGATCGTCTGGAGGATCGTGTTGCTCGCCGCCAACTGGATCATGAGGCTGCAGCCTCCAGCAAAGAGAAAGAGGAGGGAAACCCAAAGCGTGCGGGACCAGGCGAAGCCGATGATGCTCAGGGCGAAAATTCCCGCGGCGCAGGGAATGACCAGACCGAGGCCGAGAATGCTCCGGCGTCCGGCCAGCCAGGCCGCCCCGCCAAAAGCTCCCGCGCCCGATGCCCCCATGAGCAGGCCGAGGGTGTGGGCATCGCCCTGCAGGATGGTGCGGGCAAAGAGCGGCATGAGCGTGAGATAAGGCGCGCCGAGCAGGCTGACCACGGCCAGCAGGCCGATGATGCGACGGATCGGTCCCGGGCGCGACACGGTGTGCCAGCCGTCGAGAAAATCCGCCCGCACTCCGCGCCGTGCGGAGGGCTCCGATGGGGGGCTGATTTTCATCAGCAGGAACGAGGCGATGACGGCGAGAAAGCTGCACCCGTCGAGAAAGAAGCACCAACCTTCGCCTGCGGCGGCGATGACCACGGCACCGAGCGCCGGGCCGGCGATGCGGGCGGCATTGAACATCGAGGAGTTCAGCGCGATCGCGTTGCCCAGATCCGCCCGGTCCTCAATCATCCGGACGAGAAAGGCCTGCCGCATGGGGATGTCGATGGCGGTGATGATCCCCTGAAGCAGGTTGAGGGCGATGAGGGCTTCCATGGTGGGATGCCCGGCAAGGGTCAGGGCGGCCAAGGCGAACGACTGCAGCATCGAGAGCGTTTGCAGGATGACCAGTGCACGTCGTTGGTCCACGCGATCCGCCACCAGCCCGGCGAAGGGGCCAAGGAGGAGAACAGGAATCTGTCCGGCGAAGGTAACCACCCCGAGGAGCAGCGCCGATCCGGTGAGCCGGTAAACCAGCCAGCCGGTGGCGACGATGGTCATCCATGTGCCGCAAAGCGAAACAAGTTGGCCGACAAAGAAGAGGCGGTAATTGGGGTGGCGCAACCCTCGCACCGTGAAGGCTAGACGCTCTCCGATTGGGGTCCTGGAGAAATTCATTCCTTACTCATCTGGTTTGATCGTCGGCTCGGGCGGTAGGGCGGGCAACAAAGAATCTTCTCCCCATTCGCTGGTTGCCCAGCGGCAGTGTTTTCGCTAAACTTTTTTTTTCATGGGACGTTTTTCGCATCGGCCAACCCGTTTGAAGCGGCAGGAAGAGAGCAAACTTTTTGCCTCCGTCCTCATGCCGATGGCGTGGATCACCGGCGTGATCGGGTTGGCCGGGATGGGCGCGGTTTTCCTCTTGTATAGCATCAGCAACGAATGGTCCCACCGAGGCTTCACCGCCTGCCTGGGCCTGATCCTGATTCCTCTCGTCGTTTTCGCGCTTCGCGTGGTGCGCGGACATTACAACAGCGGCTTGAGGGAACCGTAACAGCAGCGCGGATAACGGGTGACCAGATCCCCGCAAAGCAAACTGACGCGTTGCCTAAGGTCCTCGCTGGGAAAGGGAGAAACCAGAAAATCCGCCATGGGCAACTCGGCCGCGTCGATGCTCAAAATTTCGAGACTTTGAACCACGGACGAAGCGTAGCGACCGGTCGGTCTTTTGTCGCTCGTTTTTACCAGGCCGTGGGATTCCCGCCGGGAAATTGCCGATGAAGCAAGCGTGTTTCGCTTGTTCACTGCTGCCTAGCCGGAACCAGGCAGAACCGACGGCGATGGAAGGACGGCCGCAGAGGCCAGCGCGTTTCCATGGCCATTGACTATTTAAGGAGAGGCTTGGCGAGACGCGGGGCGGCGGCGAGGAGACCGTCACGATCTCCATCTCCAGCCAGGGCTGAAGCGATGGCTTGGTCGAATCCTCCAGTTTCAACCTGCCTGATGGGCACGAGAATCTTTCCGAACTTCCCCTCGAATCGTTCACCTGGGATGCCGAGGTCGTTCCGGTCGGGGTCTTCGTCTTGTCGGCGCGGCTGCTGCGCAGCGCATCGTAAATATCCGCCAAGGCCATGATTCGCGCGCAGACCGGGATATGTTGGTCGGAGGCATCCGTGGGGTAGCCCGTGCCGTCCCACTTCTCATGGTGGCAGTAGACGACCTCCTTGGCCGATGTCGGGCAGCTGGGCGGACTTGTAAAGCATTTCGATGCAATCGCTGGTCCAAGATCTCCTGGAAAAGCGGATGCGTCGTTGGACTTCAGCTCCTTGATGACCTCGTAGCCGGAGATTTCCGGCATGATGATCGCGAGAAGGATCAAGTCGGGGGCGAACCCTCGGCCGCCAGTCAACGCCGCCGCCCGAGTCGGCGCGGCTGACGCGGTTGCTGCGGGCGTCCGTCCAACCGGGGCTCGAGCCGCGGGGGGCGCGGGGCGTTTTCCTCCCCGTGCAGCGGCACATTGACGCCCTCCAGTTTGAGACGCTCGATTTTCTGTCCGATGAATTTCTCGATCGCGGCCAGCTTTTTCATCTCGTCGTGCCCAACGATGGTGTAGGCGTCGCCGGTTTGAAGCGCCCGCCCGGTCCGGCCGATGCGGTGCACGTAGTCCTCCGGGTGTTGCGGAATGTCGTAATTGATCACGTGGCTGACCCCGGCTACGTCGATGCCCCGGGCGGCGATGTCCGTTGCGACCATGACCTCGTATTTGCCCGACTTGAAGCCCTCCAACGCTTCAATGCGCTGATTCTGGGAACGGTTGGCGTGCAGCACGGCCACAGCATGGTTGTTGTCGCGCAGGCGCCGGGCAATGCGGTCGGCGCCGTGCTTGGTCCGGGAAAAAATCAGCACGCTCTGGTAATTCGTGGCCTCGAGCAGCGCAAGGAGCAGGCCGAACTTGCGCCCCGGGTCGGTCACGTAAATGCCGTGCTTGACCGTGGAGACGACGGACCGCGAGGCGCCGATCTCGATGCGCACCGGGTCGCGCAGGGCCCAGGCGGCCAGTTGCGCGATCTCGGGCGGGAGCGTGGCGGAAAAAAACAGCGTCTGCCGGTCCTTCGGACACTTGGCCACGATGCGCTTCATCGGCTGGAGAAACCCCACGTCGAGCATGCGGTCCACCTCGTCGAGCACCAGCACGGAGATGTCATTGAGGCGCAGCGTGCCCTGCTGCAGGTGGTCCTCCAGCCGTCCGGGCGTGGCCACCACGATGTCGAGGCCGTCGCGCAGCGCAATCCGCTGGGCCCCGTAGCCCACGCCGCCGAAGATTGACCCGACCTTCAGGTTCGTGAAGCGGGCCAGGTCCCGCATGGATGTTTCAACCTGCATGGCCAGTTCGCGCGTCGGCTCGAGCACCAGACAGCGCAATCGCCCGTGCTCACCCAGACTTTGCAGGGCGGGCAGCGCAAAAGCCGCCGTCTTGCCCGTCCCGGTTTGGGCGGAGGCAATAATGTCGTGACCCTCGAGGGCCGGCGGGATCGCCCGTAGTTGGACCGGGGTGGGATCCCCGTAACCCATCGCTTGGACGCCTTGCAGAAGTGGCTTGGTCAATCCAAGCTTGGCGAATGGCATGAAGTGCGCACGGTCGGGCCGGGCGTGGCGAATGTCAATCGGACGTTTGCCGCCCGTCGGATATTCTTGAACTCCGGGCGCCTTTCCGCGGAGTGTCGGGGGCTCTGATGAAACCGTCCGCCCGCCTTTGCCTCGCCCTCACCGCCACCCTCGCTCTCGCGGGCTGTGCTGCCCCCTATGGAACGGTGACCAAGAGGCGTCCGGCTTTCCATCCGATCGACGCCGTGACCGGCGCTCTCGCCGGCGTGCCGGAGCGGATCAACGACGCGTCGCGCTGGGGGAAGAAACGTCCGCTCCTGGCCTTGGGCGATTATCTGGCCGTGGCCGAGGCCGCCTCGAAGCAACTCCAGGCGAACCCCAAGGATGCCGCCGCACTGGAATCCTACAACTTTGCCGTGGCCCGCGTGCTCGGCACAATCAAGGAGGCCAAGCTCGACCCTTGGAGCAAGCCTCTGGCCATTCCCTCGGCGGATGGTGGCTATCTCCTGACCCACCGTCCTGATGCGCGGCCGACGTGGAATCCCGCCCTCTACGATTTCATGCCGGCCGATGAGTTCGACGTGAAGGGCCGCTACGTCAGCGAGCGTGAGACCAAGGCCGGGGTGGGGGCCCCCGTGGTCGCCATGGGCAAACGGGTCAACGCCGAGGCCGCGACCAACTTCGGCATGCAAAAGACTTTTTACGGCGTGACCGGAGTCATTCGTTTCCACGGGCGGACGGCCGAGATCGCCTTTGAGGATCCTTTGTCAGCCGAGGAGGTCGCCTTGGGCGGAAAGCGGCTCCCGCTCGCGGCCGACTACACCGTTCCGCTTGCGGTGCTTCTGCAACAGGCCGAGCCGCAAAAACTGGAAATCTCCCGCCTGCTCCAGCCGGAAAAATACGCCCACACCGCAAGAATATCCCGCCTCCAACCCTACGATCCGAACAAGACCGTGGTGCTGGTTATTCATGGACTCATGGATACCCCCGCGACCTGGACTCCGTTGATCAACAAGCTGCGCAGCGATGCAGACATTCGCAAGAACTACCAGTTTTGGTTCTACAGCTACCCGAGCGGTTATCCCTACGCCTATTCAGCTTCCATTCTGCGGAGCCAGCTTGATGCGGTGGAAAAGAAATTTCCCCTGCGCAAACCCATGGTCGTCATCGGGCACAGCATGGGTGGCTGCATCAGCCGCTTGCTCATCACCGACCCGGGTGAACGTCTCTGGCAGACGATCCTCGGCCGCAGCCCCCGCGAAACCAAGTTCATGCCGGAAACGCGCCGCCTGCTGACCGATACCTTGTTGTTCAAGCACCGCCCGGAGGTCGGGCGCGTGATCTTTATCTCGTCCCCCCTGCGCGGGGCCGATATGGCGGTCAATCCACTCGGGCGGATCGGATCGAGTCTCGTTCGCACGCCGCGGGCCCTGCTCGATGCGGGGGCGGATGCCTTCAACACGATCACCTTCCAGGACGGGGATCTCGTCCTGCGCCGCATGCCCAACAGCATCGACAGCCTTGCGCCCAACAACCGCTTCGTCAAAGCGATCAATACGTTGCCCTTGGTCAAGGGTGTCCCCGTGCACGTCATCGCCGGCGACCGCGGCAGGGGCGGGAACAAGGACCAGACCAAGCCGGTCATGTCCGACGGTGTTGTGCCCTACTGGAGTTCCCACATTCCGGAGGCGAAGTCGGAACTCATCGTGCCCTCGAATCACAGCGCGCACCAGAACCCCGCCGCGATCAACGAGGTCGTCCGGATTCTCAAGCTTCACGCCGGTGGGTAGGCTTGGCGAGTTTTCGGCCTTGATTGAACCAACCCGAAAATCACCCTGAAAGGCCCGGCCCGTCTTGCTCTCGTGCTGTTTCGCCACCATCGTGGACAGCGAACGCCGAATGATCACCCCTGCCGTGGGCATCAATGACGTGGCTTACGCCTCCTGGCCCCACCGATACGACGCACCGACGGAAATAATCTTCCCCGAGGGCTGACTCGGACCTCCAGCCCAACCACTAATCGAAGGCGATGGGGGACGTCGTGTAATCCAAATCTCCGGGGGAAACTTTCTCCACGCGGAGATCCGCGGAAATAAACTGCACGCCCTGTGACATGGTGGCGACCGAGTTATCGGCTGCGTCGTGCCCCGTCCCGATAAGAATGAACCCTGCCTGCGGAGCCAGTCGGGTCGCGTCGTAATGCCACCAGCGGTCGCCGAGCCAGACCTCGAAAAACGCATGGAAATCCGGATTGGGCAGTCCACAGGCGTAGCTGCTGCCGTAGCGCGCCGGAATGCCCAGGGCACGGCAGAAGGCGATACCCAGGTGGGCGAAATCACGGCAGACCCCGGCCCGCAGCAACAAGCAGTCGGCCGCGCTGCTGTGCTCGTTCGTGGCCCCTGGCTGGTAGTCGATCTGTTCGTGGATCCAGTTGCAGATGGCCATCACGCGGCTGTGGCCCGGGCTGAGCACCCCGAATTGTTTGGCCGCAAAGCGCACGAGCTTGTCGGATTCGCAGTAGCGGCTGGGATAAAGAAAACGCGCCACCGCCGGGGGCAATTCCACCAATGACGCCTCCCGGGGTTCCCAAGAATCCGCAAATTCACGCACCGTCCGCGTCACTTTCGCCTCGTAGTCCACCACGCATTCGCCTGCGGCCACGTCCAAGGCATGAAAGCGCGTCACGCCGTCCGGCGCGCTCTGCTCCACCCACGACTGGCCCCCGCTGCAAGTCAGGTTCTCATTCGTCACCTCCTGACCCGCGCACTGGCTCGCCGCCACATTGAGCAAGAGCCAGCCTGGCGTCCGCACGTGGTAGCAGAGCCTGGCGTCAATCGCGAAGTGGTGGGTTTGACTCATCAACGGCCCAGCAGACCACGGCCGCGGACGAAAAGCACGGACCGTTGTGGCGCCGCCGCGGGGAAAGACGGTTCTCCTGCCTTGCACCCATGGTTTGAGACCTGCGCAGATTTTCTCACCCAGTATACCGAAAAAGATCTTGCCGCCTGACGACGCGTTTTTGGCTTCCCCGCTTCCAACCTTGGCGGACGCAGCCATCTCCGTTTGGATGTCAGCCATGAAGACTCGCTTAATCGTTTTGTGCTGCATGTCCTGCCTAAGTCTCGCCCAGACGGTTGGAGCTGCCCCTTCTTCGTCTGGCGGCGAGTCCGAGTTCATCGCACGAGCGGCCGCCCTCGCTCGGGCCGGTCAATGGGAAGAGATTATGGTCCTGAGCCAGACCCCCGACCGGCAGGTTTCTGATCCGATCCGAGGTCTCGCGCGGGGCCAGGCCATGATCAACCTTGGCCAGCCCGCGGAAGGGGCCGCCGTCGTGCGCGAGTCCCTGGCTCGGGCTGGTCGGGCCGGAAGTCTGTTGGTGCTCTTGAAGTCAGCCGACCAGATGGGCGCTCAGGCCGCGGCCCGGGATGCGCTTTTCAGAATCTGCCGGGAACCGGATGCGGCCGGAGCGGCGTTCGAAGCCGTGCGTCGGCGCGGCGGCCCGGTCGCGCTGATCGAATCGGCCTACGAGCGCGCCAAAGTGGCGGCCCCGACCGCCGCTTCGGTCGTGGACTACGCGCGCTATCGCTCTCTGCTCATGGGCAGTCCGCCGGATGAAGCGGCCAGCCGTCAGGCGGTCGAGGCCGGTGCGCAGAGCCCGCTGCCCCGGATTACCTTGGCCCTGACCTTGCTTCGCTTGGGCCGCGCGTCCGCCGCTTTGGCTGCGATGGGACCATTGACCGCCCAAGCCGCTGAGATGCCGCCGGGATCCCGGGCTGTCATGGCAGCGGTCTGGGCGGCGAACGGCAACACCAGCCGGGCAGCCGCTCTCTCGGCTAGGCTCAGTCCGACCGATCTCCTGCCCGGCGAGTCGGCTCTGCTGGCCCGCGCTGCATCCCCAGGCAGCACGAACCCGCCGTCGCGGTAGCGGCGAACGCCGCAAGGACGCCGTAGGCCGCGAGGGAATCGCCGGCTTTCATCGGCCCAACATGACCTGCGTTGTCCCCGGCCATCAACCCCGGCGGGCCTTGGCGGTTTCAGGAGTTCCGGCCCCGCGCCACGACCCAATCAACGACGGCCTGGTTGTCGTTTTCGTGCTTGGCCACGCAGGCGAGGAACTCCGATGGCAGGATATTGTGCGTGCGGAAAAACCGCCGATCCCCACTACAGCAATACATGAGAGAGGATGGAAGTTCGCCGCGCAGCTTGGCCCGGGCTTTGGGCATGAGGCGGGGGAGCCACCCGATCCCGCGGACCGCTGCGCTCTTGGCGGGCAGGCTGGCTTCGTCCAGGACGACCGGGGAGGGGGCTCCGCCTTGTTGATTGAGGAAGTAATCACGCCGGACCAACTCGATGGCCAGAGCCTCGGCCGGACCCGGCTCGCCCCCGTTGCAGTCATCCTCGGCGTAGTCGTAAAGGTGTTGCGCGGTGAGACCGTTGGCGGCGAGAAAGGCCTGCTGCCGGGCGTCGAAAAAAGTCCGGGCGTCGCGTTGTCCCCGCGCATAGTGCGCCACGGCGTGGCCGTAGAGGGTAAGAAACTCGCGGCCGAATTCGTCCCGGTTCATGCGGCCATGAATGGACACGAAATCGCGGCGAGCGCAAGCTTGGTGAGATTTATTCAGTCCACGCTTCATACCAGACACATGTGTCTTGCATGAAAGCGACGGTCGCAAAGTTGCCCAGCGAATTTCCTCGCGCTCCGCGGGCCTCTCTCGATCGTTTGCTGATCGCCCAAGCCCAAACCCAGGAGTTCCGCTTTGACTCGCGAGCCCAGATGGCTGTGGCTTGCGGGGGGGAGCCTGTTGGAAGCTTGAAACAGCGGTTAGTCCCGGAAGTTGGTGTAGTTCAGTGCCACGCCGAAATCTTTGGCCCGGAGAGCTGCAATGGCGTCCTGAAGATCGTCGCGTTTTTTGCCGGTGACGCGGATTTGGCGATCCTGAAGGGCCGATTGGATTTTCATTCCCGACGACTTGAGGAACTTCGAGATTTCCTTCGCCTTGTCCCCGTCGAGTCCTTGCTTGAAGACAATGAGCTGCCGGGCATGTCCGAGCGGGGAAATGTCCGCATCCTTTTGGTCGACGTTCCGCAAGTCGACGTTGCGTTTGGCCAGTTTGCCGATGACGATTTCGCGCAGGCCCTTGAGGCGCGAGGCGTCCTCGGCCGTGAGGCGCAGGTTGCCGTCCTTTTCGAGTTCCAGCTTCGCTTCAGAGCCCTTGAAATCAAAACGGGTGGCCAGTTCTCGGCGGGCTTGATCGAGGGCGTTGAGGATTTCCTGGCGGTCCACTTCGGAGACGATGTCGAATGTTGGCATGGGATTTGGTGGGTTGTCGGGTGGGGGCGGCAGGACTCGAACCTGCAACCAAGCGATTATGAGCCGCCTGCTCTGACCGTTGAGCTACACCCCCGCGGGGCAGGCAGCCATCATGACCATGCGGGCCGGGGGGAAAGCAAGCGCTCTCACGAGGCGGCGGCTTGGATCAACGCGCAGCGAGCGGCCCCGAGGAGGGCGGCTTGATCGTTGAGGACCACGCGCAGAGGGATGCGGCGCATGAAATCCCTGAAGCGGCCCTTGGCGAAAAATGCGGCGAGCAGCTCCCCCTGTCGAAGGAGGGGAAGGGTTTTCGCCGCGATGCCTCCGCCGATGAAGACGCCGCCGGTAGCCATGCATTTGAGGGCGAGATTGCCCGCCTCGGCCCCGAGGATGCCGGCAAAAAGTTGCATGGTTTGAACGCAAAGCGGGCAGGACGCGTCGGCCGCAGCCTGGGCAATGACCGCCCCGCGGTCGTGATCCTTGAGCAGGGCAGCAATGGCGGGCGATTCGGGACAGCGCCTGGTATCGCGGAGGAAGGCGTAGAGGTTCGGGATGCCCATGCTTCCGCTGATGACCCGCTCGAAGCTCACATGGCCGTAGGGGCCGAGAAGATGTCGCAGCAGTTCCAGTTCCAGTTCGGTGCGCGGCGCGAAATCACTGTGCCCGCCCTCGCAGGCAAAGGGAATGTGCCGTTGGCCATCCCAGAGAATGCCGGCCTCGCCCAGGCCCGTGCCGGGTGAAATGACCGCAAGGTTGCCGGCGGCCCCGGATGCACCCGGATGAAGAACGGCGAAGTCCTCGGGCTTCAGTTCACCCAGCCCGTAGGCGTTGGCCACGAGATCGTTGATGAGGGCGCAGCGATGAAATCCGAAGCGGGCGGATAACGCGTCGGCATCAACCTCCCATGGAAGGTTGATAAGTTTGGCGTGGCGGCCGCTGACCGGTCCGGGCAGTCCGAAGCAGGCCAGATCGACGGGCTCCCGCTCATCGGCCAGAAATCCGGCGATCAGTTGGTCAAGACTGGCCGCAGAGGTGCTGGAAAACTTGGCCGCGCGCAGTAGCGTGAGCGGGGCCGACTCATGGCGGCCCGTGGCGCGGAAGACGGCGAGCCAGGTTTTCGTGCCACCGACATCTGCCGCCAGAATCACCGGCTGGGCGCCATCTGCGTCGACCGGAGGAGCTGAGGCCATCGGAAAAAATTAGGCAGGGTTCTCCCAGTGGTGCCCGTCACGTCCGAGCAGCTTGTCCGCGGCGGCCGGCCCCCAGGAACCGGCCTGATAATCGGGAAAATCCCTCGGCGGCAGAGCGCCCCAGACGTCGAGGACGGGATTGACGATCCGCCACGAGGCATCGACGCTGTCCTCGCGGTGGAAGAGGGTCATGTCGCCGACCATGCAATCGTGCAGGAGCGTTTCGTATCCCGTGGCGGGGGACTGCTGGCCGAACTGGCAGTAGTCAAAATCGAGGGGAATGGTCTCGACCACCACGCCCGGGCCGGGGCGTTTGCCGCGGATCATGATGGTGATGCTTTCCTGCGGCTGGATATTGAGGATGAGGGCATTGGGGCCGGATTCGCTCTTCACTTTCTCGCCGAAAAGCATCAGGGGAGTGCGTTTGAAGCGGATGACCACCTGGGTCAGTTGTTTGGCCAGGCGTTTGCCGGTGCGGAGGTAGAAGGGGACATCGGCCCAGCGCCAATTCTCCACGAAAAGCCGCAGGGCGGCGTAGGTCTCGGTGTTGGAATGCGGGTTCACGCTGGGCTCAGACCGGTAGGCGGGCACGGGCGCGCCTTTGATCAAGCCGGGGCCGTATTGACCGCGCACCGCGTTCTCCAGGACGTCTTCCGGTTCCATCGGGCGGATGGCATCAAGGACCTTGACCTTCTCGTTGCGCACGGCATCGCCGCTGATGCTGCTTGGTGGCTCCATGGCGATGAGCGAGAGCACGCTGAGCATGTGGTTTTGCACCATGTCGCGGAGGACGCCGTAACTGTCCAGGTAGCCGCCGCGGTTCTCCACCCCGAGAGACTCAGCCACGGTGATCTGCACGCTGTCCACGTAGCGGCGGTTCCAATTCGGCTCGAAGATCATGTTGGCGAAGCGGAAGACCATGATGTTCTGGACCGTTTCTTTGCCGAGGTAGTGATCAATGCGATAAATCTGGGACTCTCCGAGCGACTCGTGGAGTTGCTTGTTCAATGCGCGGGCACTCTCCAGATCGCGACCGAAAGGCTTTTCGATGATGACCCGGCGGTAGCCATCCTCCGATTCACGCAGCAGACCGGCCTCGCCGAGGTGTCCGACCACGGTGCCGAACAGCGTGGGCGTGACAGCCAGATTGAAAACGACGTTGCCCCCGGGGATTTTCTGTTCCCCCTGCACGGCGGCAATCTTGTCCTTCAATTGGTTGAAGACGTCGGGCGAATTGAAGTCGCCGGCGAGGTAGTAGCAGGAACCGACGAACGTGTCCCACACGGCCTGATCGACCGCGCGCGTGGCGAACTGCTGGATGTCCGTGGACATCTGGGTGCGGAAGCTCTGGTCATCGCCCGGGGTGATGGCCACGCCGATGACCGCGAATTGCTCGGGGAGCAGCCCGAAGCAGCGGAGGTTGAAAAGGGCGGGGATGAGCTTGCGTTTGGTCAGGTCGCCCGAGGCGCCGAAAATGACAAAGACGCCGGGAGGGCCGGGGTTGGGCTGGTCGGATGAGGTCGGCGTGAAGTCGTTCATGCTGCGGGGGAGTGTGGCGGCGGAGGCAGGTGCGCTCAATGAGAAAAGCCCTCGGCCGCGCTTTGCAAAGCCGGGGTCCGCCGTTAACATTCCTGCGCCGTCCTCCGAGGTGTTGTCGGCCGAAGAATGAAGATTATTGACCGTTATGTCGGCCGCGGGGTGGTGGTGACCACCCTTTACGGTCTTTTCGTGCTGAGCCTCGTGCTCGTGCTCGGCAACATCTTCAAAGAGTTGCTCGACCTGATGATCAATCGGGATGTCCCGGTCAAGTATCTCTTCCTCTTCATGGTCTATGTGCTGCCGTTCTCCTTCACCTTCACCGTGCCGTGGGGCTTCCTCACTGCGGTGCTTCTCGTGTTCGGGCGCATGTCGGCGGACAATGAGATGATCGCCTTGCGGGCCTGTGGGACCAGCCTCCTGCGGGTCTGCCTGCCGGTCATCGGCGTGGCTGTGCTGCTCAGCGCTTTCACCTTTTGGATCAATACCTCCGTGGCCCCGCGTGCCCTGGACGCCATGCGCACGTCGATCACGACGATCGCCCGGAGCAACCCGGAGTCGCTTTTTGTCGCCGACGAAGTGATCGACGAATTCGCCGGGAAGAAAATGTTCATCACTGGAAAACAGGGCCACAAACTGACCGGCATCACCTTGATCGAAGAGACGCCCGGGGCGCGGCCCGAGCGCGTGATCTTGGCCCAAAGCGGCCAGATTGATGTCGATGAGGACGGCGGGGAGCTGCTCCTCACCCTGCGCAACGCGCGCTTCGAGCAGCGCGATCCGCAGGCGGAAGATGACTACAGCAAGATCCGGCACGGCATTTCCGTCGGGGAAGCCACGCTGGCCATCGAGTTGCAGGACCTGGTTTCGAGCTACTGGCTGTCGCGTCCCCTCCGGGCCTACACGCTGGGTGAGTTGTGGGAGTATCTGCCGGAGGCGCAGGCATCAGCGGATCCCAACTTGGCCAACCGGGTCAAAGTTGAAATGAGCAAGCGCGTCTCGCTTTCCTTCGCCTGCATCGCCTTTGCCCTCGTGGCCATGCCGCTCGGAGTGACCGCCCAGCGCAAGGAGACCTCGATCGGTTTTGCCATCAGTCTGGCCCTGGCTTTCAGCTATTTCTTTTTCGTCGTCCTCGCCGAAATGCTGCGCGACAACGCCGCCGCCCATTCCTACCTCCTGCTTTGGGTTCCCAACGTCCTGTTCATCGGCTTCGGCGCGTGGCTGCTCGCGCGGCTCGATTACCGCTGACTTTCGTCACAGGGTGCGTCCGGCGGCGAGGGTGAACGGGCGCAGTCCGTCGACCAAATCGACGAAAGCGGCGGGATCAAGTTGCTGCTGCCCGTCGCTCAGGGCCTCGGCCGGGTTCGGATGGACCTCGATGATCAGGCCATCCGCCCCGACAGCGACGGCTCCGCGGCAGAGCACCTTGACCAGGTCGGCGCGTCCGCAGCCCTGGCTCGGATCAACGATGACCGGCAGGTGGGTTTCCTGCTTGGCGATGGCGACGGCGGCGAGGTCGAGGGTGTTGCGGGTGTAGTTCTCGAAGGTGCGGATGCCGCGCTCGCAGAGAATGACGTTCGGGTTGCCGTGGGCGAGGAGGTATTCGGCGGCGAGGAGCCACTCCT
>JBMOJP010000131.1:0-4483 GCA_049315725.1 Chthoniobacterales bacterium | reverse complement strand
CCGAGGGCGGGCCACGTCCTTGAATCTCCGGCCCCCTCAAGGAGTTGGGACGCCCCCGTCCCACACCTGCAGGCACCGCGCGCAGCGCGCCACCTATCAAATGGCCCGGGGGCGGGCCATCTCCTTGGGCGGCGCCATCGCGATGGGGACATCACGATCCACCCGACGTGGGGACAACCACGCAATTCTCAGGCCCGGCTCAAGGCATTGGCCGAAACGAAGAGGTTGCGGCGGCGGAAAGCCACCGGACTCTCGGCCAGCAGGATGGCCTTGAGGCTCTCCAGACCACCGGCAAACCATGGGCGCGCCAGATAGCATCGTGGGGACTCCGTCCACGCAGGCGGGGTGAGGGATGCCTCCCGGCAGAGGGTTTCGGCCACCGAGGCAAGATAGGCATTCACCTCGGCATGGGCGGCGGACTCAATCCACTCGGGCGCTTCGCCGACCAGCACCAGTTTTTCCTCCGAGGTGCGGCAGCGTTGGCGGAAATCATCAAGCAAATCCCCGAAAAGTCCGAAGGACGGCACCAGTCCGCGCCGGATCTCGTCGTTCCAGCGGCGGCTGAGGTCTTTAACCGTGAGACAGGGTGCGCTCATGCGCCCGGAAGATGCTGGCAAAGCTCCTCGATGGCAAACCGTGTTTTCGGTTGGATCTGATTTGCCGGGTAGTAGCTCTCGACCAGCCTGAGCACGTCGTCCGTCCGCTGCAATCCAAGCCGCTTCATAAGAAATTTGATGTCGCTCAGGTCGGTGTCATCGCGGCCCAGGCGCATGCTCAGGCATTTCATGGCCAGCAGGTATTCCGGAGCCGCCACGTAAACCTTGAGGTTCGGCCAGTCCAAGAGCGGCAGCGTGTCGCTTTTCTCGCTGACAAACCCCTGCACCGCGTCATTCAGCCAGCCATCCGGGGCCCCGTGGTCCCGCGTGACTTCCGCGGCGGCTTCGTAAACCGTGCTCTTCGGGAGAAAAACGGCATCGACGTCCTTGGTGCTCAGTCGGGCCTGGTGCGCCAGCACCATGGCCGCGCCGCCGTAGAGCACGATCTCGCCGACCACCCCGCGGGTGGCCAGCGCGTCCGAAAGCCTCTCGAGATAAGCGGTGATTTCCTCGCGATCCATGACGGAAAATGGCACGCCCGCCCGCTCGCGCAAAGCCCGAAGACAAAGTTCCCCCGGTGGATCGCGATGTCCCCATCGCGATGGCTCAACACCCCAGTGGCCCGAGGGCGGGCCACGTCCTTGAATCTCCGGCCCCCTCAAGGAGTTGGGACGCCCTCGTCCCACACGTGTGAGCAGCGCGCAAAGCGCAGAACGTTCTCATCGCGATGAGGACATCGCGAGCCAAGGAGGTGGGACGCCCCCGTCCCACACCTGCAGGCACCGCGCGCAGCGCGCCACCTATCAAATGGCCCGGGGGCGGGCCATCTCCTTGGGCGGCGCCTCCGTGCCAGGCGCCCCCCGATCCACCGCTCAAGCTGGCACGGATATTGCTCAGTATTCGTTGTTCTTGAAGGCCTTCCATGCCCTCAGCCAGTCGCCCTCATCTGTCGCGTGCAACAATTTCGACACAATGGCAGGAAACGGTTGCCGGGCTGGCGAAATGCGGCCACCTTGCGGCAGTTGTTTTACCGCCAAAATCCTCGCCCCGTAAACAAACAACGACCCAAAAAATGAACTCCCACCGCCCCATCCGCTCGCTCTGTCTCTCGCTGACCCTCGTGCTCGTTGTCTTCACCGCCGCCATTGCCCCGGCCAGCGCGCAGACCTACTTTAACATGTCCTCGGGGAATTATTCTGAGTCATTCACCGGGTGGACGAATTATCCGGTAAATTGGAATGGGTTGGCCACCAACAGCACGACCAATGCTATTCCTTCAGCGACCCGGATTACGACAACATCGGTTAGCATCATTAACCTGAGCAGCAGCGGCGGCGTTCAGTCGCCCACCAATGGCTCGGGTGTCAACATTCAGTTCCTTTCCACCGGAGGCACTGACAACACTGCGTCGGTCGGCACCGATCTGAACCTCAATTTCTCCAATCGTGTGGCTGGAACCTTGGGCTTTGACGCCGCGGCCGTGGCCAACTCTACTGGGAACCGGGTGGGCACGTTGCGGGTTTACTTCGCCACGAACTCAAGCCCTACGAACGCTTCCGATTGGACCGAGATCACGGGCGGCGGCCTTCCTTACGTGGCGACCAACAACGTCGCAGGGTCAACCGCCGTTAGCGCTGCACTTCCAGCAGCCATTAGCAGTAACAACACCGTTAAGCTCCGCTTCTACTACGCCAACGGCACTGGCGGGACCACCGGCAGCCGTCCGAGAATCAGCATAGACAACCTCCAAGTCACCTCGACTTCCGCTTCAGCCAACGCCCCGACCGTCACGAGCTTCTCGCCCTCGGGCGGCCCGGCTGGAACCTCGGTGGTTATCACGGGCGCAAATTTCAGCACCGCCACCACCGTCGCTTTCAACGGCGCCACTGCCTCCTTCACCATCGATAACTCCACCCAGATCACCGCAACCGTGCCGGGCGCCGCCACGACTGGCCTGATCTCCGTGACGAATCCAGGCGGCACCGGGTTCAGCGCCTCCAGCTTCACCGTTCCAAGCGTAACCGTCAGTTTCTCCTCCGGTTCGATCAACGAAGGCGCGACGGGGACGGGCTTTGTCACCCTCAGCGAACTTGCGACCTCCAACGTCGTGGTCAACCTGGCCTCATCGAGCCCCGCTGACCTCGTTGTGCCAGCGACCGCAACGGTCCCCGACGGTGAGCTTTTCACGAGCTTCATCGTTTCCGCGCCGGCCGACAGCACGGTTGACAGCAACACAAACGTGACCGTGACACCTACTGCGAGCGGCTTCGCTCCTGTCCCGGGCATCATCACCGTGATCAACACCGATGCCGTGAAGATTCCGCTGAGCAGCCTGGGAACGAATAGCTACACGCAGGACTTCAACACCTTGGGGACGAACGCCTTCAGCAACGTTATCTCGACCACGATCGGCGTCCAAGCCAGCCTCGGCGGCGTGGTCAACACCAACCTCAACGGCTGGTTCGCTACGGCCATCGCCGGCTCCAGCGTGAACACGAACCTCGCGGCCGACAACGGATCGAGCACCAATGAGGCAGTTTACAACTATGGCACCACAGGCGATGCGAACCGCTCGCTCGGGAGCCTCGCTGGCGGCTCAATGACGCCCGCCTTCGGTGCCCTCATCAGTAACTCCACCGTCAGCACACTCAATTCTGTCGTGGTCAACCTCACGGGCAAGATCTGGCGGAGTTCCACTTCGGCGCAGAACTTCCTCAACTTCGCCTACGGCAAGGTCGATGGCACTGTCGTCAACAACATCAACTTCCTCACCGCCACGAACCCGGCCAATGTCTTCGCGCTCCCGCTGGCCAACATCTACGGACCGAGTCCAGTGGCGACCAACGGCCCGCTTGATGGCAACAATGTCACCAACCAGGTTCAGATCAGCAATGTCACCATCCCGGTGGCGCTGGCACCCGGCGAGACCATGTTCATCCGCTGGCAGGACTTCAACAACCCCGGCAACGACGCGGGTTTGGCCATTGATGACGTCAGCCTGACCGCTTCGACCGCGCTCGCCGGTCCGGTGCTGGGCGCCGTGGTGGTTGACGACCTCCTCCTGCTGCAAAACGGCGCGACCGTGTCCTCGTCGGTGCTGACCGACGCCGGCTCCGCCCTGACCTCCCGCGGTTTCGTCTATTCCCAAACTTCACTCAACTCCAACCCAGTTGTCGGCGGCCCGAACGCGACCGCGATCACCAATGCCCCGCCGGATGTGTCGGCCTTCACCAATGCGATCTCCGGGCTGCTGGCCAGCACGGCTTACACCGTCAAATCTTTCGCCATCAATGCAAATGGGACGAATTACGGACCCGCCGCGACCTTCAACACCCTCGCGCCCAGCCCGTCGTTCACCGGCGTTTACACCCAGAGCTTCGACGGTCTGACCAACACGACTCTTCCGTCCGGATGGCGCGCCATCTCCACCGGCGGCATCAATGGCTATTCGGGAAGCTGGACGAATTCCAGTGCATCGACCGGCGGATTCTACGGCCGCACGAATACGCCCGGCATCCTCGGCTACTTGCACACAGGCAACAGTGGCATCCTGACCAACAGGCTGACCCTCATCAACAACACCGGGGGGACTCTGACGAATCTTTTCGTCTCCTATATGGGTGAGGTCAATCTGACCAACAACACCCGGTTTCCCGCATGGACTGTGGTGGTGGATGGAAAAACAAATGCCTCGCTCGCCTACTCGACCGCCGGCGGATCGAATGAATTCAAGTCGGCCCAGATCACCGGTCTCAACATCAGCAACGGCGGCACCATCACCATCGGATGGTGGTCTGACCGCGGAACGAACACTAACGGGTCATCGAGACTCATCGGCATGACCTCGGTGCGCGTGGCCACGAATGCGATTGGTGTCCCCACGATCG
>JBMOJP010000130.1:0-4483 GCA_049315725.1 Chthoniobacterales bacterium | reverse complement strand
CTTCGGATTTGCCGACAAAGGTGGCGCCGTCCTCGATGATGATGCGGCCGGCGCGCAGATCGCCGATGAGTTGGGCAGTGGCCTTGAGTTCCACGCGTTCCGCGACGTCGATGTTGCCCTGGACCGAGCCGTGGATGATGACGGACTTCGATTTCACTTCACCCTGCACGTGGGCGCTTTTGCCGACGGTGAGGGTGGCGTTGGAGATGATCTCGCCTTCGATTTTGCCGTCGAAAACAAGGTCATTTTGGAATTTGAGTGTGCCTTTGATTTCCACGTCGCTGGAGAGATGGTTGCGGTTGGGACTGCCGGGTGATGTTTCGCTCATGGGATTGACTAGGTTGCTGAGATTCATCGTGGTTGAGTCCTCGAACTTAGTGCCCCGGCCGGGGGTGTCAAAACAAAGCGAGCGCGAAGCCGGAAAAAGCCCGTGACGCCTCAGCCAAGCCCGGCGGCCAATTCCTCGGCGGGGTAGGTCCAGATCTCGCTGAGCGTCGGGTGGTAGTGCGGAATGCGGGCAAAATCGGCCGCGGTGGCCCGGTAGCGCAGGGCCACCACGACCTCGTGGATCAACTCCGAGGCGTGCGGGCCGACGAGGGCGCCGCCGACGAGTTCGCCGCTGGCGCGGTCGGCCAGGAGCTTGACGAAGCCGTCGGTCTTGCCCTGGACGAGGGATTTGCCGTGATCGTCGAAGGGATAGCAGGCCTCGGCCACATCCAGGCCCTGCTCCCGGGCTTCGCGTCTGGTCAGGCCGACCATCGCAGCCTCGGGCTGGGTGAAGACGGCGAAGAGACGCAGGCGGTAGTCAATCTGCTCGAGCGGTTCGCCGCGGCCGCGGATCAGGCGGGCCGCGTTGCGCGCGGCGATTTCTCCCTGCTCGATGGCGATGTGGACAATCTCAAGCTTCCCGGTCACATCACCCGCGCCGAAAATGTGCGGCACCGCCGTTTGCTGCGTCGGACCGGTGGCGACCGGGCAGGCGGGTGCGGGGTCGAGGCCCGCGGCCGACAACTGAAGTCCCGTGGTGGCTGGGTCACGTCCAAGGGCCACGAGAATCTCGGCCGCCTCCAAGGTTTCTTCGCGGCCCTCGCGGGCCACGCGCACCCATTTGCCTCGGGGACCACGGCCGGCTTCGAGGATCCGGCAGCCGAGGGCAAACTTTGTCCCGTGGCGCTCCATGCCGGCTTGCACGGCATCGGCCACGTCGTGATCCATCGTGCTGAGGAGGTGAGGGCTGCGTTGGATGACCGTGACGGCCGAGCCGAGCGCCCGATGGTAGTGGGCCATTTCCAGCGCGACCGGGCCGGCCCCAAGGACGAGCAAAGAGGCGGGCGGGTGCGGGTTGTCGAGTGCTTCATCGCTCGTCATCGGTTCCGCCGCCGCCAACCCCGGGATGTCCGGGTGGCGGATGACCGAGCCGGTGGCGATCAGGATGGCGCGGGCCCGGAGCTTTTGTTCACCACCGGCGCGCAGCTGGACGGACAGTTCCTGCGGTCCGGTGAACTTCGCGTGGCCGCGCCGGAGTTGGAATTTTCCGCTCTCCAACTGTTCGGTCCGGTAGCGGGTGAAGTCGGCCACGAGGCGCCGCTTGCGCGCGATGATTGCAGCGCCGTCATACGATACTGGACCGGCCGAAAGGCCGAACTCGCTGGCCTCCCGGATTTCGAGTATGCGGTTGGCCGATTCGATGAGGGTCTTGCTCGGCATGCAGCCGCGCAGGATGCAAAGCCCGCCCAGTTCCTCCGCGCCATCGATCACCGCCGTGCGCAATCCCTCACCCACCGCCGTGCGCGCCGCGGCATAGCCCGCGCTGCCGCCACCGATCACGACGAAGTCAAATTCTTCCATGGAAGAGGGGATGGTAAGCGCGGAGAAGCCCCTTGGCGAATCCGGGGTTGGCGAATGCGAGGATTTATGACGCAAAAATCTGGCGCCCCGGGCAAAAAAGGCTGGAGCGACCCGGGGGGGAGGTTAGGCTTTGCGGACTGATTCGGCCGCGCCGGTCGATCCTCCCGCGCCCCTTAAGTTCGGGGCCACCAAGAGGGTGCGGCGGCGCGTGTTTTTATCGGCATTTATCACATGGCGGAAAAAGAGATGGTAGGCAAAGTCGGGCAGGCGTATGACGCCGCTCAGATCGACAAACTTGAGGGCTTGGAGGCCGTGCGCAAGCGGCCGGGGATGTATATCGGCTACACCGACGAGCGCGGTCTGCACCATTGCGTTTACGAGGTTCTGGACAACTCGATCGACGAACATCTGGCCGGCCATTGCACGCGCATCGACGTGACCATTCATGCGGACGGCTCCTGCTCGATCCGCGACAACGGCCGCGGCATTCCGGTCGATGTCCACCCGAAGTGGAAAATTCCCGCGATCGAGCTGGTGCTGACCAACCTGCACGCCGGCGGCAAATTCGGCCAGGGGGCCTACAAATTCAGCGGCGGTCTGCACGGCGTCGGGGCCAAGTGCGTCAACGCGCTCTCCGAGTGGTTCAAGGCCGAGGTTTATCGTGACGGCAAGGTCTACTTCATGTCGTTCGCCCGCGGCAAAACGACGCAGCAGCTCAAAGTTCTGAGCGACCTGAAGAACAAGAAGCAGACCGGGACGCTCATCACGTTTCTGCCGGACACCCAGATTTTCACCACGATTGAGTTCGTCTTCGAGCGCCTCGGCGCCCGTCTGCGCGAGTTGGCCTTCCTCAACTCGGGCCTGGAAATCCGCCTGATCGACGAGCGCGTCGAGGGCGAGCCGAAGGTCGCGACTTATATTTACAAGCTCGGCATCGAGGAGTTCGTCCGCGAACTCGGCGAAAGCAAGCAGGTCATCCACCCGAAGGTCATCAACATCGGCGGTCAGCGCAAGACGATGATGAAGGGCAAGAACGGCGAGGACGTCGAGGAGGACGTCTTCGTCGAGTGCGTGATGCAATACAACGACTCCTACACCGACCAGATCCTTTGCTTCACCAACTCGATCCCGAACCCGGACGGCGGCACGCACATGACCGGTTTCCGCTCGGCCCTGACCCGCGCGATCAACCAGTATTCCAAGGCCAGCAACCTGGCCAAGGAGAAGGATCCCCCGATCACCGGCGACGATGTGCGCGAGGGACTCATCTGCGTGCTCAGCCTCAAGCACCCCGACCCGAAGTTCGAGTCCCAGACCAAGGTCAAGCTGGTCAACCCCGAGGTTGACGGCATCGTCAGCTCGATCATTTACGAGGGGCTGATGGATTTCTTCGACTCGAATCCGGCCGTGGCGAAAAAAGTTTTCGAGAAGGGCATGACCGCGGCGCGCGCGCGCGAGGCGGCTCGCAAGGCCCGCGAGACGGTGCGCAAGAGCGCGCTGACCGGCGGCGGCCTGCCGGGCAAGCTGGCCGATTGCTCGGAGCGCGATCCCTCGCTCACCGAGTTGTTCATCGTCGAGGGCGACTCGGCCGGCGGCTCGGCCAAGCAGGGACGCGACCGCCGCTTCCAAGCCATCCTCCCCATCCGCGGCAAGTTGATCAACGTGGAGAAGGCCCGCCTGGACAAGGTTCTGCAGAACACGGAGATCCAGACCATGATCACCGCGGTCGGCACGGGCATCGGTGCGGGCGATCAGGAGGGGTCGTTCAACTTTGAGAAGCTGCGCTACGGGCGCATCATCATCATGACCGACGCCGATGTTGACGGCTCGCACATCCGCACCTTGCTCCTGACATTTTTCTACCGGCAAATGACCGAGTTGGTCCGCCGCGGTTGCGTTTACATCGCCCAGCCGCCCCTCTACCAGATCAAGCGCAAGAAGCGCGAGGAATACGTGGATGACGATGCGCAGCTCACCCGTATTCTCATTTCACTCGGGGCCGAGGACATCCGCCTCGTCCACCTCAAGAACAAGAAAGTTTTCAGCGAGACGCAGTTGAAGGAAATCCTTGAACTGCTCGAACGCTTTTCCAAGACGAGCAACGCGATCAAGCGGCTCGGGGGTGATTTTGAAACCTACCTCGGCTCGCGTGATCCGAAGACCGGACGGCTGCCGATCTATCTGATCAAGATCCGCGACGGCAACCAGGAGAGCGTGGAGTATTTCCACGACGAGGAGGAGCTGAAGAACTTCGCCGCGAAGAACAGCGATCTCAACTTGTTCGAAAGTGAGATGCCCGAGGCCGGGGAGGCGGAGGCCGCTCCAGCCAAGGAGACGGTCAAGGAAACCGCCCTGCCCGGCCGCAAGCGCCGCGCGACGTTGGTGGAAGTCCACGAATCGGCCGCGGCGGAGAAGTTGACCGCCGAGCTTTCCAAGAAGGGCCTCGAGATCGACCACTATGCGGCGACGGACAGTCCGATCTTCCACCTCATCGAGGGCGAGGGGGAGCGCGAGGTGAAGCATGAGATTTTTTCCATCCCGCGCATCCTCGACTTGGTCAAGGAAATCGGCCGCCGCGGCGTGCAGATCAAGCGATTCAAGGGCCTCGGGGAAATGAACGCCAAGGAACTTTTCC
>JBMOJP010000129.1:0-4485 GCA_049315725.1 Chthoniobacterales bacterium | reverse complement strand
TGCCCGACCCGTTCCTCGTCCTCGCCACGCAAAATCCGCTTGAGCAGGAGGGCACCTACCAGCTGCCCGAGGCGCAGCTGGACCGCTTCATGTTCAAGGTCCACGTCGGCTACCCGACCCGCACGGAGGAGCGTTCCATTCTCGACGCCATGTCCACCTCGGCCCCCAAGCTCGAGGTCAACACGCTGGTGCGCCCGGAGGAGATCATCGCCTCCCGCAGCCTCGTCAACGAGATCTACGTGGACGACCGGGTCAAGGACTACATCGTGGACATCGTCTGGGCCAGCCGCCAACCGGCTTCGCACGGGCTCAAGCTTGATGGGATGATCCGCTACGGCGCCTCGCCGCGCGCGACGATCTACCTCACGCTCGCGGCCAAGGCGCATGCCTTTCTCAACGGCCGCGGCTACGTCACGCCGCAGGATGTGAAGTCGATCGGCCCCGACGTGCTGCGCCACCGCATCGCCGTGAGCTACGAGGCGGAGGCGGAGGAAATGACCAGCGAGATGATCATCGAGCAGATCTTCGCCGGGCTGCCGGTGCCGTAGAGAGTTTTAAGTTTTAAGAGATTAAGTTTTAAGCGGGGCGGCCGCCGCGTTCCTTAAAACTTAATTCTGCCCGACTTAAGACTTCCCATCCCATGCAGGACACACGCGAAATTCTCAAAAAAATCCGCCGTCTCGAGCTGCACACCCGCCGCTTGGTCGACTCGATGTTTGCCGGGTCCTACCACAGCGTGTTCAAGGGCCGCGGGATGAACTTCGAGGAGGTGCGCGAATACACACCGGGCGACGAGATCCGCTCGATCGACTGGAACGTGACCGCGCGGATGAATGCGCCGTTCGTGAAAAAGTTCACCGAGGAGCGCGAATTGACCGTCATGCTCGTGGTGGATGTCAGCGCCTCGGGTGATTTTGGCAGCGTGTCGTCAAGCAAGCGCGAGCTCGCGGCCGAGGTGGCTTCGATCCTTGCTTTCAGTGCGATCCAGAACAACGACAAGGTCGGGCTCCTGCTCTTCACCGACGAGGTTGAGCTTTTCATTCATCCGAAAAAAGGCCGCCTGCACATCCTGCGGCTCATTCGCGAAATGCTCTACTTCCGTCCGCAGCACCGCGGCACCAGCCTCACGGGGGCGCTGGAGTATCTCAACAAGGTGGTGACCCGTCGTGCGGTGGTTTTTCTCATTTCCGATTTTCTCGATCAGGGCTACTCCCGTCCGCTCGCGGTCACGGCCCGCCGCCACGACCTCATTGCCATCCCCGTGGTGGACCCCGGGGAGGAGGATCTGCCCGATGTTGGTCTCGTCACGCTGGAGGACCCCGAGACGGGCGAGCAGATCGACGTCAACACCTCGAGCCGCGCCCTGCGCGGGGCCTACCTGGCGCTGGAGGAAAAGCGCAAGAAACTGGTCGACCAGGAATTTCGCAAGCTGGGCATCGACATGATCCCGCTGCGCACCAACGAGGACTATCTCCACGTCCTGCGCGGATTTTTCGCCCGCCGCGAGCAGCGGCAACTGAGTTCCTGACCCATGCCTCCCGCCGACGTCCCAGCCAATCTGCTCCCCCACGAGATCGCGGGCCCGGTGTGGTATCTGCCCTACCCGCTGCCGGTCATGATCGCGGCCGGAGTCTTCATCCTCGTTCTCCTCGGACTCGGTGTCTGGGCCTTCGTCGCCTGGCGTCAGCGGGTCAACCGTCGTCCTTTGACTCCGCGGGAGAAGGCCCTGGTGGCCCTCGGTCGCGCGCAGGTCGCGGCGGCGGAAGCTCCGCCTTACGAATTCAGCATCGAAGTTTGCGACATCCTGCGGGGTTTCCTTTCGGTCGAGCATCACCTTCCCGCGACCACGCAGACATCGTATGAATTTTTGCAAACGGCGCGCGGGAGCGGGGTCTTCGATCCGGAGCGTTTGGCGCGCTTGACCCGGTTTCTCGACAAGGCGGACATGAGCAAGTTCGCCCGGACCGAGGCGACCGGCGCGGACAACGTCGAGCTGGCCGGGCTGGCGGAGGATCTGGTGAAAGGAGATGTGGCCCATGCCGTCGCTGCCTGATTTTTCCGGTCTGGCCTTTGCCCAGCCCAAGTTCCTCTGGCTCCTGCTGCTCATTCCGCTGCTGGCCTGGCTCAAGGGCAAATTCGGCGGCACCCCGGGCGTGCTTTTCTCCACGACCAAGACGGTGGCGAAGATCGGCAGCCGCCGCCGCTCCCGGGCCGGGGATTTTCTTACCGGGTTGCTCTATCTCGCCCTCGCCTGCCTCATCCTCGCCCTCGCGCGGCCGCAGTTGGGCAAGACCATCACCCGCACGCAGGCCAGCGGGGTCGACATCATGCTGGTCGTGGACGTGTCGCGGTCCATGTTGGCCGAGGATTTCACCATTGGCGGCCAGCGGGCCAACCGCCTCGAGGCCATCAAGCGGGTGACGGAGAAATTCATCGAGGAGCGCCCGAATGACCGCATCGGCCTCGTCGCCTTCGCCGGGCGGCCTTATTTGGTCAGCCCTCTGACCCTCGACCATGACTGGCTCATCCAGAATCTCGACCGCACGCGGATTGGTCTGGTGGAGGATGGGACGGCCATTGGTTCGGCCCTGGCGGCGGCCTCCAGCCGGCTCAAGGACAAGGAGGCCAAGTCGAAGCTCGTCGTCTTGCTGACCGATGGCGACAACAACATGGGTCGGGTCACGCCGCTGACCGCGGCCGAGGCGGCGAAGGCACTCGGGATCAAGGTCTACACCATCGGCTCGGGCACCCGCGGCAATGCACCGTTCCCGTTCGTCGATCAATTCGGCCGCACCGTTTACCGTCAGATTCCGGTCGAGTTCGACGAGGAGAGCCTCAAGCAGATCGCCACCATGACGGGCGGATCCTACTTCCGCGCGACCGACACGCAGACCTTGCAGCAGATTTTCCGCGAGATCGACGAGTTGGAAAAATCCCGCGTCGAGGTGCAGAAGGTCGCGCAATACCGGGATCTTTTCCCCTGGTTCGTGCTTGTGGGCACCGTCCTGCTCGCGGCGGAAACTTTTCTCGGACAAACGATATGGAGACGTCTGCCCTGACCTTTGCGCGGCCGGAGTTGCTGCACTTCCTGTGGCTGCTGCCGCTGGTCGTCGTGCTCTATGGGTGGGCTGAGCGGCGCCGTCAGGTCCTGCTGGGCCGCATCGTCGCGCCCAAGCTGCGCGACCTGCTCGCGGGCAACACCAGCCCGGGCCGGCGCTGGTTCCGCGGGGGCTGTGTGCTTTTCGCCCTCGGCCTGCTCATTGTCACCATGGCCGGCCCGCGGCTCGGTTACGACACGCTGGAGGTGCCACACCGTGGTCGTGACGTGGTCATTGCCATGGACGTGTCGCGCTCCATGCTCGCGCCTGATGTTGCGCCCTCGCGTCTTGAGCGCTCGAAGCTTCTGGCCGAGGACTTGATCGGCGAACTCGGCGCCGACCGGGTTGGACTGGTTGCGTTTGCCGGCTCGGCTTTTCTCCAGGCCCCGCTGACCCTCGACCACGGGGCGGTGTTGGCCGCGCTCGACGAGCTGGACACCACGGTCATTCCCAAAGGCGGCACCAACCTCGCCGCCGCCATCCGCATGGCCGAGGAGGCCTTCGGGAAAGCCGAGGGATTTTCTCGCGCGCTCATCATCATTTCCGATGGCGAGGAACTGGACGCCGACGGCCTCGCCGCGGCTCAGCAGGCGGCGGCCAATGGCATCCGTATCTTCACCGTCGGTGTCGGCTCCACCCAGGGGTCGGAGATTCCCCTCGGCGGGGGCGAATTTGTCCGCGACGCTGCCGGCAAGGTTGTGCAGTCGCGGTTGGATGCGGCGCGCATGACGCAGATCGCCGAGGTCACGGGCGGATTCTACACGCCGTTGGATGAGGATGCGGCGCGGCGGCTGGCCGTGGATGGAATCGGCAAGCTGGCCGAAGCAGACATCACGACGAACAGCGCGCGGAGTCCGATCGAGCGTTACCAATGGCCGCTTGGTGTGGCCCTTGCTCTGCTCGCGCTGCAGGCCCTGGTGGGCGAACGTCGGCGTCGGCCGGTTATCCCGCTGGCCGCGGCTCTTTGGTTGTGCGTTTTGCCCCCGGCCTGGGCGGCGCCGGATGGTCTCAGCGCCTACGAGCAGGGCGATTACGCGGGGGCGCAGAAGGCTTTTGAGCAGCGCCTGCAGAGCGAGCCTGATGCGCCCAATCTCCAGCTCAACGCCGGCACGGCGGCCTACCGGCTGAAGGATTTTGGCAAAGCCGCCGAGTATTTTTCCCGCGCCACTTTAACCGAGGATCCTTCCCTGCGCTCGACCGCGGAGTTCAATCTCGGCAACACGCTCTTCCGCCAGGGCGAGGGGCAGCAGGACAAGGAAAAGACCAAGACCGACTGGAAGGACGCCATCGCAAAATACGACGCAGCCCTGCGCACGCGTCCGAACTACCTGGAGGCCAAAGAGAACAAGGAGAAGGTCGAGGAGTTGCTCAAGAAGCTCGAGGAAGA
>JBMOJP010000047.1:0-19834 GCA_049315725.1 Chthoniobacterales bacterium | reverse complement strand
CGTGGGGTTCGACGTCGAAGAGCGCCCCGAGATTGTCGAGGTCGAAGCCGCGGATCTCGCGTCCTTCGAACGCCCCGAGCTCCTCCAAGGCGAGGGCGATTCGCATGGTGTCGAGCGCGGGATTCGGCAGATCCCGGCCGAGCCGCCGCGCGGCGTGGGTCACGATCTTCTGATCGAAGCCGACATGGTGGCCGACGAGCACCGCGTCGCCGACGTAGTCGAGAAACTTGTTCACCGCCTGCTCCTCCGATTGCCCGCCTGCCGCCTCCGCGGCGGTGATGCCGTGCACCAGCACGGCGGAGGTCATGCGCCAGTCGGAGAGGATGGCGTCGAACTCATCATCGAGGCAGATTTCCCCACCGCGCACCGCCACCGCACCAATGGTCAGGATGCCGTCCTTGGCCGGATCGAGCCCGGTTGTCTCGCAGTCGAAGACGATGTAACGCGGGTCAGCCTTTGAATCCATAATGGTTCGCGGTGAAAGTGATCAAGGCGCCGATCTCGCGAAAGGCCGACTTGAGTTGCACCTGCTCCGTGCGGCTGAGCGTGGCGGGCCGGAGTTCGCGTCCGTCATCCCCGTCGCGCAATCCCTGCGTCGCGCGGAAAAATTGCGCGACTCGGAAAGCGCGCGCGCCTTGGGCAAAGACATCCGCTGCTTGCGGAAACCGTGAAGTTGCCGCAGCCAGGCGTTCGAGGGTGCCGGTGATGCGCGGGTCGCCGCCATCCAGGTTGAAAACCCGCGCCACATCGCTCACTGGTCCGAGCGCGTAATCTTGGAGATCGATCGTTTCGCGGGCCGATCCACCGGCTTCCACCGCGTAGCCTTCGTAAATGGTGACCGGCGGCAGGTTGCCCAGTGCGTCGTTGGCCAGCAGGCGGATGAATGTCGGCCGCAACGCCATCTCCTCACGCAAGGCGCAAAGAACTTTCTCGAGCAGGTCGGGATCGCCTGCCACCACCGAGAGATCGAAAAGTTTCATCTGCTTCCAGATTTCCCCGCCCATCGGATCGCGGACGAGAGAGCGGAAAAACTCGCTCCACTCGTCAACCGTGCGGCAACGCGCGGCGCGGTCCTCCGGTTCCATGGCGGGCGCCGAGGAAAATTCTGCCGCAGCGAGTATTTCGTCGATGCGGGCGAGCAGATCTTGCGTCCAGCCGCGCACCTTTTCGTCATTGGCCAAGCTCGCTCCGGCCATGGGCGTCGCGGTGAGAACTTCCCCGCGACCGGCCCGTCCGACCAGGACCAGTGCGAAAGGCCCGGGCGCCGGCCCGACGTTTTCCCGCGCCAGTAATTCCGCGCGGCGGAAAATCGCACGGCGTGTCTCGTCGGCCAAACGCGAGCACCACGAAACATCGTCCGGCGACTTCAGCTCGACCGAGAGCAATCGATCTAGCTCTTGGCCCATGGCGCGCAATGCCTGTGGCGAGGAGGCTTGCCGTATTTCTTGCACGAGCGCCAGCGGATCGCGCCCCTGCGCCAGCGAGATCGATTTTTCCACAATCATTCCCACCGCGCAGCTCTCCGGCGTGCCGTCCTCGGTCACGCAAATGTGCCGGATACCGTGTCTGATCATCACGAGCAGGGCATCCTCCGGCCCGATCTGTGGCGACACGGTTACGACCGGACGGCGCATGATGTCCCCGACCGCCGTGCCGATCGGCACGCGGCCTGTCGCGATCTCGTTGCGCAGATCGGTTTCGGTCAGCACGCCCGACGGCTTTCCTGCATCATCGACCACGAGAAACGCCGAGGTGTTCGCGGCAGACATCGCCTCGGCTGCCTCGCGCACGGGCCGGGTGCGAGGGCCCGCAACGAGACGCGCTTTGATCCGCGCGAGGTGTTCCCCGTTTCCTCCGTGCCAGCCGGACGGACCATGGCGCGGCGCGGCGCCCGGTTCGACCTCCTCCGAGGCGAAATAAACTTTTAGAAAACGGCTGACCCGCGGCGATTCGGCACAGAGTCGCGTGAAGACGGAAGCGTCGAGGGCGTAAAGGATCGAGTCCTCGTCGACCAGCGCGGAGTCGGTGTGTGTCTCCTCGCCCAGCACGGCCCCCGCGCCAACAAAATCGCCCGGGCCGCGCAAGTCGGACAGCTTTTGCTCCTCGCCGCGCACGAGACGCACGGAACCTTTGTTGATGACATAAAAATAGCGCCCGTGTGTGGTGCCTTGGTCGAAAAGAATTTCCCCTTTTTCCGAGAATTGCACCCGCCCCGACCGCGCCAGTTCGAGCAGTGCCTCGTCCGGAAGGTAGCTGAACGGCGGGAAGCCTTTGAGGAAGTCGGCGACGCGGAGAATGATGGCGGACGTTTTCAAAGCGACCGCCATCATTCACGCAGGCCAGTCAAAGCAAAGAAGAAATGAGCGTCAAAGCGAGCAACCCGGTTCTAGCGTGAAACCTGCCAATGGCCGATAGCCTTCGCTGTCATCAAGCGGTCGGCTGGGCTAGCCGACCCTACCGAGAGGGGGCTGCGGACGGGGCGCCGCAGCGCGGCTCAATCGTCGTCGACCTCGTCCGGCTGGTTGCTGTCGTCTTCCGGCTCGTATTCCAACGGGGCGTGCTTGCGCTTGCGTTTGGCGGCGGGCAGCGGGCTCATCGTCATGTTGATCGTGCGACCGATGAGGCGGGGATCCATATCCACATGGCCCATGGTGGCGAGGTCTTCGCGCACGCGCTGGACCACGGCCATGCCAAGGTCCTGGTGGGCCATTTCGCGGCCACGGAACTGCAGCTGGACCTTCACCTTGTTGCCCTTGTCGAGGAACTCCTCGGCGTGGCGGATCTTGGTCATGTAGTCGTGCTGGTCGATGTTGACCCGGAATTTGACTTCCTTGAGTTTGCTCGTGTGGGACTTCTTGTCCTTTTCCTGCTTGGCCAGCTCGTAGCGATATTTTCCGAAATCGACGATGCGGCAGACGGGCGGCTCGGCATTGGCCGCGACCTCGACGAGATCGAGCCCCATTTCCTCGGCCTTGCGCAACGCATCCTGCAGACGAAGGACACCAAGCTGCTCGTTGGTGGCCCCGATGATCACGCGCACTTCGCGGGCGCGGATGCGGTGGTTGACCCGAATGAGGGGCGGTTGAGGATTGCGGTTGAAAGCCAAGCGGATGCGGATAGTGGGACCCCGGGAGCGTGCGGGATACTAGGAGTGACTAGAGGACTCGTCCACTGATTTCATTTTTGATGCGCTCGACAAAATTTTCCAGCGGCTGGGCACCTTCGTCCCCGGCTTTGCGGCTTCTGATTGAAACCTGCCGGGACTCGGCTTCCTTGCCACCGACGACAAGCATGTAAGGCACCTTCTCGACTTGGGCAAGGCGAATCTTGGCCCCGAGCTTGTCCTGCGAGGTGTCCACCACGGCCCGCACGCCTGCGCCCTTGAGGGCGGCAGCCACTTCAGCCGCGTAGCCCGCCACTTTGTCCGAGACCGGAAGAACGCGCGCCTGCTCGGGCGAAAGCCACACGGGGAAGGCCCCGGCAAAGTGCTCGATGAGCACGCCGACAAAGCGCTCCATCGAGCCGAAGGGCGCGCGGTGGATCATGACGGGGCGGTGCGGCTGATTGTCAGCCCCGGCAAAACTGAGGTCGAAACGCTCGGGCAACTGGAAGTCCACCTGCACCGTGCCAAGCTGCCACTCGCGCCCGATCACGTCGCGCACGACAAAGTCGATCTTCGGCCCGTAGAACGCAGCCTCGCCCGGTTCCTCGGTGTAAGGCACCCCCAGCGTCTGCGCGGCCGCCCGGCAAGCCTCCTCGGCCCGGTTCCAGTCCTCGGGCCGCCCGACATATTTGTCCGAGCCCGGCTCGCGCAACCCGACGCGCACGCGGTAATCGCTCATCGCGAAAACGCCGAATACTTTTTTCACCAGTTCCAGGCAGCCTTGGATTTCCGCCGCCACCTGGTCCTCGGTAACGAAAAGATGCGCGTCATCCTGGGTGAAGCCGCGCACACGGGTCATGCCATTCAATTCCCCGGACTGCTCCCACCGGTAGACTGTGCCGAACTCGGCCAGTCGCACGGGCAGATCGCGGTAGCTGCGCGGCTGCGAGGCGAAAATCTTGATGTGCATCGGGCAATTCATCGGCTTGAGCAGGTAGCCCTCAACCTCGCCCTTTTCCAGACGGCTGGACAACTCCGCGCAGGAGCAGCCCTCATCGGCCAGCCGGTGCAGGGTCTCACGCTCGACCAGCGGCGGGTATTGGGAGTCCGCATAATACGGGTAATGGCCGGACGTGCGAAAAAGTTCGAGCCGCCCGATGTGCGGGGTGAAGACCTGCTCGTAACCTTGGAGGCGCAGTTCTTCGCCGATGAAATTTTGCAACTCCTGCCGCACGACCGCGCCCTTGGGCGTCCAGAGGATGAGGCCCGCGCCCACCGTCTCGTCGATGTGAAACAAGTGGAGCTCGCGCCCCAGCTTGCGGTGATCCCGCTTGCGCGCCTCCTCCTGCATCGTGCGCCAATGCTCGAGTTCCTCTGCGGTGGGAAAGGCGATCCCGTAAAGGCGCTGCAATTGCGGGTTGTTTTCGTCGCCCTTGTAGTAGGCACTGGCCACCGCCGTGAGCGCGAACGCCCCGATGCGACCGGTCGACTCCACATGCGGCCCGGCGCACAGATCGGTGAAGGCACCGTTGCGGTAGAGCGTGATTTCCTCGCCCTCCGGAATGCCCTCGAGAATATCGAGCTTGAACCGGCTGGGCACCCCGCGCTCGCCGAGAGCGGCGAGCTTCCCCGCCCGGCCCAAGGCCAAGGCCTCGTCGCGAGTGACCACCGTGCGTTCAAAACTTTGGTTGTCCGCGATGATGCGTCGCATCTCCTCCTCGATCCGGGGAAAGTCCTCGGGCGCGATGCGGTGCGACAGGTCCACATCGTAGTAGAACCCCTGCTCGACCGGCGGTCCGGCGGCGAACTGCGCCTCCGGCCAGATCCGCAGGACGGCTTCGGCCAGGACGTGCGCGCAGGAATGGCGCAAGGTTTCGAGCGCCGTCATCGCGCCATCTCCTCTGCTTCCTCGGCCAGCAAAACCGGAATGCCGTCCTCCATCCGATAGGCCAGCCCACCGTCCTCGGTGACCAGCTTGCCCTCGCGCATGACCAGTCGCTGGCCAGTGCGCGGGCAGCGCACGACTTCGAGCAGCCAGTCCATGTCAGTAGGTGAGTCCATTTTTGCGGAGCCGGATCATCGGTTCCCCCGCCTCGCGGTGCAAGCAGCCTTCCATGACTTCGGCGACATAAACAACATGGTCACCCGCAGCCACCGACCCGCACGGACGGCAGACCAGCCAGGCCAGGGCATCGGCCAACTGCGGCAAACCGTGATCATTCTCGACCAGGGGAAAAGCGGCGAAGGGGTCTTCCTCCCCTCCTGAGGCGAAAGCGGCGAGCAGTTTCTTGTCCTCCGCGCCGAGGACATTGAGGGAAAAGAGCCCGCCGTGCTCGACTGCGGCACGCAGCGGCCGGTCCACCCCCAGCGCGATGGAAATCATCGGCGGTTCGAATCCCGCCTGCTCGACAAAACTGCACAGCATGCCAACCCGCCGTCCCTGGAGAACCGCCCCGGCGACAAACAAGCCGCTTGGAATACGCCCCAACGCTGCCTTCAAGCCTTCCATGCCACGCAAGATCGAGTCCATCGCTCGATTAAAACAAGCAATGCCACGCAAGGCAAAGGTGGATCGCAGCCATCGCGCCGGGACGGCGCGATCCACCTAATACGTCGGCACGGACGCGTCCACCTCGTCCGACCATGCGGCGATGCCGCCGCGCAAGTTGTAAACCGCAGGCCGCCCGGACTGGACGAGGAACTTCGCCGCGGAGGCGCTGCGCACACCCCCATGACAAAGGACGTAGACCGGCAACCCGACAGGGATTTCATCCACCCGCGCCGGAATCTGGCCGAGCGGAATGTGCAGGCACGGGTCCAGACGCGCCACGGCTAATTCCCAATCTTCCCGCACATCCAGCAACACATGGGGCTCGTTTCTGGCGCGCAAGGCGGCGAACTCGCCCACGGAAACCTCGCCGACGGTCTGAACCGGTGAGGCGCAGACAACCGCCCCCTCCTCCTCGATTGGAAGGTTTTCACGCCCCGGGGCGCAGCGCGCGCAATCCGGATCGCGCCGCAATTGGAACTCCCGAAATTTCATGGTCAGCCCATCGACGTGAAGGAGACGCCCGATGAGCGGCGCGCCCAACCCGGTGATCAGCTTGATCGCCTCGAGGGCCTGCAACGTGCCAAGCAGGCCCGGCATGACCCCGAGGACTCCGGCCTCGGCGCAGCCCGGGACGGTTCCTGGCTCGGGTGCCCGGGGGTTGATGCAGCGGTAACATCCCCCGCCCGGCGAGGGGGCGAAGACCGACACCTGACCCTCGAAACGCCAGACCGAGCCATAAACATTAGGGATGCCCGCCGCCACGCAGGCATCGTTCGAGGCGTAGCGGGTGGAAAAATTGTCGCATCCATCCACCACGAGATCCCAACCGCGCACCAAATCCTGCGCATGGGCCGCGGTGAACCGCCCGCGGATCGGCTCGATGCGCGGATGCGGGTTCCCCGCCGCGAGCCGCCGCGACGCCGACTCGACTTTGGGGCGGCCGACGTCGGTCGTGCCGTGCAGAATTTGCCGGTGGAGATTCGAGAGCTCGACTTCATCCGGGTCAATGATGCCGAGGGTCCCCACCCCGGCGGCGGCCAGATAGAGCGCGGCGGAGGATCCCAGGCCGCCGGCCCCAATGAGCAGGACCCGCGCGGCGCGAAGACGCTGCTGTCCGGCGAGGCCGAACTCCGGCATGACCATCTGCCGCGAATAGCGGGACATCTCATCGGGCGAAAACGCGATCATCCTCTTGTTGTAGCGGCCCGGGCCCGAACGGAAAAGCCCCGCGAAGCCTGAGCTCCGCGGGGCGGAAGGAAACCGCCGGACCAGGCCGACGGGAGAGGGCTTTACTTGGTCGAATTCGCCTCGATGTATTTGACGACGTCGCCGACAGTCTGGAGTTTCTCCGCTTCCTCGTCGGGCACTTCCACGCCGAACTCTTCTTCGAAGGCCATGACCAACTCCACCGTGTCGAGGGAGTCCGCGCCGAGGTCCTCGATGAACGAAGCTGTCGGAGTCACCTGCTCGGGGTTGACGCTCAGCTCTTTGACGATGATTTCTTTAACTCTTTCTTCGATGGATTTGTCAGACATAAGATTTTGATTTGGTTGGTTTGGGGGCTCACGCATATTGGCAGCCCGAACCCATTGCAATAACGAAAATTGGCACCCCCGGGCAAGTTTTCCCTCAAGATTTTCCGCCATGCCCATTTTCACCCTCTCCAGCCAAGTCGGCGCGACTCTGCCGCAACTCTTTCGTTTCCACGAGAATCCGCACAATCTCCGCGCCCTGCCCGCGCCGGGCCTGCGCATCCTCGACATCCAAGCAGACCGCACGGCGCGCCCCGGGGAGGAGTTCACCGTCTCGGTGCGGCCGGGGCCGCTCACCCTGCATTGGACCGGTCGCTGGGAAACGGTCGAACCCCCCGGACTGCTCGTGGACACGGGGGTGCGCTGCCCCTTCAAGCTTTGGCGGCACCAACACATTTTCCGGCCGGGCGAGAACGGCGGCGCGATCCTGACCGACCGGGTGGAGTTCGCCCTGCCCTGGCACCGTGGCGGGGTGTGCGGCGATTGGTTCGCCCAGCATTTTGTCTTCCCGCGAATCTTTGCCGCCCGCCACGCCGCGACGCGCGACTACTTCGCGACGGGACTATCCTCGCGGTAGCGAAAGACCATCCAAAGCAGCGGCAGAGCGCTCCAATAGCGGGGCAGAAATTTGCCCGGCTCATAAAGGCAGCGCAAGAGCCACCCAAGCCCGCTGCGGTCGGCCCAGATGGGAATGTTGGCCTGCGTGCCGGCGAGAAAGGCAATGGCGGCCCCGGTGCAGACAAGGCCGGGCGAAGGTTGCAGCCGCGAGCGCAGCCAGGCACCCAGCACCTCCTGCTTGCCTCCCGCGAGATTGAGGAACACGACGCGCGGACGGGCCACCTGCAGGCGTTGCAGTAAAGTCTCATCCTCGATCGGGTAACCGCGATAGAACGGCGCGACGTAGAAATTCTCGGGCGTGACGGGAAACCCTTGGCCCCGCAGCCAGTCGGCAATTTTGTCTCCTTCCTCCTGCGAAGGCATGACCCAGAAGGCCGCGCCCAGTTCGCGCACGACGGGCTCCTCGAGCAGCGCACTGAGAAACTTGAGTCCCGAATGCCGCGGCACCCCCCGGCCGGTGGCCAGACGGTGGACCGCGACCATCACCGCGCTATCGGTCAACGCCACGTCCGCCGTCTGCACCGCCTCGCGGTAAGCCGGCACCCGCCGCAGTTCCCCGGCCAGATTCGGGCCGGACGGCGCGACAACCAGACCGCCGCGGAGGGTGGCCGCTACAGCCTCGGGCACGGTGCCGGTGAAAAAAGGGATGCCGAGAATCTGCTGCTGTGCCATGACGCCCCAACCCCTATCCATTTGCCCGCCGGCTGTCACGGCGATGCGCTTAGGTCCTGGACGCATTGACCACGTGGACCGGGTCTCCGGACAAATATGTCCGCACGTTCTCTGCCGTGGTCGCGAGCAAACGCCGACGCGCCCCGGCACCCATCCAGGCCATGTGCGGCGTGACCACGCAGTTGGGTAGATGGCAAAGCCCATGTCCGGCCGAAGGCGGCTCCTGCGCGAGCACATCGAGCCCTGCTCCCGCGATCACGCCCCCCGCCAGAGCCGCCGCGAGATCCTGCTCGTTGATCAGCGCGCCGCGGGCGGTGTTGATCAAGAACGCGTCCGGCTTCATCCGCCGCAGGAAGGGCGCGTCGACCATCCCCTCGCTTTGCGCCGTGAGCTGGCAATGCAACGAAAGCACATCGGCCGTGCGGGCAACCTCCGCGAGAGGGAGCAACGAGTCCCCACCCTCGGGGTGGGACGCGCTGGCCATGGCGACGTCCATGCCGAAGGCCCGGCCAATCTCCGCGACGCGTTGTGCGATGCGGCCACGGCCGATGAGCCCAAGCCGGCGCCCGGACAACTCGACCACCGGCGCAAGCGGTGCACACCACTCGCCGGCCGCCGTCCAATGCCCGTCCGCCACCGCCGCAGCGTGACGTCCCGCGCGATGGGCCAGCTCCAGAATGAGGGCAAAAACATGTTGCGCGACCGACTCCGTTGCGTAAGCAGGCACATTGCTCACCGCGATTCCGTGCGCGCGGGCCGCCGCCACATCGACCACATTGTAGCCCGTGGCCAGCACGCTGATGAACCGCAGCGCAGGTAAACGTGCAAACGTGGCGGCGGTCAGCGGCGTCTTATTCGTCAGCAAAATTTCCGCCCCATCCGCCCGGGCCAGCAGATCGTCAGCGTCCGTGCGCGGATGAACCACCAGCGTCCCCAGCGCCGACAACTCACCCCAATCGAGCCCGCCGTCCAGCAGATGCCCCTGATCAAGGACGACGATACGAGGGCGCGGATTCATGGCCGACCCTTAGTTGGTCAGCACGGTGAAGTCCCGTTTGAACTTGCGGGTCACCGGGTCGTCGGTGACCACGACAGTCGTGCCAGGGGTGATGACATCGTAGACCTTGGCAGCGAAATCGGGGTTGACCCGCACGCGGCGGCCGAGGTCGTCGGCATCGATCTTCGGGCCCTTTTCGCTGCTCACCCGCATCCATTTAAGACCGGCTCGCCCGGGCGCCCACGGGCTGGCTTTTTTCGCCGCACCATCGAGCAGGGTGAAGACGTGCTGGCCGAAGCGTCCGCCGCCCTCGATCTCCAGGGCGGCGCGGCCGATCGGGTCGCCGTTGCGATAAATGTAAATCGCCTGGTCGGCTCGGCTGAGGATCATGGTGACCGGACCGAACGGACTACGCTCGGGACCCCATTCATAGCCTCCGCGCCCCAACGGGCTGAGCATCGCCGGAGTGAAATCCGCCGGGGCCAGGATCATGCCGGGGTTGTCCGCGAGGCGGGGTTGCGGTGTCTTGCCATCGCCAATGATCACGGTGCCGCCCTGGCTGGTGACGCCGAAGAGTTTTTGCGAAAAATCGTAGGGCAAGCGAATGCAGCCATGGCTGGCCGGGTAGCCCGGCAGGTTGCCCGAATGCATGGCCACGCCCTGCCACGTGAGCCTCTGCATGTTCGGCATGGGCGCGTTGTTATAGGTCTTGGAGTAGTGCTCCTTCTTCTTCTCCAGAATGGTGAACACCCCGCTCGGCGTGCTGTGGCCCTTGGCTCCGGTGCTCACGCTCGAGCGGCCGATAAGGACGCCGTTGCGATAAACATGGACGGACTGCTGGGGGATGCTGACCAAAGCAACAACCGGCCCGCGCGGGGACAGCTCGGGCTTCCACCAATACTCACCGGGCTTGAGCGGACCGGAAGGCTGGCCCGTCGGGATGCCCTTGGTGTGGGAGGCCGGCTGTTCCATCGCTGAGGCTGTGGCGGCGAAGACGAGAAAGCCGAGAAGGATGGTGACGATTTTCATGGGCAGGGAAGGGACGAAGCTGAAGGCAACACACGCAGGCAAGACAAGAAAAATCCTGAGCTGAGGACGGGAGGCAAATGGAAGTTGGCCGCTGGGCGCGAACGCTGCTAGGGAATCGTGAATCCCGACCGCCATCATGCCCGCCCTTCTTCGTTTTCTTCCCCTGCTTTTTCTCCTCACCGTTCATGCCCTCGCCGGCGACGTGGCTCCCAACCGCATTGCGTTTGGTTCCTGCGCCAATGAGAAAAGAGCCCAGCCCGTGTGGGAGGCGATCAACAAACTCGACCCGCAACTTTTCATCCTGACGGGCGACAATGTTTACGCCGACAGCGCCGACCCGGCTGTGCTCAAGGCGTCCTACGACAAGTTCAGTGCCATCCCAGGCTTTGCCCGGTTGCGCGCCTCCTGCCCGCTCCTCGCCACGTGGGACGACCACGATTACGGGGCCAACGATGCGGGCGTGGAGTGGGAGGGCAAAGGGGCGGCGAAGGATGCCTTCATGGCCTTTTATGGAACGCCGCCGGAATCCCCGATGCGCAACCGTGGCGGCGTTTACGATGCACACGTCTTCGGACCCGAGGGAAAGCGACTGCAGGTCATTCTCCTCGACACCCGCTGGTTTCGCGGACCGCTCAAGCGCATGTCCAAGGATGAGGAAAAGAAAATGAGCGACGAAAACAGCGGATGGCGCGGCCCCTACCTGCCCGATCCGGAGAGCGACTCGAGCATGATCGGCGAGGAGCAATGGAAGTGGCTGGAAGAACAACTCAAAGTTCCGGCCGAGATCCGCCTCATCGTCTCGAGCGTGCAGGTCCTCCCCGAGCAGCATGGCTTTGAAAAATGGGGCAACCTGCCACGCCAACGCAAACGACTCTTCGAGTTGATCCGTGCCCATGCCCGAGGCGTCATCTTCCTCTCCGGCGACCGGCACACGGCGGACATCTCCAAACTCCCGGCCAACACCGAGGGCGGCCCGGCGTATCCGCTTTTCGATCTCACTTCGAGCGGGTTGAACCAGGGCGGGTCCTCGAAGGAACAGAACCGTTACCGCGTCGGCACCGAGGATCCATTTGGCCAATCGAACTTCGGCTGGATCACCATCGATTGGGAGCAGAAGGATCCGGCCATTCGCCTGGAAATTCGCGACGTGGAGGGCAAAGTCGTGCGCGAAGCACGCACCACCCTGGCCGAGCTCAGCCGCTGATCAGGTCTGGTCGGGGACGTGAGACTCCGGCCAGCCGGCACCGCGGACTGTGCGAACCAACGCCCGTCGACGGTCGTAGGCCCCTCGATCCAGCGAGATCAACTGCCCGACAGTCGCGCGACTTAGATCGAGCTCGGCGATCAGGTGCCGCAGGATCAAGAGGGACGCCACGGCATCAAAGAGCGCGTCGTGCCAGCCGAGCCCCGGGCAAAGCTCCTGCACCCGGCCCTCCAGGCCCAGCGCGGCCACCACGCTACCGAGCGCATGGTCGGGCAGCCCCGGCAGGGCGGCGCGGCTGAGGGCCAGGGTGTCAAGCCATGGCCCGAAGCCGTGCAGCGGGAAGGCGCGCAAAAACCGCTTCTCCGTCCCCGCGCCGTGGGCCACCACCACGGCCCCACTCAATCGCCATTTGAACTCCGGCCAGAGCGCAGACATGGGCGGAGCATCCGCGACTTCGCCGTCCGCGATGCCGTGGACCGCCCGGGCCGACCGCGTGATGCGGGCGGCGGAACGCACGTAACTCCGGAACAGGTCACCCGGCGCTTCGGCGGTGCCGGGCCACACCGCCAGGCCGACCTGCACGGGTTCGTCGGTCTGCCCCGGCGACACCCCGGTGCTTTCAAAATCCACCGCCGCCCACACCGCCTCCCCCGCGGGCGTGTCGCGCGTCGTCACCGGGAAGTCGGACGCACCGGACCGCGACGCTCGCTCTCGGCGGCGGCACGCAAAAGTTTTTCCGTCGCGTCCCAACCGAGACAGGCATCGGTCACGGAAACGCCGTAGCGCAAGCGACGGCGATCCGCAGAAACCGCCTGGCTACCCTCCTCGAGGTAGCTCTCAAGCATGGCCCCAATGATCGAAGTGCGCCCGCGCCGCCGCTGGGCCAGCACGCTGCGCCAAGCAAGGCCCTGCCGACGCGGGTTTTTGGCCGAGTTGGCGTGGCTGCAATCCACCATGAAACCCGGGCGCAAGCCCGCGGCGCGCAAGCGACGCTCAGTTTCCGCCGTGTGCCGCGAGGTGTAGTTGGCCCCCTCGCGTCCGCCGCGCAAGACCACATGCGTGTCCGGGTTTCCCGCCGTGGTCACCACGCTGGTGCAGCCGTCTTGGTCGATGCCGAGAAAACTGTGCGACGAGCAGGCCGAGAGCAGCGCGTCGAGGGCCGTCTGAATGCAGCCGTCCGTGCTGTTTTTGAATCCCACGGGCATGGAAAGACCGCTGGCCATCTCGCGGTGCGTCTGCGATTCGGTCGTGCGTGCGCCGATGGCCGCCCAGCTGACCACATCGTCCAGATATTGCGGCACGATGGGATCGAGAAACTCCGTCGCCGTCGGCAGCCCCAGGGCCGTGATTTCGAGCAAAAGCTGACGCGCCAGCCGCAGCCCGCCTTCGAGGTCGCAGGAATCATCCATCCGCGGATCGTTGATCAACCCCTTCCACCCCACCGTGGTCCGCGGTTTTTCGAAATAGACGCGCATGAAGATGCAAAGAGCGTCCCCGAGCTCGTGGCGCAGGGCGGACAATCGGCGGGCGAAATCAAGCGCGCCGTCGGGGTCGTGGATCGAGCAGGGACCCACGATGGCGAGCAGTCGCGTGTCCTCGCCGTGGAGGACCGCATGGGCCTCGGATCGTCCCAGCGCAGCCGTGCGCAGGGACGCTTTGCTCGCCGGGTTTTCTTTTTTGATCGCCCGCGGTGCCACCAAACGGCGCAGTCGCCTCACCCTCAGATCCTCAAGGTTACGGGGCCGGGGGGGCTTGGCCGGAGTGGTGGAACGGGTCATGGGCAGGGTCAAATGAGCCCGCCATTTAGCGCCAAATGGCCCCGCAGGGCAATTCACGACTTGCGCAAAGGTTTTGCGGGCGCCCCCGGACGGGGCTAATTTGCGCGGATGCCCGTGACGGACAATCCGCCGCCCGCTGGTTTCGGCCGGCGCCTGGAAGGCACCCTGCGCCGCTTCTACCGCGCCCGAAGCGCGGGTGAGTCTCTCATGCGACGGGCCCTGCGCCGTCCGCGCACCGTGGCCGAAAGCCCCAACCTCCTGCCCCTGCTGATCAAGGTGCTGGCCGGCTTCGCCCGGGTCGACGGCGACTTGATCGAGGAGGAGATCGACTCGAGCCTCGGCTTCCTGCGCTACGACTACCCGGAGGCCGTCTATTCGGAGCTGCGCCAGCTCTTCCGCCAGGCCCTGCGCGAAAAATCCGACCTCTCGGCCATGGCCCGCGAACTCCGCGGCAAGCTCAGCGAGGACCGCAAAATCCTGCTTGGCATCCAGCTCTACGACCTGGTGCACCGCTCGGGGATGAACACGGACAACATGGCGGCCTACTACTCCTTCATGGAGCAGCTGGGCACGGCGTCCCAAGCCATCGACATCGTCTATCAGCTCAACAGCGACGCCATCTCAGCCCGCAGCGAATTTTTCGAACCCACGTCGTCCCCGCTCGAGGTCATCACCTTCGGCTCGAATCCCGAGGCGGATGTCCAGTTGCGGGAGCTGCAGGGGAACAACCGCCTCGCCGTCTACCGCCACGGCGAACTTATTCTGGTCAAAAACCTCTGCGACCATCCTGTCTCCGTGCAGGGGCGCGCGCTCAAGCCCGGGGAGTTTTCCCGCGTCTATCCCGGCCAGCGCATTGCCATCGACGAGAAGGTCCTCAACCACCAGGACCTCGTTTTTTACTTCAACGCGAAGAAGAACGTCTCCCTCGCCCACATCTTTGTCACCGTCACGAAGGATAATGAAATCCAGTTGGAAAAAAGCCGCACGCGGGAGAGTTCCCTCGAGGTGCGGTTCGGTCTGGGCATCCTCGTGGTCGCGCTCAAGGACGTGGCCGCGGCACTCAACGGGGTGCGCTTGCGCGCGGGCACCCGGGTCGAGGCCACGCTGGAGGAGACCATCGACTTCGACAACGACACCGAACTGGCCTTGAGCGACCTCCGCCGTCACGCCAATTCCTACGGCGGACGCTTCCACCTCAAGCAATCCAAGACAACCTACCTTGTCTCGAACAACCCGTCCCTCCTCGACGAGGACGATATTCTCCTCGCTCCGGGGGCGGGTGGCGAAATCCTTCTCCGCATCTTCTGCGACTTTGAAGGCCTGGTCGGGCGCCTGGAGGTGCTCAAGAGCGAACATCCGGTTCTCGTCGGCGAGACGCCGGTGCGCAATGAGACTCCGCTGGCCGACGGCGACCTCATCCATGTCGACGCCAACCAGTCGCTGCGCTGCAACTTCTCCGAACGCATCCTCGAGGAGGAACGCAACGTCATCCACCACCTCGACGTGCGCGACCTCGTCTGCCGTTTCAAGAACGGCGGCCTCGGGGTTGACGGTGTGAGTTTTTCCGCCACGCGCGGGGAGATGATTTGCGTCATGGGGGCGAGCGGTTGCGGCAAAAGCAGCCTGCTCCGCGCGCTGGCCGGACAATTTCCGCCGGTCCGGGGCGAGGTTTTGCTTAACGGCATCTCGCTCTACGAGAATTTCGAGTCGCTCAAGCAATACATCACCTACATTCCGCAGTTCGACGCCTTCGACGACCACCTGACCATCGGCGAGAACCTGGAGTTCGCCGCGGCCATCCGCTCACCCTATCTCTCGCGCCGCGAGCGGGCCCGCCGGGTTGACGGCAAGCTGGCCGAGCTCGGGTTGAACGAGCGCCGCGACAGCGTGGTCGGGGCCACGCACAAAAAGACGCTGAGCGGCGGCGAGCGCAAACGGCTCAACATCGGCCTCGACATGATCGGCTCGGCCGACCTTTACCTCTTCGACGAGCCCACCTCGGGTCTTTCCTCCAAGGACTCCGAGCACGTGATGGAAATCATCCGCGCCATGGCCCACAACAAGATCGTCATCGTCACGATCCACCAGCCGAGTTCGAAGATTTTCCAGATGTTCAACCAGGCCATGCTGGTCGACCGCGGCGGGCGCATGGTTTTCTTCGGCACGCCGGCGGAAATGCTGGCCTATTTCGCCGAGGCCGAGCACCAGCAGCATTTCGGCACCCCCCTCGGGGGCTGCCCCGCCTGCGGCACCACGCGGCCGGAGTTCGTCTTCGACGTGCTCGAAACACCGCTGCGCGACCTCAGCGGCGACGTGATCTACGAGGAGAACGACCGCAGCCAGTTGGTTCCCGTGCGCCGCTACTCGCCCGAGTTCTGGCGCGACAAATACGAGGCATGGCGGCTGATGAAGGACGTGCGCCAACCTTCGGCCGAGCCGCCCGCACCGGACGCGCAGGGTGTGCTCAACGAACCGCGGCGCTCGTGGGGCGTCTTTTTACGCGAGCAGTTCCTCCAATTCCGCACTCTCCTGGCCCGCTCGTTCATCAGCAAGCTGCGCAACCGCGGCAATCTCCTCACCACCATGGTCGAGGCTCCGGTTCTCGCCGCCCTCATCGGCGCCGTCCTCCGCTACTCCGAGCAGGGAACCTACGACTTCGCCTCGTCCTTTCATATCCCCACCTACCTTTTCCTCTCGCTCGTGGTCGCGATGTTCCTCGGGCTGACCAACAGCGTGGACGATATCATCCGCGACCGCCCGGTTCTCCAGCGTGAGCGCAATCTCAATGTGCGCCTCGGCTACTACATCATCGCCAAGGTCCTGACCCTCTCGCTCTTCGCCGTCGTGCAGTGCGTCCTCTTCATCCTCATCGGCAACTACCTCCTCGAGGTGCGCGGGATGTTCTGGATTTTCCTCGCTGCCATGGTCCTCACCGCGGTCAGTGGCATCGCCATCGGCCTGCTCATTTCCAGCCTGGCGGCGGAGGGAAAGACCGCGGTCAACATCATCCCCATCGTGCTCATCCCGCAGATCATCCTCGGCGGAGCCCTGATCAAATACGAGGAGATGAACCGCAACCTCGACTTCGTTTATTCGATCAGCCGGTGGTTTTCGGAAAACCCCGATGCCGCCGCCCCGCACAGTGACCTCCAAGTGCCGCTCATCTGCGAGTTCATGCCCATGCGCTGGTCCTACGAGGCCATCGTCTATGCGCAGGCCAAGGCTAATCCCCTGACCCGACGGCAGGAGGAAATCCAGCAACAGATCAAGGATCTGGCCCGTCAGCCGAAACTGACGGCGGGGCAGGAAGACCGGCTGGAGGATCTGAAGGAGTTGCTCGCCGCCCTCTCCGGGCTGCACGGCAAGGACGCTGGAGAAGTCGAGCGACGGATGAAGGAAATGGACCTCGTGATCGCGGGTGCGCCGCTGCCCCCGGAACTGCTCGAACCCCCGCCCGCCGGGGTGACGGCCGAACGACTCTTCGTCAACCAGAAGATCACCGACCTCGTCAACAAGGCCGAGATGGAGCAAAGCGACTACCGCGAAAGCCGCTTTCTCAACGTCTTCTTCGGCCCGGAGAAACGCTACTTCGGTTTGCAGGCCAGCGTCCTCGTCTTCAACGGCTGGGTCCTCGTGCTCACCTCCCTCGCCGCCTTCCAGGCGCTTTACTTCATCCTCCGCCACCAGTTAAAGAGCCGGCTCGCATGATCCCGATCGAGGACAATTTCAACGACGTCATCGGCAAAGCCATGCGGGGCTGCGGATTCGACGAGACCGCCGCGGCACGCGCGGCGGGCCTGTCCGTTGAGGCCGTCGGCCGATTGTTGGGCGGTGAGTTCGATGAATCCGTCGCCCGCGCGCTGGCCCTCCGGCTCGGCCTCCAGCCGGATGCCCTCGTCCGGCTGGCCCGCGGGGAGCCCTGGCCGCTCATCGCGGCCCCGGATGTGCTGGCCACGCTAACGACAAATTTCGGCGACATGACGGTCAACGCCTACATTGTTTGGGACCGCGAGAACCGCGCGGCCGCCATTTTCGACACGGGGGCTGACGCGCGGCCGATTCTCGAATTGGTCCGGGCCGAAAAGCTCGAGGTGGTGTCCATCTTTCTCACCCACAGCCACGCCGACCACGTTGCCGCGTTGAGCGAACTCAAGCACGCCCTCTATGTCGAAGCCTGGTCCTCGGAGTTGGAGCCAGTGCGCGGCACCCGCCTCTTCCGGCCGGGCGACGTGTTCAACGTCGGACATCATTTCATCCGCACCCGCCTGACCCCGGGCCACAGCCCGGGCGGCACAACCTTCATCGTCGAGGGCCACACCGTGCAGGCTGCCATGGTGGGCGACGCCATTTTCGCCGGCTCCATCGGCGGAGTCCGCGGCGACTACAAGGAGACCCTTCGCATCATCCACAACGAAATCCTCGGCCTGCCCGAAGATACCATCCTCTGCCCCGGACACGGGCCGCTGACCACGGTCGCGCTGGAAAAGGCCCACAACCCATTCTTCCCATGAGCCAAATGCGCGAACTCAAAGCCAGGGCGCAGTTACTCAAGCCCGTGTTGCACCTCGGCCACGACGGGCTGACCGATGCCCTCGTGGCGGCGCTCGACCAGTCACTTCACGATCACGAGTTGGTCAAAATGCGGTTTGGTGATTTCAAGGATCAGCGCAAGCAACTCTCCCGCGAGCTGGCCACCCGCACAGGCGCCACCCTCGTCCTCCAAGTCGGCCACACCGCCACCTTCCACCGCGCACCGACGGCGGAAACGTAGCCAACCGGTGCCGACGGAAGCAATGCGGCCGAGAACACGTTTGAGAAGTCTCATCAATGGCGTGGTCTCGGCTTAATCAGCCGCGCCTTTACCGGATGCGTTTCCTTCGCAAGGTCAGCACGTTCCATCCGTCCTCGCGCCGGTAGTCCTGAGCGTTGGTCAGCTTTTTGCAGAAGTGGATGCCGAGGCCGCCGATGGGGCGTCTTTCTGCGGGCAGGTTCACGTCGGGCTCGTCGCGGAGGAGGGGGTTGTAGGCTTGTCCGCGATCGCGGATGACCACGACCAGCTCAACATCGTCCGCGGTCAAAGTGACCATCGTCAAACGCCGGCTGGCTGTTGAGCGCGCGCAATTGCTCCATCAGCCATTCGATCGCGCCCTCACGCGGAGCCCTGGACAGAATTTGGCGGAGGTCGTCATGGCCCATCATCGTGCCATCCCGGCACAAAACCTCGTAGGCCCCGTCGTTGAAAACGAAGAGCCGGGGCGTCGGCGGGATGACCATTTCTTCCGGGGTGAATTTCAGGTCAGGCATCGCTCCGATGACCGGGTCGCGGGCGACGAGCAGCTCGGTCGATTCGTCCGCGCGGACCAGCACGGCCGACTGCGCGGCCATAGTCTTGACCACCGCACCGATCCTGCCGACACCCCGTCGATCTCCGTCGAGCGGAACTCGACCGCGCCGACCGCCTCCTTGCTCGTCTGGCCCATGATCTGATGCCAGCTCATGGTGGAGGTCAGGATCAGCACGCCAACCAGCACGACGGTCACGGTCAGCGCGGTCCAGAGCGATAGCTGGCCGGCGAGGGTGTCGAGTCGGAGAAAGTGCCTCATGCCACGGCCTCACCTAACCGCCCGCGCGGTCCCGCGGCAATGCCGGAGCCGGAGCAAGGCGGCGGAATGGGAAACGCGCGCGGAAGGCCGCCCGGCCGGAAGCCGGCCGAAAGCGGGCCGGAGGCCCGCGCTCCCCATGGCGGACTGCTCAGAAAATCCTTGCTGGCCGCGCTGAGGACTGTTCAGAGTCTCGGTTATGGAATGCACTTTCGCCACGGACGGCAACATCCTCGTCGCAGCGCCTGCGGGCCGCATCGATACCACGACCTACCACCACTTCAAGGACGCGCTCAATGCGGAATTGGACAAAACGAACGCGGTCCATCTGGTTATCGACCTAGCCGATCTCAATTACGTCAGCAGCGCCGGCTTCCGGGAGTTCTTCCTCGCCGGCCGCCGCATGACCCGGGGGGGCGGCACCCTCGCGGTGTGCAACTTTCAACCGCAGGTCAAAGAACTCTTTGAAATCGCCCAATTCATGACGGCCTACGCCGTGCACGAGAACCGCGACGCCGCGGTCGCCGCAGCCAAGAGTCTTTAATGCAAGTCTCCCGCTGCGACGAAGACGCGGTCGCCGCGTTGATTCTGCGCGGCCGTTTGGATCAGGGCAGCTCCGACGCGCTCCATGGTGCGGCCATGGAGGTGGAGGGTGAAGGCGACCGCAGCTTGGTCGTGGACCTGGCCGGGGTCGATTTCATCGCCAGCGTGGGCATCCGCGCCCTCATCCGTCCGTCCCAGGGCGTGGCC
>JBMOJP010000046.1:0-19886 GCA_049315725.1 Chthoniobacterales bacterium | reverse complement strand
TCTACAAGGGAACCTTCGCCAATCTTTCGCGTCCCACGCCGCTGCGCACCGAGGTCATCGAAATGGGCTTCAGCTACGATGATGCGCCGAACCGTGTGAAGGAAGTGATGCTCGACCTTCTGCGCACCACACCTGGTGTTCTCGCCGAACCCCCGCCTCTCGTGCGCACGGCCGCTTACGCTGACTTCTCCATCAACTACCGCCTTATCTTCAGCGTCGAGTCGCAAGCCAATCTGGCCGAAGTGCGCGATGCGGTCATGTCGCGCCTCTGGTATGTGATCAAACGCGAGAACATCACCATTCCATTCCCCACGGCCTACGAATACACACCGGGCCAAGATCCCTCCAAACCGCAACCGACCGTCGAGGATTACCTGCGCGAACATGTGCGCTTCAAGCCGGCGGCCGGGGAGGGTGCGAACGCGCCGCGCCTTGTTTCCTTCGCCGCAGGCGAGACGGTGCAGGGACCGGATCGTCCGTTCGACGGCTTCGCGCTCGTCGTGGCCGGCCGCGCCAATGTGCTTGCCAACGATGCCTCGGGAGATTCCGTCCGTATCGGAGAAATCGGACCCGGTGAGTGTTTCGGAGACAGTGTGACGGCCGGTGGCGCGGCCGAAAAAATGTGCATCGTGGCCGCCGTCGACCTCGAAGTGGTTGTCTTTGCCGACAAGTCCATCAACGAACTTCTCAACAAATTCCCGTCGCTGGCCTCGGAGATTGGCGATGCCATCGAAGCGCGTCGTCAAGCCGCTGAGGTCGTCCTCCGTCGTTCCACTACCGCATGAAATCTAAACTCCTTGCCCTTGTCCTTGCCACCCTCTGCCTTGGTGTCTCCGTATCCCGCGCCGCGGATAAAGTCCGCGTCGTGGTCAAACCCGCCGAACCGTTCGCCTTCGTGGAGAACGGTGTGCTCAAAGGCTACTCGGTCGACTTGTGGAAGCAGGTTGCCGCCGCTTCCGGACTCGCCTTCGAAACGCGTGTGGTCGAAACCGTGCCCGAGTTGCTTGAGGCAGTGCAGAGCGGCGCGGCCGATGTCGGTGTCGGCGCGATCAGTATCACGCCCGACCGCGAGAAACTCATGGACTTCAGCCATCCTTTCTTCCAGTCGGGTCTGCAAGTCATGGCCCGTTCGAAGGGTGAAGCCGGCGCTTTCTCCGCCTTCCGTGCCCTCTTGAACCGTAACGTGGCCGAAGTCGTTGCCGTCCTGCTGCTCGCTGTTTTTCTCATTTCGCACGTTCTCTGGCTTGTGGAACGCAAGATCAATGCCGAGAGCTTCCCCGAGGGCTATGTGCGCGGCGTTTGGGAGTCCATATGGTGGTCCATCGCCACACTGATCAGCGGCGGTTGTGAAAACAAAGCACCCGTCGGCGTGGCCGGGCGCCTCGTCGCCGTGGTCTGGATGCTCGGCGGCATCGGTCTCACGTCTTACATCACGGCAACGCTTGCCTCGGCGATGACGGTCAACACGCTCAGCGCCGAAGTTGCCGGCCTCAATGACCTGCGCGGATCACGCGTCGGCACCATCACGGGAAGTTCGGCGCAGGCACTGCTGGAAAAATCCGGCTTCGACGTCGTCGGTTTCAAGGATCTCGACAAAGCGGCCAACGCTCTCGCATCGGGTGAAGTCCGGGGCATCATTTATGACAGCCCGCTCCTGCGTTACTATCTGACCCAGAATCCCGCGGCCAAATTAAGTCTGGTCGGACCGCTCTTCGATCTGCAGGACTACGGTTTTGCCATGCCGCTCGGCAGTCCGATCCGAAAAACCATCAACGCCACTCTGCTCAAATTGCAGACCACTGGCGAAGCGGGCAAACTAGAAGCTGCCTGGTTCGAAGAACCGGCAGCGGAGTAAGACAGCTTGGAAAAATAGCAGCGGCGGGGACGCCGCTTCTGCTTTGGGCTTCGATTCCCATTGCCCCAATCGAGCGGTGAAACGACGCTCAACCGCATGAAACTGATCCTCGCTCTTTTTCTCGGCCTTGCGCTCTCCGCTCCTGTCTCTGCTGCCGAACTAAAACCCGTCCTCATTGTTCTGACCAGCCATGCGCAAATGGGAGACACTGGAAAACCGACCGGGTATTTTCTCGGCGAACTCACGCATCCGCTCGAGGTCTTGGAGAAAGCCGGGCTTCCGGTCGAGTTGGCCTCGATCAAGGGCGGCCAGCCACCTGTCGACGGGCTGGATTTGCAGGATGAGGTCAACGCGCGTTATTGGAACGATCCCGCCTTCCGCGCGAAATTGGCGGCCACCAAGAAATTGTCCGACCTCGATCCGGGCGACTACTCCGCCGTCTTTTTCTCCGGCGGACACGGAACGATGTGGGATTTTCCGGACGATGTTGCCGTGCAGAAATTCGCGCGCGAGCTTTACGAAGCGGACTCACCGGTCGGCGCGGTGTGTCATGGTCCGGCCGCGCTGATGAACGTGAAATTGTCCGACGGAACTTATCTCGTCGCCGGCAAGGAAGTCAGCGCCTTCACCAACTCCGAGGAGGAAAAAGTCGGCTTGACCAAGGTTGTTCCCTTCCTGCTCGCTTCGAAACTCGAGGAACGTGGAGCGAAGCACCTCGCGGCGCCCGATTTCGAGAAGAAAGTCGTGACCAGCGGAAATCTCGTCACCGGCCAAAACCCCGCCTCGGCGGCCGGCGTCGCGGAAAAGATGGTCGAGTTGCTGAAGAGCGGGAATTAGAGCGGCTCAAGTCATTTTGTCGCCGCGGCGACCCGTTGGCCTTCGGCTCGCCAAACCTCTGCTCTCATAAGGTTAAAAATTAATCCGTGTTAATCGGCGTAAATCGGCGGCTGCGCACCTATCGTTTTGCCGCCGGGCGGATCTGCAGACACGCCACGGCATGGTGAATCACTCGATCACCTGACGAGAAGCGCCTGGCCCCATGGTTGGCAGGGAGCCGTGGCGGCTATTCCATTCGCCATAGGGTGCTGTCTGGGCATCGAGGCCATCGCGAACATGGCCGAAGAAACAGTGGATCCCCAGCGCACATTGCCCAAAGCTTTTATCTCGGCGTTCCTCAACCATGCGGTGCTGGGCATTTTGACCTTCATCGGGGCCAACGGGGTGGACAGCCGGCAGACCATCGTGTTCAAGGTTGAAGGCCCTCACCTTGCGGGCCAGAGGGAAAATCACCAAGAACAGCGGTCCGCTCAGATCCCCAGGAAGGCTACGTCGCAGCGTGCCTTACTCGCGAAACACACCCATGCCGCGGAACTTCTCGTAGCGCGCCTCGAGAATCTTGGACAGGGACTCCTTTTCCACGGCAGCCAGATTCTCGATGAGGGCCTGGCGCAGCATGTCGGCGGCGGCGGTATCGTCGTGGTGGGCTCCGCCCTGGGGTTCGGGCACGATGCCGTCCACCACGCCGAGTTCCTTGAGGTCGGACGCGGTCAGCTTGAGTGCTTCCGCCGCCTCGGGCGCATGGCTGCGGTGTTTCCACAGGATGGCCGCGCAGCCTTCCGGGCTGATGACCGAGTAGTAGGCGTTTTCCATGATGAGCACCCGGTCGGCCACGCCGATGCCCAAGGCGCCGCCGGATCCGCCCTCGCCGATGATGACGGCGATGATGGGAGTGCGCAGGACCATCATTTCACGCAGGTTGACGGCGATGGATTCGGCGATGTGGCGTTCCTCCGCGCCGATGCCGGGAAAGGCTCCCGGCGTATCCACCAGGGCAATGACGGGCAGACCGAATTTTTCCGCCAGCCGCATGACGCGCAGGGCCTTGCGGTATCCCTCGGGGTGGGCGCTGCCGAAGTTGCGTTTGAGATTTTCCTTCGTGTCCCGGCCCTTCTGGTTGGTCACGACCGCGACCGGCCGGCCCTCCAACTTGGCCAGTCCGCAGGGCATGGAGGCATCATCGCCGAAGAGCCGGTCACCGTGCAGTTCGGTGAAGTCGGTGAAACACTTTGCGAGGTAATCGAGAGCGAAGGGGCGGGCCGTGTGCCGGGCGATCTGCACCCGCTGCCACGCGGTCAAATTCTCGTAAATCTCCCGGCGCATGGAGTCGATCTTCTGCTCGATCTTGCGAACTTCCGGAGCCACGCCAAGGTCCTGGCCGTCGGCTTTGATGCGCAGGCTTTCCAAGCGCTCTTCCAGCTCGGCGATCGGTTTCTCGAAATCCAGCGGTTGGACTTTCATCTCACTTGATTGTGACCGGAACTCCGCTTCTGAGGAGCACAAAAATCTCCGCCAGGTCAGTGTCCCTGACGACCACGCCCGGGGGCAACAGAGCGGCGGCGGTTCCTTCCGCCGCGCCGACGATGGGGGCTCCGGGCGCGGAAAGAAGGATGCGGCGCGAGCCCTCCCCGTAGCCTTTTTGTCCGAAGGTCACGCGCTTGCCGTCCACTTCAACCACGGCATCGGTCACGCGGGCGGTGGCGCCGGCCGGGGCGCCGGGCAGGGCTGCGACGAGGAGCGGATAGGCGCGGAGGAACTCGCCGCGGTTGTTCAGCCGCAGCGTCATGGCCGGTCGGTCAATCGTGGCCGTGATTTCCATTTCCGGCACGATCAACGGCTGGCCGATTTGCAGCATGGTGTTCGGCAGATTGTTGGCGCGGGCCAGAAGCTCGATGCTCACCCCGTGCTGCTTGGCGATTTTATAGAGCGAATCGCCCTTGGCCACGGTGTAGGCCTTCTTGTGCTCCGCGGGTTCTGGCGAAAACAGGGCGACCACATTGAGCGGACCCACGGCAGCCTCCGCCCCGGCCACGCGGGGCGAATCGGGATGGGCCTGGATGAACTGCATCCACATGGTGCGCGCCGCATCCGGTTGGGCCGTGGCCGCCTGCTGCGCCACCGCCTGGTATTGCACCTCGACCGGATCGGGCGCGGCGGCGACATCAGCGGCCGTCTGCCGGGTTGAGTTCTGCTCGGCCCGGAGCTCCTGCTGCGGTAGCAGGTAGAGGCGGTAAGCCGCCCAGCCCGCGCCGCCGAGGACCAGCATGATCAGGAGAAAAACGACCACGCCTTGAATTCGGTTCATGGAGCTAGGCGAAAAAGAATGATGGAGGGCTCAAAGCAATCCACGCTTTTTCCATTCCTGCATGTTGCCGCCGGCGGAACGGCGGGCGGTTTCGACCGCCAGTTTCAAAAGTGAGATCTCCCATGCGTCATCCACACTTTCGACCACGGCGCGGTGGGTCACGCCATCGGCCCGGGCTTCGCCGACGGCCTGGGCCACGATTCTTTCCAACTCACCATGCACGATCTCCTCGCTCAGGTTGCTCTTGGTGAACTGGAACCCGTAGCGCAGGAATTGCAGGTCGCCGCCCTGGTCCTCGAGCCAGTCGGCGAATTCGCGCGCCTTCTCCCCGAATCCATCCAGCATGATTTTGGCAAAGTGCCGCGGAGCGACGATGCGCGGACGATCAGCCTGCAGAGTGCCGCGGCGCAGCCGCACGCGGTTGACCTCGTCCATCAATTCGCTCACCAGCACAAAGTCGAACGTCGTCGGGCCGAACGTTTCGATCAGCCCCGAGGGTTCGACGTGGGTTTTGGTGTTCTCCAACGCGTAGAAAAAACTGTCACGGTCCATGGTTGCGCTCCCCACGATAAAGCCCCGGGGCCCGGATGCAAGAAGCAGCGCCGGTCTTACTCCGATCGCAGGGCCGCGGCCGGGGCGATGCGGGCGGCCCGGGCCGCCGGCCACCACCCGGCCAGGGCGGCGGCGCCGAGCATCCACCAAGGCGTCCAGGCGAGCACATCCCACGGATAGCCGAGCTGCACCGTCCAGCCGAAGAAGGCCAGATTGACCACCCAGGTGAGCACCATGGCGAGGCAGGCCCCGGCAGCCACCCCGATCAGCCCGGCGACGAGGCCAATGAGGGCCGACTCCGCCACGAGCGCGCGGCGCACCTGCTGCGCCGATGCACCGATGGCGCGCAGGATGCCGATCTCGCGTTCGCGTTCCGTCACCAGAGTGGTCAGCGTGAGCGAGACGCCCAGCACGGCCACCAGCACGGAGATGCTCCGCAGCACGTAGGTGACGGCAAAGGTCTGGTCAAAAATCTCGAAGATGCGTTGCCGCAGGGAAGCATTGGAATAAATGGCATACTCCCCATCGCGGCCGAATTTCTCCCGCAGCTCCGCCGCCATCTTGTCAGCCCCGCCGGGATCGCGCAGATGCACGGCGGCCGAGTGCGCGCCCGCCGTCGGCCAATGTGCAGCGTAGTTCCTCTCGTCCATGAGGATCACCCCCTGGTCGCGCGTGTAATCGAGATAGACCCCCGCTATGCGGAAGGGCCGTGGTCCATCCGGCGTGGCCAGCTCGAGGGTGTCTCCCTCTCCAACTTCATTCCGCCGCGCAAAACTTTCCGACACGGCCACATGGTCCGCGCGCCGCAGCAGCTCGGACTTCGCCGCCGCCCGTCCGCCCACAAAATCAAGTTCCCCCTGCGAACGCCCCCGGGCCACGCCGAGGAAGACCTCCTCTCCGCGGAAGGGAATGCGTTTTTCAAAAAACGTGTCGACCGATTCCGTGGCCGGGTGTTTCTCCAGCCAGACGAGGAGATCTTGGGGCAGCGTGGTGTTGAAGCCCGTGGTTTCGTTCGCTGCCGGGGTGACGAAGAGGTCTGCCTGGATGGTCCGGTTGATCCAGGTGTCCACGCTGCCGCGGAAGGAAAAGATCATGACCGACACACCCACCGTCATGGCCACGGCGGCCATGAGTGCGGCGATGGTCACGGCGTTGCGATGCATGGCCCGCACGAGGTTGCGGGAGGCCAGGCGCCAGACGGTTCCGGCGGCGAAGTGTTCGGCCAGATGCGAGACCATGGATCCGGCTGCGGTCGTGGCCGCCGGCACGAGAAAGGCAAATCCCGTGATAACGCAAAAAGCCGCGACAAAGCCGAGGAGGGGTGGTCCGGTGTGGAGGGCCAGCCAGGACGCAGCCACCGCCAGACCCAGGAGGCCCGCGCCCCAGCCGAGCCATCGCCGGGGAATCGTGGCGAAATGTTCCCGCACCGTTCCGAGGTGAAGGGCGCGCGTCACCTCCACCCTGGTGGCTTCGCCCGAGGGAACCCAGGCTGCCGCCACGACGGAGACAAGCCCGGCCAGAACCGCGAGGACCACTTGCCCGCCGGTCACGTCCAACTGCTCGATGCTGATCAGGACATAGAGCGAAGTGACCGTTTTGCTCACCGCGCCGACGAGCACCGCGGCGAGGGGAAAAGCCGCAAGAATTCCCAGCGCGACGCCGGGCGCGCCGAGGAACAGCGCTTCGCCGAGAAAGAGCAGACGGATCTCCGCCCGGGAGGCACCGACGGCCCGAAGGATGCCGATCTCACGCCGTCCCCGCACGACCGAGGCCGAGACGGTGTTGTAGATGAGAAACATCCCGACGAGCAACGAGACGAGGCTCAGGGCGGTCAGATTGAGTTGGAAGCTGGAGAGCATCCGTCCGATTTGTTCGCTCCGCTGCACCGGGGCCGCAACCGTGACATCCCCGGGAACCAGCGCCCTGATCGACTCTGTGACCACCGCCGGATCTGCCTCCTCGCGCAGGAGGATCTGCACCGAGTTGACGCGGCCAACCGAGCCAAGCAGTTCCTGAGCCCAGCCGATATCCATGGAAGCCGCCCGCATGTCGGCCAACGCCGCCGGGTCGTCCGGTTGCAGAATGAAGCGGACCGTCAGGGGTGTGGTTCTTCCGTTGATTCCGATCCGCAGTGTGTCTCCGGGGGAGAGGCCGAGTTTTTCGGCCAGCGCCCGGGTCAGCGCGAGAGAATCACGCTCGCGCAGCCAGACCTCAACATCGACCGGCCCGCCGTCGGGCCGCAGCATGCGAAAAGTTTCGAAGGGGGGATTGGTGAAGGGATCAATGCCGAGCAGTCGAAGGTATTCTCCCGGGTAGTCGGGCAGGGTGAGCAACCCTTCGACCACGGGCGTGGCTGCGGCCACGCCCGGGAGAGCGGCCACCGCAGCCACCAGTCTCTCGTCGAGCGGCCCGCGGATTTCGAGGTTGGCCTTGCCGGCCAGGAGCTCAACCCCGGCGCGAAACGAGCGGTTGGCGCTTTGGTTGGCCACCATGATGGCGAGGAACACGCACACGCCGAGGGCCACGCTGAGGATGTTGAGCGTGGCGAGCAGCTTGTGCCGCCGGGCCTGGCGACCCACTTGTCGCCCAAGAATCACCGGCCAGTGCCGGGTCATGGAGCCCCGCCGGCGGGCAGGACGGCGGCGCTGTGCAGGTTGCGCTGCAGGGCGCGAATTTCCCGGTCACTCGTCGGCTTGGCCCCGTCAAGCGCCCGTCGCAGATAAAAGGTGTCCATCGCCACTTCCTTCTCTGTCGTGATGCGCGCAAGTTCGAGCGAGAGCCCCAGGCGGGTGATCGCGGCGAAGAGGTCGTAAAGCAGGCCCATGCGGTCGGGGGTTTCAATATCAACGATGGTGAAGGCCGGATGGTTGCGGTTGTCCACCGTGATACGGGTCGGAATATCCGCCTCGCTGGACATAAGGTAACCCACGCGCTCGCGTGCCTTGGCGATGTGGGAGGTGAAATCGAAATCTGGATTGAGCAGTGATTCATCCAGAATTTTTTCGACTGTGCGGTGGTCGCGCTCGTTCTCGACCGGGCGGTGTTTGGGATCGCACACGCGGAAGACATCGAGAACCAGATTGTCCCCGCGGGTGTAAATGTCGGCGCTGAGCACGTTGACCCGGGCGGAAAGAAAGGCGCCGCAAATGCGCGCCACCAGCCCGGGGTGATCCCAGCCGCACATCAGAACTTCGCTGTGTCCCTGCTCGGGGTGATGCATCCATTTGACCACGGGACAGAGCCCGCTCGCCCCCTCCTGCAGGTGGCTCTCGTAAAATGTTCGGAACAGCCGGATATGGCTGGCGATCTCGGTCGCGCCGAACATGCGGAAATAGCGCTCCGGCATCTGCGCGAAGTGGGCCGCCGCCTCGGCCCCGTAATCGGCGGCCAGTTTGTCCCGCACCTCACGCTGCAGCTCTTGCAGATCCAAGCGCCGTTGTTGGAAGGCCGACGGACCATCTTCGAGAAACGAGCGGCTCGCGCGGTAGAGTTGCCAAATGAGCGCCTCCTTCCAGTCCGACCACTTGGTGTCACTCGTCCCCTGCCCGTCGGCCAGGGTCACGAGCATGAGCGCGTCGAGGTTGTCGGCCGACTGGATCAGGCCGCAGAAATAGGAAACCGTCGCGGGATCCTCCAGGTTGCGGGATTGGGCCGTCTTGGAGATGAGGAAATGGTTGTCGACCAGGAGCACGAGGGCCCGCCGCTGCTCGGCCGGAAGTTGCAGCCGCCGCGCCACCGCCGTGGCCATGGTTGCGCTCGCCTCCTCATGGTGGCGCCGGTTCGCCGCTTTGCCGGTGTCGTGCATGAGCAGCGCGAGGTAAAGCGTCGCCGGGTCCTCTGCTTTCTGAAACAGCGCGCGGTAGCCCTTCAGCTTCGGATCCTCGGTGTCGATCAACGCGTCGAGCTTGTCGATGCAGACCAAAGTGTGTTCGTCCGCGGTGTAGCGATGGAAAAACTCGTGCTGCACGAGGCAGGTCAGCCGTCCGAACTCCGGCAGATAACGCCCGAGAAAATCCGTCTCGTGCATCATGCGCAGAACGCGCCCCACCTGTCCTTTGCGTGAGAGGATGGCGAGGAACACCTCGCGGGCCGCGCGCGAGTATTGGAAGGTGCGGTCAACCACCCTGAGCCGCTGGCGCACGAGGTCGACCAGGGCCGGGGCGAGGGTGAGGTTCCGCAGTTGGGCGTGCTGGAACATGCGCATGAGGCGCTGCGGATCCTGGGTGAAAATGGAGGTCGATTCCGCGTAAAGCTGGCCGTTCTTGGCGAGGAAGCCATCAAAGTGCTCGGCCCGCGGAGCCCGTGAGGCAAAGAGGCCGAAGAGCCGCGGTGGCTTCGGGGCTGGCTCCGCCGCCGGGGCCATCCGGTCGAGGGCCGTCTGCGTGATGCGCTGAATATGGCGCGTGTGCTGGTAATACTCGAGCATGAAGGCCTCGACCCGCTTGAGCATGTGTTTCTGCGGGTAAGCCAGCCGTGTCGCGACCTGCCCCTGCAAATGCAGGGTGAGGGTGTCGATCGGGCGCTTGTTGATAAAATGCATGTCCGTGCGGACACGAAGGAGAAAGTCATAAGCCTTCTCCAGCAAACGCCGGTCGCTCTCGGTCAGGATTTTTTTCTCCACCAGCTTGGCCGTGGAGTTGGCCCCGCAATAAAAAGTGCCGACCCAGACCATGTTCTGATAGTCCCGCAGCCCGCCCGCCCCGTGCTTGATGTTGGGCTCCTGCATCGAGGTGATCTTCCCGTATTGCTCATGCAGCTCCTTCTGATTGAGCAACCGCCAGGCGATGTAGTCCGCGGATTTACCCTTGAGGCACTTGCTCTCGAATTCCTCGCGGAATTTGTGGTAAAGTTCGCGGTCCCCGCAAAGGTGCCGGGACTCGAGCATGGAGGTCTTGGTTTGCAGGTCCTCGTTGGACTGGCTGATGGCCTTGGCCACCGAGCGCACCGAATGGCCAACCTTGAAGCCGATGTCCCAAAGTATCTGAATGATTTCCTGGATCGCCTCGGTCTCCTCCGCATTCGGTCGTGACCCGGAGTGGAGAAACATGATGTCCACATCGCTGAACGGATTCATCTCGCGCCGGCCGTATCCGCCGAAAGCCAGGACGGCCAGCCCCTCGGGCTTGGTCCGGCCGAAGACCCGACCGCAAACCTGCGCGTAGAGCCGGCGGAACAAAAGGTCGACCAGGTCGCTGCGCTGGCGCACCACCTCGCGTCCGCCGGCGCCGGAGGAAATGCGCAGGCGCAGGCGGTGCTCTTCCAGCCGGCGAAAGCGTTGGTAGGCGGCCAGCGATTCCGCCGCGGTCTTGCCCGCCGTGCTGTGGTCCAGGTCGTCGGAGGCGCGCCGGAGGATGGTTTCGAGGTCGTAGCTCATGGTCGGCAGGCCGGGCCGATCAGGGCGCGGGGACGGCGCGCAAAACGACGATTTCGACGCGGCGGTTGAGTTGTTGTTCCTCGATCGATCCGGTGGTCGGGACGAGTGGCCGCGTGCTGCCGAGTCCGCGGGTGTCGATGCGGTCTGGCTCAATGGACATCCGGCTGACCAGCCATTGCTTGACGGAATCGGCCCGGGCCAGGCTGAGCTGCGCGTTGTAGCCCGGGCCGCCGAAGGAATCGGTGTGTCCTTCGATGCGGAAGCGCGACTGCGGGTTGCGGCGGATCAGTTCGCCGAGTTTCTCCAGGCTGCTGATGGCTCCCGGGCCGAGGAAGGATTCGTTGTAACCGAAGAGCACGTCCGAAGGCATGAAGATCGGGGCCTGCGATTCCGAGATGCCACCGGTTCCGGAGAGCAGCTCGTCGAGGTTGCTGTAGCCGGCGGGGACGGCATCCACCGCGCCGCGGCCTGCCCGGCCGGCCGACTCGGCCAGCTCGAGGGCTGGCTGGGACGAGGAGGAGGACCGATCCGCGAGCAGCGCTTCGCGCATGGAGCTCAGGTCCTCATCGAGCGATTCCGCCGTGGCCGCGGCCAGCGCGGCCGTGGCGTCGCTGGCCGAGGTGCTGATCTGCGGAATGTCTTCCGCGCCGATGGAAAGCTCGGCCGGTTTGTCCGAGGCGACTTTGACCTCGGGTTTGGCGGTGACGATTTCTTCCGCCGGCAGGTCCACGGGGACGGGCGTGATGTTACGCCCGGCCTCCAGCGCAGTGGGCTCCGGGGTCTCGTCGAGGAGGCTCGAGTCGATCTCCACGCGGTCCACTTTGAAGGCGCGGGGCACAATCTGGTCATAGTAGGATTCACTGAAAGTGTTGACCGCGTAGCTGCGCGCCCACCAGAGGAAGGCGGCGTGCGCGGCGAGCGAGAGAATGAGCGCCAGGACGATGCGCCACGCCCAAGGCTCGGCTTTCGCCGGCTTCCCCTCGTCCTCAAAATGGTCCAGCACCGACGACCGACTCATGTCCGCCCATCTTACGGCCTGCCCGACCCGATGCAAACATGCAGGCGGCTTGCAGCTTGCGCCGCCGCGGCCGGGCTTTTAGCCTGCATGATCAATTTTATGTCGACCAACAGCCTCAAAATCGGCCTGCCCTCGGGCAGCCTGATGGAGCCAACCATGGCCCTCTTCGCCAAGGCCGGCTTCGCCATTTCGGGGGCCAGCCGCTCCTACCGTCCGGCCGTGGACGACCCGGAATTGGTCGTCCGCTTGCTCCGGGCGCAGGAAATCAGCCGCTACGTTGAGCAGGGTTTTCTTGATTGCGGCATCACCGGACGGGACTGGGTGGCGGAGAACGATTCAGACGTGGCCTCGCTTTGCGATCTGCCCTATAGCAAGGCTACCGCAGCACCAACGCGCTGGGTCGTGGTTGTGCCGGAGGATTCGCCCATCCGACGGATCGAAGACTTGAAGGGCAAACGCGTGGCCACCGAGGCTGTTGGCCTGACGCGGGAGTTTTTCCGCCGCCACAACGTGGCCGTCGAAGTCGAGTTCAGCTGGGGCGCCACCGAGGTCAAGGTGCCGGATCTGGTTGATGCCATCGTGGACATCACCGAGACCGGTTCCTCCCTGCGGGCCAACAAGCTCCGCATCGTCGAGACCATCATGGAGTCGTATCCCGTCTTCATCGCCAACCGCGCCGCCTACTCGGATGAATGGAAGCGCGGGAAGATGGACCGGGTGATTTTGCTCCTCCAGGGCGCGCTGGCGGCCCGGGACAAGGTCGGGCTCAAAATGAATCTTCCGCAGGCCAGCCTGGAGAATTTGCTTGAGCAGCTGCCCGCTCTCCGGAATCCTACCGTTTCACCTTTGGCAAACGATGGCTGGGTTGCTGTCGAGACGGTCATCGATGAGAAGGTTGTCCGCGAAATCATCCCCCAACTCAAAGCGTTGGGGGCCGAGGGCATCATTGAATATCCTTTGAATAAACTGGTTTACTAACGCTACATGGGTTCGATCAAAAAGAGGCGGAAGGCGAAAATCGCCAAGCACAAGCGTCGCAAGCGCATGAAGCTGAACCGCCACAAGAAGCGGTTGCGCTACAAGAGCTAAGGGTTATCCTTGGTCCCATGTCTGTGCGTTCCCGGTTGCGCGTCACCGCCGCCCGGCCCCTGCTGACTTGTGCCTGGTGCCTGGGTGTCTTTCTGCCTTCTTCTGCGGCTTTCGCCCAAGCGTCCCTCTCGGAAGAAGCGCCGGTGGTGCGCCCGGCGGCCCTGCCACCGGAGGCGGAGAACCGCGCCGAGGCGCTGGCCCGCGTAGCGCTCGCTCTGCTGGCCTCGGCCGACGACCCGGACGTTTCGCTCCGCCAGAATCTGCGCGCCCTGGATTTGGATCCGTCCAATGCTCCTCTGGCCCAGGAGATTTCTGCGACCATGCTGCAATGGGGCGATGTGCCCGAGGCCATCGGCGTGCTCAAGGACTCGCTCAAACAAAATCCTCAGTCGGCCCGCCTCGCCCTGCGCATCGCCGGCATCTATGTGGTCCACCTGCAGAAATTCGAAGCGGCTGAACGCTACGCGCAACTGGCCCTCGCGGCCGAGCCGGATCGCATCGAGTGCTACCAGATGCTTTACAGCATCTATCGCGCGACCGGGCGCACCCCGGCCGCCGCCCGGGTGCTCGAGCAGGCCGGCCGGCGGACCAACAAAGACGCCGGATTCTGGGCTGGCCTCGGCGACCTTTGCATGAGGCAGCTGCTCATGGAGGGCTCGTTGGCCGGAGGCGATCACGAGGCCCGGGCTCTCACCTATTACCGGCGCTCGGTTGGTCTGGCCCGTCAGGATGCTGCGGTGCTCCAGCGTGTGCTCAATTTCTTTTTTGCCGGCGGCCACCACGAGGATGCCGTGGCCTGCGCCCGCCGTTTGCTCGTGCTCGAGCCCTCCGATACCGTTTCCCGGGAAAAACTGGCGCTGGCGCTCGCCGCGCTCGGCCGCGAGGCCGAGGCCGAGGCCGAGCTGGAAACCGTCGTGAACGACAACCCGGCCAGCCTGCTCGCGTATCGCGCCCACGGGGAAATCCTCCTCAAGCGCGGCGACTACCGCGGGGCCTTGGAAAAATTTGAAAAAGCCCTGGCCCTGCACGACGAGGACCCTCGGCTCTATCTCGAGCTGGTGGACCTTTGCGTGAAGAGCGACGACCTCGACCGGGCGGCCAAGTGGCTGGCCGAGGCGCGGGCGAAGTTTACCCGGCTGCCGGAGTTGCCGTTTTACGAAGGGCAGGTGTTGGGCCAGATGAAACGCTGGCGGGAGGCGCTCAACGCCTTCGACTTGGCCGCCGATCTGGCCGCGCAACATCGGCCGACTTTCCTCGAGGATGCGGATTTCTACTTCCAGCGCGGTGTGGCGGCCGAGCGTTGTGGCGAGCGCGAGGTTGCGTTGCAGCATTTCCGGCGTTGCCTTGAGCTCGAGGCCGAGCATGCCTCCGCCCTCAACTACCTCGGCTACATGTGGGCCGAGCGCGGAGAAAATTTGGCCGAGGCCGAGTCCTACATTCGCCGCGCCCTCCGGCAGGAGCCGGACAGCCCGGCTTTTCTCGACAGTCTCGGGTGGGCGCTCTTCCAGCAGGGGCGTTACCATGAGGCACTGGCCCCGCTGCAGCGTGCGACCGATCTCCTCGCCGAAGCCGATGCGACCATCGCGCAGCACTTGGGCGACACTCTGGAAAAACTTGGCCGCATGGCCGAGGCGGTCAAGGCGTGGGAACGCGCCGTCTCAGCCCCTGGTGCGTCCCCCGAGCTGACGGCCAAGCTGCAATCAGCCCGCCGCAACCTCGGTCTGCCCGCCGACGAGGCCAAGGCGGGCAAGCCTTACACCAATGGCCCGTCGAGTTGGGACTCGCCGCACGATTCGCCCAGGTAGGGACAAACCGGCCTCGGTTGTCCGTTCTCCATTGTTCGTCGAAGCCCCGGGAAATCCGCCGGAGAAACGGTCATTGACCGCGGTGCTGTAGCCGGTGACTTGCAAGGCGCTGGCCTGCGCGAGGAGGGCGGCCCACCCGGCGAGAACTCCGAGCCAAACAGCGGGGGAAGATGTCTTGGTCATCATGGATCTGGCGCCTCGGCGAGAACAGGAACATGCGTTCTCCTTCCCCTAAGATCAAGATGGCCAGCCGATCCGGAGCGTTTTTCCTTGAGCCCCACCGCCGCACACCCCATCTTTTCCCGCCGCGCAGCAACCAAGCATCCGTAGCTCAATGGTAGAGCAGTTGACTCTTAATCAATTGGTTGTCGGTTCGAGTCCGACCGGGTGCAGCGCTGAGAATTAAGGGGTTGCACCACTTTCCCGATTTTGTTCCTTTTTCGGAGTGGCAGCTGCGTGGCCGTTTCGCTGCAGGGTGTCTCCGTTTCACCTGCGCGTGCGCGTAGTTGTCACATGAGGTGCCCCCAGCACCCTACGTCCTGCGGGCCCAGAGGCTGAGAAGGTGGCGGGATCCCCCAAGGAAGTGGGATGCCCTCGTCCCACACGATGAGGCACCGCGCGAAGCGCGGGAACAAACCCTCCGGCCCGGGGGCGGACCGACTCCTTGGAAATTGCTGCCGCCGCGGCGATCCGCCCGACTTCCGAATGTGCTCCGCAAGATGCGAAGCACAGCAGGCAGGATGCCCGCGCTCCCTCCATTACCTTCCGCGCTTTCCGGTGCTGATTCGTCCCTTGACCCTTGGTGGTGCGCTTGTAGCGTCAGGAGCGCTCTCCGCCCGCCCCATCGTGGGCCGCAGCAGGGACGCACGATTTCATGACCAACATTCACCCCGAGACGCGGCGCTTTTTGGATCGCGCGGCCAAGGAAAAACTGCTGGGCCAGCATGGCATCGTGGCCTGGCTCTTCGGTTTGTCCGGCTCGGGCAAATCCACCATCGCCAACGAAGTCGAGCGGGCCTTGCACGACGAGGGCCGCATGACCGTGATCCTCGACGGGGACAATCTGCGCGCGGGTTTGAACCGGAATCTCGGTTTTACCGACGAGGACCGCACGGAGAATGTGCGCCGGGTGGCCGAGACGGCCAAACTGCTGGCCGGGCAGGGCATCATCACGTTGGTCTCGGTCATCGCCCCGTTCCGGGCGCACCGCGCGCTGGCGGCGGAGATTATCGGCCCGGATTTTCACGAGGTCTTTGTGCGCGCGGACTTTGCCACCTGCGCGGCCCGTGACCCGAAAGGGCTCTACGCCAAGGCCCGGGAGGGGCAGATTGAACAGTTCACCGGCCAGGACAGCCTGTTCGAGGAACCGGAGAAAGCCGCCCTCGTCCTTGACACGCTCAACCGGTCTGTGGACCAATGTGCGGCCGATTTGCTCGGGTATCTCCGGTCGGCTGCGGCCGGCCGGGCCGGGGAGTAGAAGATCCTCCCTGACCCCCGCGAGGAGGAGAAACCTTTCGTTATGCCGCACTATCAACTCGACCATCTCGACCAGCTTGAGGCCGAGGCGGTCTTCGTCCTGCGCGAGACGGCCGCGCAATTCCAGAATGCCGCGCTGCTCTTTTCCGGAGGCAAAGATTCGATCGTCATGGCCCACCTCGCGGCCAAGGCGTTCTGGCCAGCGAAAATTCCCTTTCCGCTCCTGCACATCGACACGGGGCACAACTTCGACGAAACGCTGGCCTACCGCGACTCCTTCGCGGCGGACCTCGGAGCACGCTTGGTGATCGGCCATGTGCAGGATTCGATCGACGCCGGGCGGGTCAAGGAAGAGAAGGGGCCCTACGCGTCGCGCAATTCTTTGCAGTCGGTCACCCTGCTCGACACGATCGAGGCGCACAAGTTCACCGCCTGCCTCGGGGGCGGCCGCCGGGATGAGGAAAAGGCGCGGGCCAAGGAGCGCTTCTTTTCCCACCGCGATGATTTCGGCCAGTGGGACCCGAAAAATCAGCGCCCCGAGCTGTGGAATTTGTTCAATGGCCGCCACCACCCCGGCGAGCATTTCCGCGTCTTCCCGCTCTCCAACTTCACCGAAATGGATGTCTGGATGTATATCAAGCGCGAGAAAATCGAACTGCCTTCGCTCTACTTTGCCCATGAGCGCGAGGTCTTCGTCCGCAACGGCTCGCTCCTGGCCGTGGCGGAGTGCCTCACCATGCTCCCGACGGAAAAAGCCGAGCGCCGGACCGTGCGCTTCCGCACCATCGGCGACATCACCTGCACCGGCGCCGTTGAGTCCACCGCGTCGAACCTCGACGAGGTCATTGCCGAGGTCGCCGCCGCGCGGCAGACCGAGCGCGGCACCCGGGCGGATGACAAGCGTTCGGAGACGGCCATGGAGGACCGCAAGAAGGAGGGGTATTTCTAATGGACCTGCTTCGTTTCGCCACCGCCGGTTCCGTTGATGATGGGAAGTCCACCCTCATCGGGCGTCTGCTTTACGACTCGAAGAGCATCTTTGAGGACCAGCTCAGTGCGGTCGAGGAGAGTTCGCGCCGCCGTGGCGATGCCGTGGTCAACCTTGCCCTGCTGACCGACGGTCTGCGGGCCGAGCGCGAGCAGGGCATCACGATTGATGTGGCCTACCGGTATTTTGCCACGCCGCGGCGCAAGTTCATCATTGCCGACACGCCGGGCCACATCCAATACACGCGCAACATGGTCACCGGGGCCTCCACCGCGGACCTCGCCATCATCCTGGTCGATGCGCGCAAGGGCATCATCGAGCAGACCAAACGACACTCATTTGTCTCCAACCTGCTCAAGATCCGCCACCTCGTGCTGGCGGTGAACAAGATGGACCTCGTGGATTACAGCGAAGAGGTCTTTGACCGCATCGTGCAGGATTTCCACCAGTTCGCCTCGCGGCTCGACGATATTGCCGAGATCACGGCCATCCCGCTCTCCGCTCTCAATGGTGACAACGTGGTGGAGAAGTCCGACCAGATGCCGTGGTTCAAGGGTTCCTCGCTCCTCTACCACCTCGAGACGGTCTACACCGGGGGCACGGAAAACCATGTGGACGCCCGTTTCCCCGTGCAGTGGATCATTCGTCCGCAGTCGAACGAGCATCACGATTTCCGCGGATACGCCGGGCGCGTGGCCGGTGGTGTCTTCAAGCCGGGCGACCAAATCAGCGTCATGCCCTCGGGCTTCACCACCGTGATCGACAAGATCCATCTGCCCGGTGGCGCCGAGGTCTCCGAGGCTTTCGCCCCGCAGTCCGTCGTCATGACATTGCGCGACGAGATCGACATCTCGCGCGGCGACATGCTGGTCAAAGCCAACAACCCGCCCGCCATCGGCCAGGATGTCGAGGCCATGCTCTGCTGGTTTTCGCAGAAGCCGATGGAGCCGCGCGGCAAATACCTCCTGCGCCACACGACGAAGGAGACCAAGGCCATCCTGCAGGAGCTGCGCTACCAGGTGGACATCGAGACGCTGCACAAGAAGGAGGGGGTGCCCGCGCTCGGCATGAACGACATCGGCCGCGTTTCCCTGCGCACGGCTTCCCCGGTTTTCCACGATTCTTACCGCCGCAACCGCCTGACCGGCTCCTTCGTCCTCGTGGATCCCGGCACCCACGAGACCGTGGCGGCGGGCATGGTCGTCTGATTTTCTCCGGGCGCGGGACTCGCGCGGTGAAATCTGTTATTTCTCGCGAATGGGCCAGGTGCAGACATCCGCCGGAAAACTCGGCTCAGCACGGTTGGGGTTGATGCAACTTGTCGGCCAGTGCTTTTGCATCGGGCCGCTCATCGATATCGCGCTTTTTCTCGGCATTGTCGCCTCGCTGGCCGGGGCAGCCGGGCCGCTGGCCGTGCTGCTCGCCTCGCTGGGCATGATCGCGTTCTCGCTGGTTGTCGCTTACTACGCGTCGGAAACCGGCGGGGCGGGGGCGATGGGAGATTACATCGCGCGAGCGTGGGGACCCACTGCCGGCATCGGTGCGCTCGGCCTTTATGTGGTGTCGTTGCTTTTTTCCGGTGCGGCGGGTTTCACCATCGCGGTGGGTGATCTGGCTTCGCGGTTTGCGCACCTTTACTTCGGCGTCGATTTCCCCTGGTGGGCGGGAGCGTTGCTCGTCTGCACCGCGGCGTGGTGGCTCAATGTCCGCGGCGCCTCGGTCGCGACCAAAGTGCAACTCTTCATCGTCGGGGTTTCGACGATCCCCTTCCTGCTCACCGGCGCGGCGGCCATCATTCACGCGGGACCGTCCAACACATGGTCGGTCTTCTCCTGGAACAATCCTCACGGCGGGGACATTTTCGGCGCACTGCTTTTTTGCATCCTGCTCTTCGGCGGATTCGAAACGGCGGGTTCGTTGGCCGAGGAATCCGACGATCCGCGCCGCACCATTCCGCGGGCGCTGGTCGGCACGGTGGTTGCGGCGGCCGTATTGCTTATTTTCTGTTCTTACGCGGGAACAATTTACTACGGACCCGCGCATGTGGCCACCTCGTGGGGCGAGGCGATCGATGGCTTCGCCGTGATGGGAGAAAAACTTCTCGGCGCCTGGGCGGGGCTGTGGATCCGGTTTGCCCTCCTCGTCGATTTCACCGCGACCTGCATCGGGTTCACCGTGGCCGCGCTGCGCGGGATTTACGCGTTGGCCCGGGATGGGCGGCTGCCTGCCTGGTTGGCCGCCACCAACAGTCGCGGCGCGCCGCACCTGGCGGCCGCTCTCGTGCTCTCGATCGCGGTGCTGGTGATCGTCGCCGGGTTATTCGTGCCGGCGGCGGATCGCTTCCAGACATTGTTTGTCACGGCCACGGCGCAGGCGCTGCTCCTCGTGCTGGTTTACACCGCGCTCGCAGTGGGGGCGTTGCGGCTCATGTGGCGCTGCGCAAGCAGTCAGCCTTGGTGGCGATGGATCGTTTTTCCGCTGGCCACGGTTGTTCCAGGGCTGGCCCTTTACGGGACCTTTGTTCCTTTTCCCGGATATCCCGAGCGCTTCGGACTTTTCGGAGGTATGGCCGCGCTGGTGATCGTTG
>JBMOJP010000045.1:0-20072 GCA_049315725.1 Chthoniobacterales bacterium | reverse complement strand
TGGTGATGCCGAGTTTCCCTCGTCGCGGATCGTTGCGCTGGCGGGAATCTCCAACGTGACCGAGGAGGTAGACGAACTCGCGGGGCGGCTCCTTGGGGGCGGATTGATTCCGGTGAAGGCCGCGCAGGATGCCTTTCATGTCGCAATGTTCGCGGTGCATGGAACGGACTTCCTGCTCACGTGGAATTGCCTGCACCCTCCGGCGCTGCCCTCCCGGGTTCAAACATGGCTGAAGTCCATAAGGTTCGGGCGATTGGTATGAGTCCATGATTGGGTCGGACTCATTCGCACACGAAGCCACGAAGCCACGAAGGGGGAGGAACAGGTTTTCGGTAAAAGTTGGTCAGGGTCCTGGGGTGCCTTCCCATACGCGGCGCAGCCCGCACTCGTTTTATCTGCGGCGGGAGAGGCGGACGTCGGCCCAGACGGCGAGGCCGAGGACGAGGCCGCGGGTGATGTATTTGGCTTCAGGACTGACGGCCAGGAGGGTCATGCCGTTGAGGAGGGCGGCCATAATCAAAGCTCCGAGAAGAACGCCGCCGACGGTGCCTCGTCCGCCGCGCAAGCTGGTGCCGCCGATGACGCAGGCGGCGACGGCGTCCAGTTCCATCAGACTGCCGACGGTGGTCGTGCTCGATCCGGAATAGGCGGTTTGCAGGAACCCGGTGATGGCGACGATGAGCCCCATGATGAGGAAGGCTCCGACGGTCACGCGGGCCACGGGCACACCGCTGACGACGGCCGCCTCTTCGTTGCCACCGATCGCGTAGAGGTAGCGACCAAACGGTGTCTGCGTGGTCAGCGTGTAAATGAGGAAGGCCACCACTCCCAGCACGACCACGGGGAGGGGAAGGCCGCGATAGGCATTACAGATGAGGAGAAAGAGGACAAGGAGTTGGGCGGTGACAAAGAATTGCAGGAAGATCTGTTCGCCATTTCCCACCGCGCCGGAGGCTTTCTGGCGCTGGAAGTTGCGCCAGGAAAAAATGCCCATCGCGAGAATGATGCCTGCGGTCACGAGCATGCCCGTGGTGGGGGAGAGATAGCAGGTGGTGAGTTGGGAATAGAGATTGGGCTCACCGCCGCGGCTCACCGGAATGGTGGCGTTGTGAATGACCAGCCAGTGCAGGCCGCGGAAGACGAGCAATCCGCCCAGCGTGATGATGAACGAGGGGACACGCTCTTTGACGATGAGCGTTCCCATGCTGAGCCAGATGATGGCGGCAACAACGAGGCCGAAGAGCAGGGCCGCCGGGGCCGGCCAGGCATGTTCAAAAATGAGCACGGCGGCCAGACCGCCAATCAATCCGACCCCGCTGCCGGCCGAAAGATCGATCTGCCCGAGGAGAATGACGAGAAACATTCCGAGCGCCAGGACGGCCGTAATCGAAACCTCGATCGAGAGCATCGAAAGATTGCGCGGCGAGAGAAAGGCGGGGGATTGAAGCGCGAAGTAGGCGAAAATGGCGAGCAAGGCCAGCGGCATGGCGAGGGCCCGGAAGGAGAGTCCCGCGGACGTCGGTCGGGCAGAGGCTGTGCTGGTGGTGGACATGGGGTTTAGTTCAAGTTTGGGGTGTGCACGGTGCCCATGGCAGCGGCGAGGAGATTTTCCTGGGTGGCTTCGCCCTGGCCAAAGAGCCCGCCGGTGTGTCCTTCGGCCAGCATAAGGATGCGGTCGCTCATGCCCATGAGTTCGGGAAGCTCGCTGCTGACCAGCACCACGGCCTGTCCCGCGTCGGTCAGTTTGTTGACCAACTCATAGACCTCGAGTTTCGCCCCGACATCGATTCCGCGCGTGGGCTCGTCGAGGAACACGACTTTGGGTCGCGTCATCATGGCTTTGGCCAGCACAACTTTTTGCTGGTTGCCGCCGGAGAGTGTCCCGACCGGCGTGGTCAGTCCCGGGGCTTTGATTTGCAGGGACCGGAAGTATTCCTGATTGCGGCCGGATTCCTTGTGTGCGTCGATGAGCCCCCATGAGCCGCACATGCGGTTGACCAAATCCCAAAGCGAGGACAGGGCCATGTTAAACCCGATCTCCTGATCGAGGATGAGCCCGTAACGTTTGCGATCTTCGCTCACCAGCACCAAGCCGCGCCGGATGCTTTCTGTCGGGGAATGCTTCGGCCCGAGCGCTTTATTTTCGAGCAAAACCTCACCGCCCGCCCGCTGTCCGTAGGCCCCAAAGAGGTGCAGGAGAAGCTCGCTGCGTCCGGCTCCCATCAAGCCGCCGATGCCGAGCACCTCCCCGGCGCGAACCTCGAAGGAGATCTGCTCCAGGCGGTTTTTCGCGCCCTCCGCCACCGTGAGGTCTTTGACCGAAAGTATGACCTGGCCGATGTTTCCGATGCGCCGCGGAAAGAGGTCTTCGAGCGGACGTCCGACCATGTGGCGGATGACTTCGCTCTTGGTTGTCTGCGCGGCCTCGAGGGTGGTGATGCTTTTGCCGTCGCGCAAGACCGTGATCCGGTCGGCGATGGCAAAGACTTCATCAAGCTTGTGACTGATGTAGACGAGAGCTATGCCGCGCTTTTTAAGGTCCCGCAGCATGTCGAGAAGGACGCCGACCTCCTGCTCGGTGAGTGCGGCGGTCGGTTCGTCGAGAATGAGCACCCGGGTATGCTTCGACATGGCCTTGGCAATCTCCACCAACTGCTGGTGACCGATACCGAGATCGTTGACTTTGGCCGCCGGATCGATGCTCAGACCGAAGCGGTCCAGCAGTTCCTTCGATTCGCGGTAAATCTTCTCCCAATCGATGAATACGCCGCCCCTGCGCCGCGGTTCGTTGCCGAGGAAGATGTTCTCGGCCACGGTCATTTCGGGGACCAGGGCGAGTTCCTGGTAGATCACGCCGATGCCATGTTTTTCCGCGTCTTTGGAATTCTGGAAGGAAACAATTTTGCCCTCGACGAGGATGTCGCCCTCGTAACTCCCGGCCGGATGAATGCCGGAGAGGGTTTTGATCAGCGTGGATTTGCCCGCGCCGTTCTCGCCGCAGAGGGCGTGCATTTCTCCCCCCCACAGGTTGAAACTCACGCCGTTGAGCGCGATGACCCCCGGGAAGCGTTTGATCAGGTGATCGGCGGCGAGGAGGGGAACGGACATGGGGGATTCTTAAGCAAGACCATCGGCCATTTCATTTCCCATACACCGCCTCCTTTGACTGAAAACCATCGGCGATCACGGTGTCCATCATGTTGGTTTTGTCCACCGCGACGATGTCACCAAGGACGGACGGGACGTCGATCTGGCCATTGTTCACGGTCTGGTTGGCGACGATCGGTGTGCCCTTGGCCATTTTGACGGCGACCTCCGCGGCGTTGTGGGCAAGTTTTTTAAGCGGCTTGTAGATCGTCATGGACTGGGTTCCCGCGATGATGCGCTGGCAGGCGACCAGTTCGGCATCCTGTCCGGTGACCAGAATGTTCCCGGCAAGTCCTTCCTCGCTGAGCGCCTGAATGGCGCCCGCGGCCACGACGTCAGCCGCTGCGAGCACGGCGTCGAAGCCGCTGTCGCCCAGCTTGCTGAGCGCCGCGTTCACGATCTTTTTGGCGTTCTCGAGTTTCCAATCCTCCGCCCAGTCTTCCCAGACAATCTGGACATCTCCCTTCTCGATGTGGGGCTGGAAAACTTCCATGGCGCCTTGATTGAAGAGGAAGGCGTTGTTGTCGGTCTTGGAACCGTTGACGAGGACGATGCGCCCTTGGCCCGGCGTCGGCAGGTGATCGAGAAGCCACTGGGCCTGGAAGCGCCCAACCTTCACGTTGTCGAAGCTCAGGTAAACGTCGAGGTCGCAGTTCCTGATGAGGCGGTCGTAGGCAATGACCGGAATACCGGCCTCGTGGGCCAGTTGGACGCCCTTGGCCATCGCGGCGCCATCGTGCGGGACAATGACGATCACATCGACTTTGCGGCTGATCAAAGCTTGCACGTCGTTGATCTGCCGGGTGTCGTCTCCATTGGCCGATTGAACGAGCACATCCGCGCCAAGTTCTTCGCAGCGCTTCTGAAAAAGATCGGAATCGGCCTGCCAGCGTTCTTCCTTGAGGGTGTCGAGCGAAAGGCCGATCAGCGGGCGTGTTCGGCCCGTGGCGGCGTCATCGCCTGGCGCGGAGTTCTTCCCGAGAAAAAGACCGATCAGAATGCTGAGGAGGAGAGAGACGACGACGAGGCTGCTTTTGATGGACATGGGAAAAGACGGGACTTGGTTCACACGAAGTCACGAAGGGGGACAAGGTCAGCGAATGATGCCGCGTTTGCTTTGCTCGATGAAGTCGCAGAGTTCAGTCACCTCGGCGATGCCGGGCAATTCCTGGCGGATGGTTTCGACGGACTGCTTCACGTTGAGCTGGCCGCGGTAGAGGATGCGGTAGGCTTCTTTGAGGGCGCGGATGGTTTCCGGCGGATGTCCGGCGCGCTCCAGGCCGACTTGGTTGACCCCGCGCACTTCGGCGGGATTGCCGTCGGCGATGAAGAACGGCGGGACGTCCTGCACGATTTTGGAGCAACCACCCGTGATGGCGTGGCGTCCGACACGGCAGAACTGGTGGATGGCGGTGAGACCGCCGATGACGGCGTAGTCGCCGACCTCGACGTGGCCGGCCAGGGTGCCGTTGTTGGAAAAGATGACCTTGTCGCCGACGGCGCAGTCGTGGGCGATGTGCGAGTAGGCGAGGAAGTTGCCGCCGTTGCCGATCGTCGTTTTGGTTCCGGGCAGGGTGCCGCGGTTGACCGTGCAGAATTCACGGAACGTGTTGCCGTCGCCGATGGTCAGAAAGGTCGGTTCGCCCTCGTATTTGAGATCCTGCGTCCGTTGCCCGATCGAACAGTAGGCATAGAAGAAATTGCCGCTCCCGATGGTGGCCGCTCCCATGAGCGTGACATGGTGCTGCAATTCCGTCTCCGCGCCGACGGCGACGTCCGGACCGATGACGCAATAGGGGCCGATCCGGGCGGACGGATCGACCTCGGCCGCTGGGTCGATGATGGCGGTGGGGTGGATCATTCCGAGACGAGACCGAAGAGCAGCACGCCCTCGCTGACGATTTCGCCGTTAACCGTGCAGGAGCAGGCGGCGCGCGCCATGGTTTTGCGCGACCGGGTCAATTCGCAATGGATGAAGAGCATGTCGCCGGGAAAGACCGGCTTGCGGAACTTCACCTCGTCGGCGCTCATGAAGTAGCCGATTTTGCCGGAGTTCTGGGTGTTGAGCATCATGAGGATGCTGGCCACCTGCGCCATGGCCTCGACCTGGAGCACGCCGGGCATGACCGGATGGTTGGGGAAGTGGCCCTGGAAGAAGGGTTCATTGATTGTGACCGACTTGACCCCGGTGCATTTCGTGTCGCCCTCGAAGGCCACGATGCGGTCGACCATGAGAAAGGGGTAGCGGTGCGGAAGAATCTTCATGATCTCCGTGGTCGGCAGCACCCGCTCGCCTACGGGGAGCTTGGCCGGCGGGATCATGGCCATCATGATGGCATGCTGTTTGGCGATGGCTGTGGCCAACTCGGTGTTCGGTCCGTGACCCGGCTTGATCGCAACGACATGCCCAAGCAGCGGGCGCCCGACGAGGGTCAAGTCGCCGATGATATCGAGGATCTTGTGGCGGACAAATTCATCGGCGAAGCGAAGGGGTTCCTTGCTCAGGACGGAGTTGTCGCGGATGACGATGGCATTCTCGAGGCTCCCGCCGCGGATGAGGCCTTTTTCCATCAGCGGCTCGACGTCCTCGTAGTGGACGAACGTGCGGGCCGGGGCGATTTCCTTTTCGTAGACAGCGGGAGTGATCTCGAGGCTGAGGTATTGCGTGTGCATTCCGTTCGGGCCGGCCTGGGTGCAGGAGACGCGGAATTTGCTGTCGGGCAGGACGACGAGGAGGGAGCCAGCCTTGGTCTGGATGGCGACGGGCTCGCGGATTTCGCAAAAGCGGCGGGGGGCGTCCTGCTCCGCAATCCCGGCCTTGTGGATGAGGGCCACGTAGGGTGAAGCACTGCCGTCGCCGATGGGTGGCTCGTTGGCATCCATCTCGATGAGGGCATTGTCCACCCCGAGGCCGGTCAGGGCGGAGAGAATGTGTTCGACCGTGTGAACCTTGACACTGCCCTCGACGAGGGTGGTGGCACGTTCGACGGTTCGGACATTGGACGCACGGGCATCAATCGTCGGCTGGTCGGCCAAGTCGGTGCGGCGGAACTTGAACCCGTGGTCCGGCGGGGCCGGGTGGATCGTGAGGGTGGCTTGGCCGCCCGTGTGGAGCGAGACGCCGGTGAGGGAGGCCGACGCGGCCAGAGTGTGTTGTTTTTCCATGGAGAAAGCGGGGGCGTTAGGAGGCGAGGCGGCCGTCCATCATGCGGATCTGCCGGTCGGCCACGGCGGCTGCCTCGGTGCTGTGCGTGACGATTATTAAGGTGGCGAGCCGTTGGGAGGCAATCTTTTGAAACAATTCAAGCACACGCGCGGCGTTGGCCGAGTCGAGATTTCCCGTGGGTTCGTCGGCCAGCAGCAGCGCCGGACGGTGGACCAGCGCCCGGGCAATGGCCGCCCGCTGCATCTCCCCGCCGCTCATTTGATGAGGGAAGGCTTCGGCCCGCAGGCTCAGCCCGACCAACTCCAGCATCTGCAGCGCCTCCTGCCGGGCCGTGCGGGTGGAGTCCCCGCGAAGGAGGAGGGGCAGTTCGACGTTCTCGCGCGCCGTCATGGCGGGAAGCAGATTGAAAAACTGAAAGACAATCCCGAGTCGCCCGCGGCGGTAGGCGGTGAGATCGGTGTCATTGGCCCCGTGCAAGGCGAGTCCGTCCACGGTGATTTCCCCCGAGGTCGGCTGGTCCAAACCGCCGAGCAGGTTGAGCAGGGTGCTTTTCCCGCAACCGCTCGGTCCGGTCACGGCGGCGAAGGTCAGCGGTTCAATCTCGAGTGAGATGTCGCGCAGAGCGTGTAATTCGCCCGCGGGCGAGGGATAAACGCGGCTGACATGCTTGAGGACAATCATGGGGAGGACAAGGGTTTCCGTTCGGCCCGGCAGGCGCAAGACAACTTCCGCGTCGTGGCCGAGGCCGCGGGATGGATCGTGGTGGACAAGCCGGCCGGCCTCCTTACGCATCCGACCCGGCCGGATGGCGCGCCCACTTTGTGGGACGGGTTGCGGGCCTTGCTTGCTTACGAACTGGCCAACCGCGGGCAGCTTTCCATCATCACGCGGCTGGATCGGGAAACGAGCGGGCTTGTGCTGCTGGCCCTGACCCCGACCACGGCGCGCACGCTTGGGCTGGCCATGCAACGCGGGCAGATTGCGAAGGAGTATCTCGCCGTGGTTCGCGGATGGCCGGAGGCCGACGACTGGGTCATTGATGCTCCGCTGCTCCGTCAGGGCGAGGTGCGGCCCTCGGCCGTCTGGCTCAAGCGGTGCGTGCATCCAGCCGGGGCGCCGGCCGCCACGCGCGTGTTGGTCCAACGTCGCTGGCAGCGGCGAGGGGAGAGGTTTTCCCTCGTCCGTGCGCGACCGCGGACCGGTCGGACCCACCAAATCCGCGTCCATCTGGCCCACGCGGGGCATCCGCTGGTCGGCGACAAGATCTACGGCGGGCGGGAGGAAGCCTATCTGGAGTTCATCGAAACCGGATGGACGCCGAGGTTGGCCGCCGAATTGCTGCTCCCGCGGCATGCGCTGCACGCGGCTGGGCTGGAATTTGATGCCGGGGCCGGGCGCGAAGCCGTCCAGTCTGACCTGCCCGATGATTTGCGGGGCTTCCTGCCGGGCGGTGAGTGTGGTAACTGACTGATTGCGATTCCATGCCTAACTACGATTACCTATGCCTGAAGTGCGGCCAGACCTTCGAAGTGTTTCAATCCATGAAGGATGATGCCTTCAAGACCTGTCCGGAAAAATGCTGCCAAGTAAGCCCTTGGGGTCACGGCGACGTCAAACGCCAGATCGGCACCGGGGCGGGGCTGATCTTCAAGGGCAGCGGATTTTACACCACCGATTACCGCAGCGAGGGCTACAAAACGGCGGCCAAGAATGACAGCAGCGCCGCCGCGTCCAAGCCGGCGGACAAACCGGCCTCGCCCGGCAGCAGCCCCGCGCCCGCCACTCCTGCGCCGTCCTCCGGCCCCTCGTCTCCCACCCCCGGTGGGACGAAGTAACCTTCGCGATCCATGAGCCTGCACTGCGCCGCCTGCCAATACGACAACGACCCGACCCGGGTCTACTGCCACAACTGTGGGGCCAAACTCGAACGCGGAGCGGCCTCGGCTCCACCGCCCACCGGATACACGCATCCGACCGAGGTGACAAAGTTGATGAAGAAGCGGCCGCCCTTCAACGGGCGGGCGGTGCTGGGCGCGGTGGTGCGTTTGCTTGTTTTGGCCGGAGTTGTGTGGGCCGTGGTGCTGGCGTTTCTCCCCCCGCACGACCTTCCGCCGCCGGTCGCGCCCGACCAGGTGGTGGCCGAACGGCTTTCCGTTTTGGTTGCGGATTCCTCCTCGGCCGACGGAACGCGGGCCTTTGCCGTGCCCGCCGGCGATGCCTCCATCTGGCTGGCTTCGACCGTGACGCCCGGAGCAGCGCAGGGCGGGCTGTCCTATCTCAAGCCCGAGAGAGTTTACCTCGTGCCCGGTCGTGGTGATTTCCGCCTTGGCCTGGAGACGCAAGTGCCCTTGGGATTGCGCATCTATTTTGAAGGCGTCTACGCGCCAGGGCCCGATGCCTCCGGCACCACCCTGCAGGCCCGGCGGCTTTCCATCGGCCGGCTGCCCCTGCCTCCCGTCCTCGACCTTCTCGTGCGCAAGCAGTTTGAAAGCCTGCGCGGCGCCCTCGCTGTTCCGCTCGGCCAGCTGGCCACGGCGAAGGAGATTACGGTGTCGCCGGATGTGATCAACTTGCGTTGGTCGCCCCGCAGTCCGTGAAAAGCGCGATCTGGGCGGCGGCGCTGGTCACCCTGGCGCTGACCGCATCCGGGCAGGTCGCCACACCCGAATTGCTCAAGCCCGAGAATCGGACCACGAGCAACTCCGGGCAGTTCATCGTCTTCGGAGGCACCCGCGAGAACCGCTCCGTGCTGGCCCGGCATGCGGACGAATTGAAAGCCATGGTCAGCGGAGAACTGCGCGACCAGGGATCATGGAAGTCGCCGATTCTCCTCGTCCTGACTCCCGGGGATGGCTTCCGCTTCCGCCAACGCGCGGTTTTTTTGCAGGTCTACGATGCCGGTGAGGCCGGGCGGAAGTTGCAGGTCGATCTTGCCCCGGGGGCCATCACAGACAAGCCCCTGGTCGATGCCACGATCGTGCGGGCCCTGCTTTTGGAGCGTTCCCTGCGGCGGCAGAAGTTCGAGGGCCGGCGCTTTGTCGAACCTCCCGACTGGCTCATTGCCGCCCTTCTGGCTTCGCGCGATCGCGATGCGGGGTCGGCCCCGATTTACGCGGCATTGCTCCAAGGAAAGGGCATGCCGGCGGTGGATCGCTTTCTGCAACAGAACGTAACCAGCCTGCGGGGAAAGGCGGCTGATCTTTACGCGGCGCAGAGCCTGGCCCTGTTTGAAGGGTTGGTCGAGCTGCCCGGGGGGCGTCAGAAGATTCTGGAGAACCTTCAGCTGGTCGAGCCGGATTCCGACCCGGTGCTGCGGTTTGGCCAGACGTGGCCCGACTTGGCCGGCGATCAGGCCAAACTGGCCCGCTTGTGGGCGCTGGCCATCGCGCGGTTCTCCTCGCCGACTAAAATGGATTTTCTGTCGGCCGAGCAAACGGCGGCACAGCTCGAGAAAATTCTCTCCGGTTTGAATCCGGATGCATCTCCCGACGGGCCGTCGGCGGTGATGCTGGAGCTGGCGCGGAAGGAGGAGGGGCGGTTCAAGCTGGCCCGGGCAGCCGAGGAGGCGCAGCGCCTCGGGTTTCGGGCGCACCCGCTCTACGCGTCTCTCGTGGCCGAATACCAAACCATGCTGAGCGATCTGTCCCGCAACCGGCGACGTGGCTTCGAACGGAAGTTCTCCGAATCCGAGGACCTGCGGGCCTCGCTTAACGGACGCGCCCGGGAGATGACCGATTTTCTCAACTGGTTTCAGACGCGTTACGAGGGGGATAAGCCGGTGGTGATCACGACGCAGCCCCGACAGAATGCCGGTGAGCGTTCCAACCGGCGAAACGACCGGATCACGCGTTACCTCGATTCCGTCGAGGAACGCGGTTGGTGAAGCTCAGGAAAAAAATTCCTTCGCCCGTTCGAGGAAACTCTTCGTGATCGGGGTGTTCTGTTCGCCGCAGCTCGCGGAGAAGTCCTCGAGCTTGCGCCGCTGCTCCGCCGTCAGCTTGGTCGGCACCTCGACGGCCACCCGGACGAGCAGTTGTCCGTGGCCGGAGCCGCGCAGGTGGGGCATGCCCTTGCCGCGCAACTTGAAAACGGTGCCACTTTGCGTTCCCGCCGGGACGCGCAGCGAGGCCTTGCCATCAAGCGTGGGGACATTGATCTCGCCGCCGAGTGCGGCGGTGACGAAGGGGAGGGGAAGTTCGCAGAAGAGGTCCTCGCCCTCGCGGGAGAAGATGCGATGCTCACGAATGTGAATGACCACGTAGAGGTCGCCAGAGGTCGCCCCGCGCACCCCGGCCTCCCCGTTGCCGGTCGAGCGAAGGCGCGAGCCGTCGTCAATCCCGGCCGGGATCTTCAGCTTGATCCGCGCGGTCGCCTCGCCGCGGCCTTCGCCGTGGCAGGCCTGGCACGGATGGTCGAACATCTGCCCGGCCCCGCGGCAACGCGGGCATGGTTGGGCCACCTGGAAAAATCCGCGGGAGCTGATGACCTGGCCGCGTCCCCGGCAGGTCGGGCAGGTGTGCAACTGCGCGCCCGTCGCGCCGCCGGCCCCCCCGCAATCCGAGCAGCGGCCGGTCTTGCGGATTTCGATTTCCTTCTCCACGCCGTGGGCGGCTTCCTCCAGTTTGATCTCAAGGTCGTAGCGCAGGTCGACCCCTCGTCCCTGCTCGCCCTGGTTGCCACCTCCACCGAAAAAGTGTTCGAAGATGCCGCCTCCACCGCCGGCGCCAAAGACCTCGCGAAAAAGATCGAAGGGATCGTGGAACCCGCCCCCGCCGCCACCTCCGCCGCCCTGGAAAGCCGCGTAGCCGTGGCGGTCGTAGACGGCCCGCTTGTCCGGGTCGATGAGAATGTCGTAGGCTTGGGAGATTTCTTTGAAGGTTTCCTCGGCTTCCCGGTCACCCGGATTGCGATCCGGGTGGTATTGCATGGCCAGCTTGCGGTAGCTGGTCTTGATTTCCTCCCCCGCGACGGTGCGGGAAACTCTGAGGACCTCATAGGCATCCCTGCGATGACGCGACGACATGGTGGGGCTCAGGCCTCGGGGCCCTTGGAGACAATGACGCTGGCGGGACGGATCAGGCGGTCGCGCAGCTTGTAACCACGCCGCGTTTGCCGCAGCACGAGGCCCCCGGCCACCGCCTCGTCGGATTCATGGCCGACGGCCTCCATGAGATTCGGGTCGAATTCCGCGCCCCCGGTCTGGATTTCCTCCAGGCCGGCGGAGGCAAGAAAATCCTGGAACTGGCGGGCAACCATGCCGAGGCCCTGCAGGATGGCATCAGCCCCGGGTGCGCCGCGGGCCGCCTCGAGGCCGAGTTCGAAATTGTCGATGACCGGCAGGAGATCCAAGAGCAGCGAGTTGTTGGCGTAGCGAATCGCCTCATCTTTCTCGCGCACGGCCCGCTTGCGGTAGTTGTCAAAATCCGCGGCCGTGCGCAGGGCGAGATCGCGGAATTTCTCCGCCTCGGCCGCGGGATCGGCGACTTTCTCCATCTCTTCCGCCGTCGGCGGGGCGGGTTCTTCGTCGTGGTGTTTTTTGCTCATATTTTGCGAATGGAAATGAGGGTGATGTCGTCGTGTTGTGGGACTTCCCCGGCGAATTCGCGGACTTCTTCCGCGATGTTCTTCACCGTGGCCTCGCTGCCCTTGGGCGCGTTGACTTGGACGGCTTGGGTCAGCCGGGCCAGACCGAACTCCGAATCATGCCGGTCCAACGCCTCCGTCACCCCATCCGTGTAAAGAAGGAGTCCGTCGCCGGGCGCCAGCGTCACGGTTTCGTCGGCTACGACCCTATCGAAGACGTTGCCGCTGTCAATACCCACGGCCATGCCCGGCGGGCAGAGGGTCTTGATCTCGCGGTTGGCTGCGCGGTAGAGCAGCGGTTGGTCGTGGCCGGCCCGCGCCACGGTCATCTCGCCGTTGCGGGTGTCCACCACCGCGTAGAGCATGCTGACGAACATGTCCTCCTTGATGTCGGGGTAGAGCTGACGGTTGACCTGTCGCAAGGCAGTCGCAGCGGAGAGACATCCGGGGGCGGCGCTGCGCAGGAGACTACGGCACATGCCCGTGATGAGGGCGGCGGGGATGCCCTTGCCGGAGACATCGGCGATGGCGATGCCCCAGTGGTGCTCGTCGACGGGGAGGTAATCAAAGTAGTCACCGCTGACGTGGCGGGCCGGGACGTTGAGGCCGTGGATCTCGTAGCCGGCGATCTGCGGGGCGGCGGAGGGAAGCAGGATGCTCTGGATTTCCCGCGCGGTTTGCAGGTCACTATCCAGGCGCTTTTTTTCGCCAGCCTCAAGGTAAACCGCCTCGCTGAAGAGCGCGAAGGCGGACTGATCCGCGATGGCCTTGAAGACGGCGAGATCCTCATGGTTGAAGGGCGAACTCATCGGGCCGTTGACCACGGCGAGCACCCCGAGGACTTTGTCGCGATAAGACAGGCAAGCGACGAGCGCCGCCGTGGGCTGCTGCCCTTCGGCGGCCAGACCGTTCAGCTCCGGGTCGGAAAAATCGAAAAGCCGGGCCCCGCCCTCGGTCCACATTGTGGCCACGGCGCCTTCGCCCGGTCGAATGGGGTGCAGGCGCAGATAGCTCTCAAGGGCCACGGGGTTCGCCTCCGCTTGCTGTCGAATGTGCGGCGGGACCGTCACGAGGGGTGCGCAGGAGCGGCTGATGTAGGCGGGGGAAAGGAATTCGCCCGAGCGGTCGAGCAGGTAGAGCGCCCCGCCGTGCGCATTGAGGATGCGGGCGGCACTCTCCACGATGAGTCGGTGAAGTTCGCGGCGGCCGGCCCCGCCCCCGAAGGCTTCGCCCAGGCCGTGGAGAAAATCAAAGACCCTTTCCTCCTCGGTCCTGAGCTCGCGCCATTCACGGCCGAGCAGCACGAGGGCGCGCCGCTGGCTGACCACGCGCCAGGCGAGGTAGGCCGAAAGCAGAGCCAGGAGAATGATCAGGCCGGTCAGCATGGAACTTCGCGCGAGCGAGGCGAAGCTTAGAGCCGGCCGGGGTGCCGCTTCAAGGGCGCCCTTGGCCTTCCGGGGTTTTCTGCTCGAGGAACTCGAGCACGTCCTTGAACCGGACCGCGTTCTCGGGGTTGACGGCTGCCAGGCTCTCGTGGGCTTCAATGATGGTTTCACGCTTGGCCTCGCGCGCCCCGTCCTCGCCGGGCTCATGCCATTTTTCCTCCGAGGGCGCGGCTGTGGCGGCTGGCGGCGTGTCCTCCACGGTCATCACCCGGTCGAGGCCAAGGATGCCCAGAACCTGCCGGTTGCGCGGGTTGGCCCGGATGACCTTGACGGACCCTTCGTCTCCGAGTCGAAGCGCCATCCCCGCCAGCGTGCCCATAAAGGTCGAATCCATCAGCTCGCACTCCTGCAGGTCAACGACGAAGGCCTTGTGGCCACGCCGTGTCATCTCGGCGGCAAAGTCCTTCAGGCCGGTGCTGTTTTGAAATGAACCCCGGCCGGCCACGCGGACCCAAACGGCGTCCCCGGAAACTCCCACCTGGACTGACGATGTGACACTCAAGTTAAAGAGCAATTAGGCGACGAAAACGATCTGGTGTCAAATGCGCCCCGTGGCCGGTTTCACTTCCACAGGTAGGATTGGGTCACGGCCACGATCCGCTTGTTCTCGATCAGAAGACAGCGCCAGGCCGTGACCGGGCCATCCCAGAGGTAGTTGTCGCCGATGACGGCGAAGGATGTCTTCACCGTGCCCTTGGCTGCGTCGTAGGAAACTTCCTGCGCCCGCACGTCGTTCCCCAGCTTGGCCTGGCGGTATTCGAAGCGCACGGTCAGGTCGGCCGGCCGGCGCGCCCGCCACCAGATTTGAAAATATGTGCCCTCCCGCTGCTTGCGTTCCTCGGCCGAAAGCGCGCCGTAGTTGATCTGCCGGCGCTCGAACAGAATGACCTCGTTGGGCGTGTCGGCGAAGGTTTCCGGCTGGTTGATGAAACGTCGGACCTTGCGGAAGTCGAAGGCCTGGTCAAGGGCGAGTGGAAGAACGCGGGCCTCGGCCAACTCCACTGGTTTGGGCGCCGTGGTGCAGGAGGCGGCAAGCAGGACGGCGAGGAGCAGGCCCAAACGGCATTTCATCCGCGCATGAGATGAGGTTTGCCCGCGGATGTCAAACGGTCGCGCGGCCGCGAATTATCTTGCCCCTGACCGCGCTGCCTCGGAATGCTCCTCCTTAGCGGCCGGTCCAACCGCGGCTTCCCTATGACACACTTCCAGCAATCTCTGGCTGCGGCCCAGACGACCTTCGAGTCGTTGGCCCCGCTGGAGGCACCACTCCGTCAGGCCGCCGCCGCCGTCCTCACCGCGCTGACCTCCGGGCGCAAACTTTTGCTCTGCGGCAACGGCGGCAGCTCCTCGGATGTGGCCCACATCGCGGCGGAGTTCGTCTGCCGCTTCATCGGCGACCGTCGGCCCTATCCCGCGCTGGCCCTCGGGGTCGATGGCGGGCTGCTCACCGCGATCGGAAACGACTACGAATTCGGCGTGGCTTTCGCCCGGCAGGTTCACGCCTTTGGACAGCCGGGCGACATTCTGATCGGCCTTTCCACCTCGGGTCGTTCGAAGAATATTCTCGCCGCGCTCGAGGAGGCGCGTCGGCTCGGGCTGACCACGATTGCGCTGCTCGGCCGCGATGGCGGGTTCACGGCGGGGGTGGCTGACCTCGAGATGATCGTGCCCGGCACGGTGACGGCGCGGATTCAGGAAGCGCAGCAATTCCTCCTCCATGTTCTTTGCGAAATCGTGGAGGAGAAATTGCCCAAGGAATGAACAGCGTCATGCCTTGGGTCATTGTGCTGACCTTCGGTCTGGTCGCGGGATCATTCCTCAACGCGGTCATTCACCGCCTGCCCCGCGGGATCAGCGTGGCTTACCCGCGGCGCTCGTTCTGTCCGCAGTGCGGACGATCGCTGCCGTGGTATGAGAATCTGCCGGTCCTGAGCTGGCTCTGGCTGCGCGGGGCCTGTTCGTCCTGCGGCGCATCCATCCCGGTCCGCTACCTCGTCGTCGAATTGATGACCGCGGCATTTTTTCTCGTCCTTTGGGCGCTTTTTCCGCCGGCTCTCGCCGCGGCTTATGCCGTGCTGGTTTGCCTGCTCATCGCGGGGACGTTCATCGATCTGGAGCACATGATCCTGCCGGATCTGCTGACCCTTGGCGGGGCGGTGGCCGGCGTCATTCTCAGCATGGCGGTCGAGGGCCTCCAGCCGGGGCTCTCTTGGGAAGAACGTCTTCGCTCCAGCCTCTTCGGCGCCGGTTGCGGCTTCGCCGTGCTTTTTGCCGTGGTCGAATTGGGCAAGCTGGCCTTCGGACGCAAGCGGGCTGCCCTCGACCCGGTGGAGCAATTCTCGCTTCACGCCGATGCGGAGGGCCCACGATTGAGGCTGGGCGGGGAAGACTGGGTCTTGTCGGACTTTTTTTACCGGGCGACCGACGCCCTTGATGTCGAGTTGACCGATGGGACGATCTGGCGGTTGAGCGCCGAGGGGGTGAGGCGCGGCGGGGCGCTCTCGGCTTATGCCGAGGCGGATGGCTGGCAGGGCGAGGCGCGCGCCGTGGTCGTGCCGCGTGAGGCCATGGGCTTTGGCGATGTGAAATTCATGCTCACCCTGGGCGCATTTCTGGGCTGGCCCGGGGCGCTCTTCAGCATTGCCGCGGGATCAATTCTTGGTGCCCTCGCCGGGGTCGCTTTGCTGGCCGCGCGGCGACTCGATGCCGCGGGCCGGATTCCTTTCGGCCCCTACCTCGCCGGCGGAGCGCTGGTCTGGGTGCTCGCCGGGCCGGACCTTGTGCGGTGGTATCTCGGCTCCTGACCACGGGCTCACCGCCGCCAGCGGCTGGTCTGCAGGAAGGCCTGGACGAAAAGAAACAGGATCACAAAAATGACCACCGACAGCGCAGCCGACCAACCAAATCGGTAGTAGGTGAACGCGGACTTGTAGACGTAGGAGACAAGGATCTGGGTTGAATCGCCCGGTTCGCCGCCGTCCGAGAAAAGCCAGATGGCGTTGAGATTGTTGAAATTCCAAACGATGCCCAGCGTGGTGGCCGGCAGCATGAACGGCCGCAGCAATGGGGCGGTCAGTCTCGTGAATTGACGCCATGCGGAGGTTCCCTCCAGTCGCGCCGCTTCATAAACACTCGGCGGGATGGCGCGCAGTCCGGCGAGGGCCACGACCAGCATGAAGGGAAATCCCATCCAGACATTGACGAGCGTCGCGGCCATGAACGCCTCGAGCGGCGAGTTGAGCCAGTCGATGGGGGCGAGTCCGAAGGCGGAGCCGAGGAAACTGTTGACCGGACCGTTTTCGCCCTGGAACAAACCGCGCCACGTCAGGGCCGTGATGTATTGCGGCATGGCCCACGGCAGAAGCAGGAGAATGCGCCACGCGGATTGGCCGACGATGAATGCCTGATTGAGGACCACCGCGAGGGAGACACCCAGGGCGATTTGCAGCGACGTGCTGGCGATCGTCCACAGCACGGTCTTGCTGAACGTCGTCCAGAAGGTCGGCTCACGAAAGACCAGCAGGTATTGCTGGAAGCCCACCAACCGCCAGTCGAGCACGTGATAAATGCTCGCGTCGGAAAACGAAAGAATGACGGTGTAGATCAGCGGATACACCACCACCAGAGCAAGGACCACGAGGGCGGGGATGAGACAGAAGGTCAGAAATACCCGCCGGCGCGACGTCGGATCCCATTCCGCCAGTCCGGCCAGCACGGCGGCCTGCGGCGGGGCGGCGGGGCGTTTCATAAGCCGCCCTCCCGGATGCGTTCCTCCGCCCCCTGCTGCATCAAGCGCGCCGCCTCGTCCGGGGTCAGATCGCCGGTGAAAACCCGGCGATACGGGCCGCGGATCCCATCCCACACGTAGCGCAGGCGTGGGGTCAAAGGCATGGGAATGGAATATTTGGCCTGCTCGCGGGCGATTTGCAACACACGGTTGCCGGTGAAGATCGGCGAGGCGAGGGCGGACTTGAGCGTGGGCGTGGTGAAAAGCCGCGTGGCCATGCGCAACTGCATCTCTTCGCCGGTCAGGTGGGTCAGCACGCGACGGATCAAATCGAATTTCGACACAGGGGTGTTGCTGTTGAGGCAATAGCCTTTGGCCGCGACCATCGGGCGGCAGCGCAGACCCGTCTGGCTGTTGATCGGCAGCAGGCCCAGCATGCTGCGCTCGGGCACGCCGTATTCGGCCCACGACCAGGGACCGTTGATGATCATGGCGGCGCGGTGTCGCATGAACATGAGGTTGGCCGTCTTGTAATCCTCGTAGCGCGGGATGACCCCGTGCTTGTCCCGCAGGTCGAGGATGAACTGCAGGGCGGCGCGCGTGGCTGGTGTGTCGAGCGTCGGGTTGCCCTCCTCGTCCATGATCCAGCCGCCGAACCCGGTCAGAAACGGAATGAAAAAATACGGCTCGGCGTAATTCCAGGTCAGCGCATAGCGCCCGGGGTTGGCCGGATCGTCGCCCTGCAGTTTACGGCCGAGAGCGATGAGGTCGTCGAGCGTCTCCGGCGGCTTGTCCACCACCTGCCGGTCGTAGACCAGCATAAGTTGATTGCCGATCTGGTCGGCCACCATCCAGGGCCTCTGTTTCCACCGAACCACGCCGTCGTCGGTGAAAAGGGCGAAGAATTCCTCTCCGACCACCTCGTTCCACGGGCGGATCACCTTGGTCTCGGCAAAAAGGCTGACGTTGTCCGCCGGACCGAAAATGAGATCAGGGCCCTGGCCGGCCACGGCGGCGATGATGAAGGCGTTCCGCATTTCCTCGCCCTCACGGTAAACCGCCGTGATCTGGTCCGGGGCGTGCACCCGGTTGTATTCCTTGATCACTTCCTCAAAGAAGACCCGCTCCGCCCCGGTCTTTTGGTGCCAGATGACCAACCGGTCCGGGGCTTCGCGCGGGGGCAGGCAGCCGGCCAGCAGCGCGGCCAGCAGGGCGGGGGCGAGCCAGCGGAGTGATTTGTGGTGCGGGAGCATGGGCGGAAGCGCCAATCCCCAATTTCATGGTCTCACCTCCCGCTGGCAAGCATGCAGCCGCCGCCCCGCGGGTTTCCCGTTGCCGACCGGCGCGGCCGCGGGCATGATCCCGCCCCGATGAGCGGAGACACTTTCAACCTGCAGGTCAACCGCAAGGCGCTCGATCTCAACCTCGACGGCCGGATCTACGGCACCTTCGCCGAGATCGGCGCGGGGCAGGAGGTGGCCCGGCGCTTTTTCTATGTCGGCGCAGCCGCCGGCACGGTGGCCAAGACGATGTCGGCCTACGATATGACCTTCAGCGATGCGATCTACGGCCCGGTCGAGCGTTACGTCAGCCGCCCCCGGCTCTGGGGCATGCTCGACCACGAGTTCACCCTTCTCCGCGAACGCCTCGATGCGAAGCTGGGCGCGGAAAAGACGTTTTTCGTTTTTGCCGACACCGTCTCAGCCCGCAGCTACCATCGCCACGACGAATCCCACGGATGGATGGGTATCCGCTTCCAGACGGTGCCGCGCGGGCCGGTCAATGAGATCATCATCCATGTGCGGATGCTCGACGCCGAAAATATCGCGCAGCAGGAAGCCCTGGGCATCATCGGCGTGAACCTCATCTATGGGGCGTTCCGCCACCATGCCGCCCCGGAGAAACTGATCGGCAGCCTGCTCGACGACCTGACGGCGAAGCGGATCGAGGTGGATATGATCCGTTTCAGCGGCGGCGATTTTGCCCAGGTGGACAACCGGTTGATGAGCCTTCAGCTCGTGGCCCAGGGACTCGGGCCGGCCGCCATGTTCGGCCCCGACGGGGAGGTGCTCCAGCCGGCCGAGGAGCTCTACAAACGTGCGATCCTCGTGGAGCGCGGGAGCTTTCGACCCGTCACCCATGTGACGCACGAAATGCTGCGCTGTGCCTTCGAGGACTTTGGTCCGCGCGAGAAGGCGGCCCCGCGCGGAGTCCTGACCCTCGCGGAGATCACCATGCAAAATCTCCTCAGCACCGGGGAACTGGATGCCCGTGATTTTCTCGACCGCACCGACATCCTCGGCGCTCTCGGCCTGACCGTGCTGGTCTCGAATTTCGGCGAATACTTCCGCTTGGTCGATTACATCGCCCGCTACTCCGGCGAAGCCATCGGCCTCGCCCTTGGCGTGCCCAGTTTGGAGGAAATTTTTCTCGAGAAATACTACACCGGTCTCGAAGGGGGCATCCTCGAGGGGTTGGGCCGGCTTTTCAAAACCAACGTGCGTCTCTACGCTTACCCGCGCCTGGCCGAGGACGGATCCATCATCACGGCGGAGAACCTGCGCGTCGCCACGAAGTTGCGCTACCTTTACGCCTATCTGCGCGAGAACGAGTTCATCGTGCCCGTGACCGACTACCGGCCGGAGATCCTCCAGATCAAGTCGCCCCAGGTTCTGGCCCAGTTGCGGTCCGGCGATCCCGCCTGGGAACAAAGCGTCCCGCCCGAGGTCGCGGCCCTCATCCGCCAGCGTGGCCTTCTCGGCTGCCGCGGCTGAGAGCCCTCCCCAGGCAGATCCGGCGACAATTCTCGGAAGAAAACAGCGGGCACGCTTTTCAATGACGGCTCACAATGTGGTGGCCGGCTTGTTGCTTGGCCGGGGGGGGGCACGGGCGTCCCGCCGGCGTCCCGCCCGTCACGACCAGACAACACAGGCGGGACGCCCAATACCGTTTACTTAAGAAGGTTTTATCCGCAGATTCACGCAGATGAGCGCAGATTAAAAAA
>JBMOJP010000128.1:0-4557 GCA_049315725.1 Chthoniobacterales bacterium | reverse complement strand
TCGCCTGAGACGGCTCACGCCTGACTAAAGCCCGGATTAGAGCAGACTAAACAAATTCATAGCCGTCCCTTGCGTGAGGCGTTCCCAAGTGGCCTCGGCTTCCAGACGATGATGGTAGGGGTTCATCGGCAGGATACCGCCGCCACACTGCGGCTACAGAAAAATTGCAAGCGCACTAAGCCGGATCCATGCAGAAGAATTTAACCACGAATAGCACGGATGGCACTGATCACAGAGTGTTGTGAGACAGCGAGTTTGGGGGCAGAGATCTCACCATTTGGTGAGTGGATCTTAAAGCCAGTCATTGATCGTCATTCCTCTGAAAACCATCCGTGAAATCGGTGTAATCCGTGGTTCAAATGCATGGTTCCGGCTAAGGCCCCGGGCCATTGAGGGCCGGCGCTAGAGCTGCTCGGGGTGATTGATCAGCTCGTCGATGCGAACGAGCAAACGACCGGCGGCTCCGCCGTCGAGCACGCGGTGGTCGAAGCTGAGGGTGAACTTGGCCTCGGTCACCGGCACAAATTCCTTTTTCTCCTTGTCCCAAAACGGCTCGATGCGGCCGGCTCCAAGTCCGAGCAGCACGGTCTGCTCGGGCAGTGGAATGGGTGTGGCCAGGGTCAGGCCGAACGTGCCGTAATTGGTCACGGTGGAAATGCATTGCCCCATGTCGGCGGGGGTGAGGCGCCGTTGGCGCGCCAACTCGACGAGGCGCCCATACATCGGCACCAATTCGGCCAGCGTATATTCGTCCGCCTTCCGGATGACCGGCACCAGCACGCCATCCTCGGCCTCGACGGCAAACCCAATGTCGATCGAATCGGGGTGGACGATCTGGTGGCCGATGAGTCTTCCGGCCGGCATGCTGTTCTCGGCCAGAGCCATGGCGAGGGCGCGCAGGGCATAAAGTGAAACACCGGCCTTGTCCTTCGAGGCTTTGCGATGGGCCAGCATCTTGTCGAGTTGCACCGGCAGCACCACAGTGGCCAGCGGGCGGGTCCAGCTCCGCCGCATGGCATCCGCCACGGCGACCCGCATGGACGAGGCGTTGGTCACCTTGTGGCAGGCGATGTTTTCCATGAACCGCTCGAAATCCTCGATCGTGACCCGTCCGCCCGCGCCGCTGCCGGCCACCCCGGCCAGGTCCGAGGAACTCAGCCCGAGTTCGGCCATGCGCGCTTTCATTCGCGGGGACAGGTAGGCCGCCCCGCCTGCATGCGCCGGAACCGGCAGGCCCTTGATCGTCGGCTCCACTTTGTCCGACTGGAGAATCTCCGGTTTGGCCGTGCGTTTTTTCTTCGGTTTCTCCGGTGCCCCGGCGGGCATGGCTCCGACGGGCGGGACCACGGGTTCCTCGGGTTCGAGGTAGCCCATGCGGTCGGCGTCCTCGTCGGCCACCTCAAGGTAGCCGAGGGTGGCGCCCACGGCGTAGCTCTGGCCCTCGACCGCGCGCAATTCGACCAGTTTCCCGTTGCACGGGGCGACGACACCCATGACGGCCTTGTTCGTTTCCACCTCCATCACGTCGGTGTCGCCGAGGACTTCACTGCCGGGCTGGGCGATCAGTCGGACGATGGTGGCTTCGGCGATCGATTCGCCGAGTTGGGGCATGAGCAGGGGAATACGGGCCATGATGGTCTATTGGGTGAGGAGTTGGCGGAGGCGGGCGGCCACGGCGCTGGCCGTGGGACGGTGGGCGGCCCACAGGTCGGGGTGGTAGGGGACGGGAGTGTCTTTGGCGTTGAGCCGCACGGGGGCCGCGTCGAGCAGGCCGAACCCCTCGGTGGCCACCCGGGCGATGACCTCGGCGGACACTCCGCCCCACGGCCAGGCCTCGCCGACGACGAGCAGGCGGCCGGTGCGAGCCACCGAGGCGAGCACTGTGTCGGTGTCGAGCGGTTTGACCGTGCGCAGGTCGATGACTTCAATTTGCCAGCCCTCCTCGACCAAATCCTCCGCAGCCTGCAGCGCCTCGTGCAACATCGCGCTGTAGGTCACCACGGTCGCATCGCGCCCCGCCCGGGCGATGCGCGCCTTGCCCGCCGGCATGGCGGAGTCGGGAAGTTTGTCCGCCTTGAGATGGTAATAGAGCAGCTTGTGTTCGCAAAAGATGACTGGATCGTCGATCGAGATGGCCTCGAGCAACATGCTGTAGGCGTCCTCCACCGTGGCCGGGGTCATGACGACCAGTCCCGGATAGTGCGAGTAAATCGCCTCCATGCTCTGGCTGTGGAACGGGCCGCCGCCCACGGTGCCGCCGCTGGGCAGGCGGATCACGAGCGAGCACGGGATGTCGGTCCGATAGTAGAGCGTCGCCGCCTGGTTGACGATCTGGTTCAGGCCGGCGGTGGAGAAGTCGGCAAACTGCATTTCGATGATCGGCCGGGCTCCCTCGATGGCCGCCCCGATGGCCAGACCGACCATGGCATCTTCGCTGATCGGCGAGTCAACCACGCGGCCGGGAAACTTGGCGGCCAGATTCTTGGTTGCTTTGAAGGCCCCGCCGAACGAGCCCACGTCCTGCCCGTAAATGAAGACCCGCGGGTCATCGGTCAACGCGCGTTCCTGCGCCGCCCGGATGGCTTCGAGGTAGGTGACGCTCATTCGTTGTCCTCGTCGAAATGTCCGTCCACCAGATGAGGGGTCGAAATGGCGTGCCAGTCTTCGTTGTTGGGATCGGGGCCCTTCTCGCGTTGGGCGATGCTCAAGGCTTGGTCGACCTCGGCTTGGGCCTCGGTGGTCCATGTCGCGATCTCCGCCGCAGTGGCCAGATCATTCGCGATGAGCAATTGCGTGGCCACTTCCAAGCAATCGCGTCCGACGTCGGCCTGCCGCAGCCGTGGGTCGACATAACCGGCATCGTCGTGCTCGCCGTGCCCGACGAGGCGCAGCAGGTTGGCCACGACCAGTTGCGGGCCCTGGCCCTCGCGGGCCGCCTGCACGGCGCGGCCGAGCGTCTCCAGACAGGAAAAAAGATCCGTGCCGTCCGCCTTGTGTCCGGCCACGCCATAGCCCGGCGCCTTGTCCAGAAGATCGGCGCAGGCGAACTGGCGGCTGTTCGGCGTGGAGTAGGCGTATTGATTGTTGGCCACGACCATGACGAGGGGCAGTTTTTCCACGGCGGCGAGATTGACCGCTTCATGGAACGCCCCGGTCGAGGTGCCGCCGTCGCCGAGGACACTGACCCCGACCATGCCGCTTTCGCCGCGAAGACGGCGCGCGTAGAGGGCGCCGCAGACCACGGCGATCATCGAGCCGAGGTGGCTGATCATGGCGAAGTAACCCTCGCGTGGAACCCCGCGGTGGATGTTGCCATCGCGCCCCCGCATCGGTCCCTGGGCGGAGCCGAAATAGGTCCGCAGGGTGTCGAGGGCGGTGTCCCCGAAGGCGAGGCGTCCCGCCTGGTCGCGAATGCAGGGGCCGAAGATGTCGCCCGGTCGGCGCAGGAAAATACCACAAGCCACGCTGAGTGCCTCCTGGCCTTTACCGAGAAAGACGCCGCCCTTGATCATGCCGGCGCGGTAGAGGCTGGCCAACTTGTCCTCCTGCACGCGGGCACGAAGCATGGTGCGGTAAGCACGAACGATAAGCTCCGGGGCCAAGCTCGGATCACTCGCCCCTGCCGACATTTCCTTGACTGCCGTGAGCATCGAAGCCGGTAGGGTAGGGCAACCGGGCCGTGCTCTGCAAAGGCAAAACCCGGTGATCTTTCCCTCTTTTGTCTGGCCGAGATGGACGGGACAGGGACAATGCGCGGAATGCCCCGGGTGCGGACATGGATTGTCGGAATTCCTCTTGTGTTGGCCGCGGTCACGGCGCTGTCGCTGTGGACGGTGGCCCGCGTTTCCACGGAGAAGAAGAACGAGATGTATATCGGGAGCATCGGCGAACCGACCACGCTCAACCCGTTGCAGGCGTCGGACTCGGCCTCGGGCTCCGTGACCGGCCTGATTTTCAACGGCCTGCTCCGCAGCAACGCGAACCTGGAGGTGGAGGGCGATCTGGCCGACTCCTGGAAAATGAGCCAGCGCAGCACTTTTTTCTTCGCCAGCGGGGCCGAAGCGATGCAGGCCGCGGCCAACATGGAGACGAGCCTGGTCGATCGGGCCGCATGGCATCTGCAGCGCTATGCGGTGGAGGACAACAGGCTCACGCTCGAACTCACCCTGCCGGGGATGGCCGATTCGCAGAAACTCTCGGAGCTGTTCGGCGCGGTTGAGCCGCGCGCGGTCCACACTCTTTCGGTCGTCAGCCCCAAGCCGCTCGGCGATGCCCTGGAGAGGTTCACGGCCGCGGACCCGGCGGCCCAGACCGTGCGGACGTGGTCGAATGGCAATCTTGGCGAGTTGGCCTTCCTCGGTGAGGCCGGTCCCGTGCGCACACGCCTCGAGGCATTTCTCCGCGGTGAGTTCGGTGCCGAGGGTCTGACTGTCGAACCGGTCAACGCGCCGCCTTTCCTCGCCGAACCACAGATTGTTTTTCATCTCCGCGACGACGTGCGCTGGCATGACGGCGCGCCCTTCACCGCGCGCGATGTCCTCTTCACCTACAACGCGA
>JBMOJP010000127.1:0-4586 GCA_049315725.1 Chthoniobacterales bacterium | reverse complement strand
TTTCAAGACCGGTGCAATAAACCGCTCTACCACCCCTCCAATGGGACAAAGGTAGAAAAGGTCGGACGGCTTGGCAAGCTGCGGACCGCGGCAGGGCCGTGCAACAAACCGTCCGTAAAATCATTCCTGCTCACCGCTTGGAGCGCGTGGGTTTTGCCTCGATCTGGCTCAGAGATCTGCGATTTCAAGCACCATCATGTCAAACGCCGCCGCGGGATCGGCCACCCGCGAGATCGGTCGCCCGACGACCAGATGGGTCGCTCCGCCCCGCACGACCTCGGACGGCGTGGCCACGCGTTTCTGGTCGCCCCAAATCCGCCCCGGCCGGGCGAAGGCCCGGGATGACCATCAAGGGCTCAGACCCCGAGCATCGAAACGCCGTAGGTCGCGGCCATCCGGTCCGCCGTCACGAAGCGCAAACCCTCGTCCAGAGCCTGCGCAATCAGCATGCGGTCAAAGGGATCCCTGTGGTGCCAGGGCAGACGTGCGGCAGTCATCGCATGGCTGCGAATGACCGGCAATTCCACGAACCCGGCCGCATCAAGCGCGCCCACCCAGTCGTCTGGTAACTCCAGCTTCCCGCAGGCCCGCTTGATCTCCAACTCCCAGACCGACGCCGGGCTGACAAACACGAGGTTGGCCGGGGACACGATCTCCGCGGCAACTCTCCCCGCAATTTTGCCCGGGTCAAGAAGCGCCCAAAGGATAACGTGGGAGTCGAGCAGGAGCTTCACAGCTTATTCGGCGACCGTTGGAGCAGGCACCGACTCGGCCGTGCCATAAAAGGACTCCTCCAACTCCGGGTCAGGATCCCAGCAACCGGGCAGTTCCCTGCCTTGGCCGGCCAACAACCCCAGCGGACGTGCCGCGCCCGCTGCGCCGACCCTGGTGAGCTGAACCATTGGCTTGCCGGCCTTGGCCACGATCACCGTCTCACCAGCCAAGACTTCCTCGACCAACTTGGAGAGGTGCGTCTTGGCCTCATGCATATTGACCAACTTCATGTCTTGCAACTTAGTCCGACTTAGTTTACTTGTCAACTCCGGATATCTCCTCCGCAATCGCCTCGTAAGCAGCGGCCGGATCGACCGCCCGGCTAATCGGCCGTCCGATGACCAGATGCGTCGCTCCGCCCTGCACCACCTCGGTCGGTGTGGCCACGCGTTTTTGATCCCCGAGATCCGCGCCGGCCGGGCGCACCCCCGGAATGACCAAGAAAGCCTTCGGCCCAAGTTGCGCCCGCAGCCCGACAACTTCCATCGCGCTGGCCACAAAACCCCGCACGCCAGCCTCCCATCCCATGGCCGCGAGACGCTCGACCTGCGCCGCCAGGCCTCCCCCCACCCCGCACACCCGCAGCGTCGTCTCGTCCGAACTCGTCAGCACGGTCACACCAAGAATCCTCGTCGCACCGCCCGCCGCTTCCACCGCCGCCGCCGCCATCTCGGGACCGCCGGACAAATGGATGGTGCAAAGATCCACCCCGAGTTCGCGGGCGGATGACACCGCCGATGCCACGGTGTTCGGAATGTCATGCAGCTTGAGGTCAAGGAAAACCCGGGCCCCGCGTTCCTTCACGGCCACGACCGCCGCTGGCCCGGCCGCCGTGAAGAGCTGCAAGCCCACTTTGTAAAATGACGCCCTCCCGGCCAGGCGATCCATCAACCGACGCGCGGCCTCAAGCGTGGGTTCATCCAACGCCACGATGATTTCCGCTTGGCCGCCGACCTTTGATCCGTGAAACATGTGACCGCATGCAAGTCCGCGCCTTGGCCAAAATCAATCTCAACCTGCGCGTGCTCGGACGCAACCCGTCCAGCGGTTACCACGATCTTGAGACCTGGATGGTCCCGGTCAGCCTGGCCGACGATCTGCGGATCGAGCGCACGCACGCGCCGGGAGTCCAATTGACCTGCAGCGATCCTGATCTCGATTCCGGGTCGGGCAATCTCGCATGGCGCGCGGCGGAGGCATTTCTCCGAGCCTCTCGTCTTGACGGCGGCGTCGCGATCGAACTGCACAAACACATTCCGCACGGGGCCGGCCTCGGGGGCGGGAGCAGCGATGCGGCGTCCGTGTTGCGGACGCTCAACCAACGAGCCGACGCCCCGCTGGACGATGACGCGCTCCACGCGATCGCGGTCAGCCTCGGCGCGGATGTTCCTTTCTTTCTCCGCGGCTCCGCCTGCCTGGCCCGCGGCCGTGGCGAAATCCTCGAGTCACGCCCGCTGCCACGGCCGCTCGACCTCCTCCTGCTCAAGCCGCCGTTCGGTGTCTCGACGGCGTGGGCCTACGGTCAGTGGGGTCAGCCCGATGGCGTTCCCGCGGCCTGGACCGCGCCGCAATTGTTGGAAGGGATCGAAATCGTCAACGATCTCGAGCGTCCGGTGTTCGCCAAATACCTCGTTCTACCGGCGCTCAAGCAATGGCTCCTCGAGCACTCGCTGGTGGCCGCCGCGGCCATGTCCGGCTCCGGTTCGTGCCTCTTCGCTGTGCTCCGCGATCCGCGCGGCGCGGACCAGTTGGCCACGGACGCGCGCGCCGAGTTCGGCGACACGCTCTGGACGGCTTCGTGCACAACCGCCTAACGGGACAACCTGGCCAGCGGACTCATCGGTCCTGCTGCATGTTCTAGGTTGACCCGACCAGCCGCGTTCGCAACTCTGGCGCACGCCTCGTCGATTCATGGAACTTGCCGCCCACTACCCCAAAGGTTTCCGCGCGCGCCGCGGCCTCAACTGGGCCTCCCTCGGGCTCATGTATGCGGCCTATTACATGTGCCGCTACAACTTCCGGTTTGCCACGCCGGGGATGCAGGACGAGTTCGGGTTCACTACCACGCAGATCGCCGACATGCTTGCGATCTGGTCGATCACCTACGGGACCGGACAGTTGGTCAACGGGTTGCTGACCGACCGCATCGGCGGCAAGCTCTCGATGCAGATCGGGGCCTTCGGCACCTTCGTGGTCAACATCCTCATGGGTGTGCTGCCGCTCCTCGTCGTCGGCGGCGCCCTCGCCGCCACGGCCAAGTTTGTCTTCGGCACGGATTCCGTCGATCCGGCCTTCGCCGCCATCGCGGTGGTTTGGCTCATCAACGGATGGTTCCAGTCCTTCGGCGCTCCCGGCATGATCAAGATCAATGCCGCGTGGTTTCGCCGCACCGAGCGCGGCACATTTGCCGGTATTTTCGGCTTCATGATCCAGCTCGGCCAGGTGGCCAGCTCCAAGCTCTCGCCCATCATCCTCAACGGCATTTCGCTCGGCATTCTCGTCATCGCCCCGGGCCAATGGCGCTGGCTCTTCATTCTCCCGCCCGCCGTCACGCTCCTCGCCGCCATTTTCGTGAGCATTGCGGCCAAGCAAACGCCGGATGAAGCCGGCTACCCGGGCGTGATCGAGGACGAACTGGACAATTCCGCCGGCGTCACCGTCTCGCTCAAGGAATCCTTCATCACGATTTTCACCCACCCGCTCGTCTGGTTCTACGCCATGGCCTACGCCTGCACCGGGGCCGTGCGCACCAGCTCGGACCAGTTGGCTATTCTCTACTTCCAGGACCAGCTCGGGATGGACATGAAGAGCAACATTCCGCCGACGGTGATCTGGACGCTCGCCGCCATGCCCATGGCCGCGGTGGCCGGGTCCCTGGCCTCCGGCTGGGTCTCGGATAAATTTTTCCAAGGACACCGCTCACCCGTGGCCATGGTCTTGTATTTCCTCGAAGCGTTGGTGATCGCCCTGGCCGCGGTGCTTCTCGTCAAGGGCCTGGTCGGACCGACCCCGGCCGGCGTCCTCGTTGGGTGCGGCATCCTTATCGTCATCGCCCTGACCGCCAACTCGACCCATTCGATCGTCGGGGGCGCCGCACCGATGGACATCGGCGGAAAGAAAATGGCCGGGTTCGCCGCCGGCGTCATCGACTCATTCCAATACTACGGGGCCGCTATCTCGCTTTTCATCACCGGGCGCGTGCTTGACGCCACCAAAGCCGAGCACGGCTGGCTCTACTGGTATGTCATCATGTCGGGCTTCGGCGTCCTCGGCGGTATTTCCATGTGGCTGGTCATGCGCAAGCAGAAACGCATGAAGGCCGCCGCCGCCGGATAAGCCGCCGCGCAAAGCGCGCCACCCCGTCAAGTGGGACGAGGGCGTCCCACCTCCCAGTAACTCCCGCACGCCACCTCCCGCTCAAGCCGCAAACTCAAGTTTCGCCCCGCCCTCCCTCCCACGTCCACCCCCGCAGCCGGCAGCCTTTCGTGTCACTTCGTGATTTTCGTGGTTGAGAACCTTCCTCCCCCAAGTCCTCCTTTACTGCCGGACTGAAAACTGAACACTCTGCTCCGCACCTATGTCCACCCGCCTGCGCAACAAAATCATCTTTCTCACCTGCATCTTCGCTTTCGCCGGACTCGGGGCCGTGCTTTACCGCGAATGGTTCGTGCAGAAGCCCTTCGCCGTGATCGTTTTTGTCGCGGACAACTTGGCCCCTTCGCAAGTTTCGGCCGCGCGCATTTTTGCCGGCGGGGCCGGCTTCCGCTTCCGGCTCGAGTCCCTCCCGCACACAGCCCTGGCTTCCGCCCCCG
>JBMOJP010000126.1:0-4634 GCA_049315725.1 Chthoniobacterales bacterium | reverse complement strand
TGCAGGCAGCGCAGAAGCGCGTGGCGCGGCCGGCCCGATGAAGGCCGTCTTCTGCCCGCTGGCTGCCCTGCGCGCCGGCGAGCGCGGGCGCGTGCAACCGGCCTCCGGGGAGCATCCGGCTCATCAGCGTCTCTGGGCGCTCGGCCTTTTACCCGGCACGGAAGTCAAAGTGGTGCAGGTCGCCCCGCTCGGTGATCCGGTCGAACTGGAGTTCAACGGCATGCACCTGAGCCTGCGCAAGACGGACGCCTCGTCGGTGCACGTCGAGCGCCTGGCCTGAGCCGAGCCCCATGCCTGCGACTCCACCCCGCGAGCTTCGCGTCGCCCTGGTCGGCAACCCGAACACGGGTAAGACGACCTTGTTCAACCGCCTGACCGGCTCGCGCCAGAAGATCGGGAACTATCCCGGGGTCACGGTGGAGAAAAAATTCGGGTCCTGGGAGTATGGTGGCCGCAGCGTGACGCTGGTCGATTTGCCCGGTGCCTACAGCCTGGCGGCCTCGTCGCCCGATGAACGCGTGGCCCTGGACTTCCTCACCGGGCACTTGGTGGGCGAGCCCAAACCTGACGCCGTCATCTGTGTGGTCAACACCTCGAACGTCGTCCGCAACCTCTTCCTCGCCTCGCAGGTGGCCGACCTCGGGCTGCCGCTTGTTATCGCGCTCAACATGGCCGACGCGGCGGAAAAGGCGGACATCCATGTCGATGCCGACCTGCTGTCGCGTCGGCTTGGTGTTCCCGTCGTCCGCACGGTGGCGACGAAGGGCGAGGGAATCGTCGCTCTCGAGGAGGCGGTGAACGAAGCCGTGGATGGACGCGCCCTCATGGCGCAGGTGCCGTGGCCCGAGGCGGTGGAGCGCGCGGTCAAGTATCTCAGGGAAGGATTGGTCAACCAAGGTGCGCAGGCTCTGGCACCCGGCGAGTTGCGCCGCGTGCTTTTCGACCGCGAAAGCGCGGTGCTCGAACGCAGCGGTTGGCCACGCGGGGCGGATCCCACGCCGATTCTTTCCGCCGCGCACGAAATCCTCTCCGCTGCCGGCCTGCAGCCCGCCTCGGCCGAGGCGCTCCTGCGTTACGAGCACCTCGGACATATGACGGCGGACGCAGTGACTTTTCCGGAGCAACGCCAGCGCACATGGACCGAGCGCATTGACGCCGTCCTGACCCACCGGGTCTGGGGGTTGGCCATTTTCCTCGGCATGATGCTTATCGTCTTCCAGTCGATTTACACGTGGGCCGGACCCTTCATGGGCGCGATCGAAGTCACGGTGGCGGCGGTGCAGGAGTTCATTGCTCCGCTCTTCGCTGCCTGGCCCGCCCTGCAGAGCCTGGTGGTCGATGGCGTGGTCGGGGGCGTCGGGGGCGTGATCATTTTTCTCCCGCAGATTCTGATTCTGTTCTTCTTCATCGCGCTGCTCGAGGACACCGGATACATGGCCCGCGGCGCCTTCCTCATGGACAAAATGTTCGGGTGGTGCGGGCTGAATGGGAAAAGTTTTGTCCCCATGCTTTCGAGCTACGCCTGCGCCATTCCCGGGCTGCTCGCCACGCGCACGATCGAAGATCCGCGCGCCCGGCTGACCACCATCCTGATTTCGCCCCTGATGAGTTGCTCGGCGCGTTTGCCTGTTTACACCCTCATGATCGGCGCCTTCATCGAGCCGACCTACGGCGCCGTGGTGGCGGGCCTGACCCTTTTTGCCATGCACGTGGTCGGTCTCGTCGTGGCCGTGCCCGTGGCTTGGGGAATGAATAAATTTGTCCTCCGCACCCGCCCGCTACCCTTTCTTCTCGAGATGCCGCCCTACCGGCGTCCGCGCCTGCGCGACATTCTCTGGCGCATGTGGGAGCGTGCGCGGGAATTTCTCGTTCGCGCCGGCACGGTCATTGTGGCCATGACCATCATCATCTGGGCGTTGGTCTATTTTCCGCGGCCCGCCGCCGTGCGCGAGAGAGTCGAGGCCAGTCTCGGCGCGACCGCCGACCCTGCCGTTCTCGCCCGCACGATTGACGCGGCCTACATCGAGCAAAGCTATCTCGCCCGAGCCGGCCGCGCCGTGCAGCCCATCTTTGCTCCGGCCGGCTTCGACTGGAAAATCACCGTCGGGGTGCTGGCCAGTTTTCCCGCCCGCGAGGTGATCATCGCAACACTAGGCACCATCTACGGCGTGGGTGCCGAGGTGGACGAGGAATCGCAGGATCTGCGTTCGATGCTGGAGCGGGACCGGTGGGCGGATGGACCGCGGGCGGGCCACCCGGTCTTCAATGTCCCAGTCGCGCTTGCCCTCATGGTCTTCTTTGCCCTTTGCCTCCAGTGCGGCGCCACCGTGGCCGTCATGGCCAAGGAATCCCACTGGGGCTGGGCGGTCTTCGCCTTCGCCTATATGACCGCGCTTGCCTGGCTCGGCGCGGTCTTGACCTACCAGCTGGGTGCGCATTGGTTGGGGGTATGAGTGTGACGGAATTCCTGCTTGTCGCCCTCGTGGTCGGCGGTGCCGCGCTCTATCTGCTGCGGCGCGCCTGGCTGCGCTTGCGTCGCAACCAGGATGGCTGCTGCGGCCACTGCCCGGCGGCCGCACCGAAAATCCGGCTCGCCCCGCCGTCCGCGTGGGTTTCTAGTAAATCCATCACATGAAGTTGGTGCCGGTTCTTTTATTTCTCGGGCTCGCTTCCGCCGGGGCGGATGCCCTGAGCGCGAAGCAAATGGCGGCTGCGGAGTCCGTCCAGGTGCTGACCGCGCCGACCCCGGCGGAGTTTTTCACCGCGATTGACAAGGCGAGCAAACCCGACTGGGCCGCGTTCTATCGTCCCCCCGGGCCGACCACCTATCCGAACCGGCCGCAGACCGCCGTGAATCTTGGTGTGCTCGTGGCCGATGGCTTCGTGGCCGTGGAGGCCGAGGATGGCCAGCAGGTGAAGAACACCGGCACGGAAATCATCACCTTGGCCCGCGCCCTCGGCGTGGGCGAGAACGTCCTCAGCCGGGGCAAAAGCATCAGCGACTTCGCCGACAAGAACGACTGGTTCGCCCTCCGCGAGGAATTGGAAGCCACGGCCAATGAGGTGCGCCATGCCATGCAGACTCAGCGCGACGAAGTCCTCTCTTCGCTCATCACCGCCGGCGCCTGGCTCCGCGCCCTCCAGGTCGGGGGCCGCGCCGCGGAACTCTCCGGCGAGGAGCGGTCGGCCGAATTGTTGACCCAAGCCGACCTCTTGGCCGGCCTTCGCGCCAACTTGGATGCGCTGCCCGAAACCGCGCGGACCGGACCGGTCATCGCGCAGGTCAGCACGGTTCTCGCCTCGGTCGCCGAGACCATGGCTGCCACGACCGACGGAAAACTTCCGCCCGAAAAAGTCGCCGCCATCAAGCAGCAGACCGACGAATTCATCAGCCAAATGGGGGTGACCCAGCCGTGAGGAAATATCTTTGCATCCTCGGCCTCGCGCTCGCCGCCTTGACGGCCGGGGGCCGCGCCGAGCTTCCGCCCCCCGTCAAGGGCGAGCGCGGTGAGGTGACGCCGGCCGACGCCCAGAGCAAGGCCCCGCCGCAGCGCGCCCGGGTTCTCGAACTCGCCGGAGCCATGGGCAATGCTGGATTCAAACTCCGTGACGGGCTGTGGACCGGGCGGCTCGAGTCGGGCGGCCCCCGCCGCCTCGCGGTCAATCTTTTCGCCGGCAATCAATACTGGTTCTGCGCCGCCACCCCCGAGGGCGCACGCGGTCCGAAACTCGCCCTCTTCGACCCGCACGGACAGCCCGTGAAAGTCCTGGCCTACGATGGTCCGGGGCTGGCTGCTGTCGGCGTGACAGCGGCCGTCACCGGACGGTATTTTGTCGAGATCACGCCGTCTTCCGGGGCGGCCACCGAGTTTTGCCTCACCTACCTCTTCAAATAGCCTCGCGCCATGCCCACCGAAACCACCGAGAAACTTGATGGCCGCGCCGTGCGACAATACTCCGTCTTCCTCGCCAACCGCGTCGGCGCCCTCATGGAAGTGGTCAAAATGCTGAGCGAAGCCAAGGTCATCGTCCTCGCTCTGAGCATCCAGGATTCCTCCGAAACCTCGATCGCCCGCATGATCGTGAGCGACCCGGAATTGCTGGAGGAACTCTTCGACCAAAACGACATCGCCTTCGGCGTGTGCGATCTCGTCGTGGCCGAACTCGAAGAAGGCGCTTCCGATCTTCCCCGCCTCCTCGCCGCCCTGCTTGAGGCTGAGCTCAACATCCTCTTCAGCTACACCCTCCTCGTCCGCCCCCGCGGCCGCCCGCTCCTCGCCATCCACACCGACGACCTCGAATGCGCCACCGCCGTCCTCGAAGGCCGCCGCTTCCGCCTCCTGCGCCAGACAGATTTGTCCCGCTAAGTCGCAGCTCCGAACGTCTGTCCGCATGTCATAATGTCAACAGGTAAGGACTGACCCCTTTCCTCGATGTCGACCTCGAGGCGGCCAAGGGTCGCGGCATTCCTGTCTGCAATATTCCGGACTACTGCATCGACGAGGTCGCCGATCACACGGTGGCTTTCATCCTCGGCCTCACGCGTCAAGTGGTGGCCAATGCGGTTCTCTTGCGCGATGTCTAAAGCAAAGGGGTCAGTCCTTACCTATTGACATTTTGGGCGAGGCAGGTGA
>JBMOJP010000044.1:0-20600 GCA_049315725.1 Chthoniobacterales bacterium | reverse complement strand
GTCCGCCGCGAATCGACACCCGAGTTGCCGGCATGGGTGGCGGTGAAAAGTCGCGGCCAAGAAGGTGCCAGCATCGATCCCTACCGCACGCCCCAATCCGTGAAAACGCGCGGCTTCCTCGGCCGATTGGCCGGACAATTCCGGCCGTATGACTCCGGGACGCGCGTGCTCCTCGGCGGTGCCGCGGGTTTGCTCGCCATCATTTGCGCCGACACGCTCGTCGGTCTGGGGCACGCAAATTTTCTGCGTTCGCTCTATGACGCCACGCGCACCACGGCCACGATTTCGGCTCCCGCCTTGTCGGACCAGCCATGGCTTCTCCTCTGGGCCACCGCCGCGGCGCTCTTCGTCATGTGTTTCACCGCAATGTTTGCCGCGGGCATCGTCAACTACCTGCTCTCGGGGCGGCACGCGGCCATCTTCGGCAGACGGGTCGCTCCGCGCTTCGGCCATGTCATCGTCGTCGGTATGGGTCAGGTGGGACTGCGACTCGCCCAGGAGTTGCGGGCCCTCGGCGTGGCCGTTATCGGTATCGAACAGAACACCAACGCCCGCTCCCTGCCGATCGCGCGCAGCTCCGGCATCCCGGTGCTCATCGGCGACGGCGCTTCCAAGGCCGCGCTGGCCGCCGCCGGGGCGCACCGGGCCATCGCCCTCGTGGCCGCCGGCAGCGAAGAGCGCGACAACATCGCCGTCGCCGTCGCGGCCCTCGCCGCCAACCCGCAACTTCGCGTGGTTCTGCGCTCCGGGAGCGACGACGCCATCGAGGAAACCCGTTCGCTTTTTCGCATCGGCGCCGTGGTCGACGTCAACGGACTCACGGCTTCATTCGTCGCGGCCTCGCTCGACGACAAATCGCCGTTCGCCATCATTCCCACGCCAGACGGCGACATGGCCATCGACCAATCCGGTGCCGCCACCGAGTTCTGGCCGCCGCACCCTCTGCGTTGTTCGTGCCCCTGAGCCAGCCCCCTACTTCCGCAACCACAGTCCGGCGGCGAGACAAACCAGCCCGACGAGCGCAACCCCGCCGTTGCCGAAGAAGTGCGGCGGGAGGTGGAACATTTCGTCCGGCAGCAGACCCGCCAGCGCAATGACGAAGGCGAACAAGGCGAAACCGATGAGCACATGGCCGATCAGTCGCGCATGACCGCATTCGTCGAATTGATCCATGCGAGAAGGCAAACTGAACCCCCATTTATTTCAAACAAAAACTGTTGCGCTACCTATGATCCCTTGATCTCCGAAAGCTGATCCAAAGGCCCATGAAACGAGAACGACACACACCGGAAGAAACCCTCAAGAGGCTACGGAATGCTGGCGGCAGGCAAAGACGTGCAGGAAGTCTGCCGCACCCCTGCGGGAGTCGGCCAACCGCTGGACAATGCGCTCGCCCTTCTGACTGAACCGAGCGTAGAAAGATGTCTGTGAACCCGGATACTGGCAAATGTTCTCGGCGACCTGGCGGAATTTCCCGGCTTGGTCTTCTTCCCCAGGCTTCGGCCTGGACCAAAGACCACCCGGGCCAAAAAGTATCGTGGGGATCAGCTTCTCACGCCATTTCTCAGACTGTTTCGCGCGGTTAGCTCAGCGGTAGAGCGGCTCGTTTACACCGAGTTGGTCGGGGGTTCGATCCCCTCACCGCGCACGCCGCCGCGCCGACGTTTGTTCGCGGCGTGGCGCATCTGCAGGAGCTCGACAGAAAGGGCGAATCCCATGGGCAGGTAGATGTAGGCCTTGGCCACGTGCTGGTGCAGGCCCTCGAGGAAAATAGTCACGCCAATGGTGACGAGAAAGGCAAGCGCGAGGATCTTCAGCGCCGGTCGCTCGAGGATGAACTCCCCGATCGGCTTGGCGTAGGCGAGGATGACGAGGAAGGAGACGATGACGGCAAAGGCGATGATCAGGAGATTCGGGGTCAGCCCCACCGCAGTGATGACGGAGTCAAGGGAGAAGACCATGTCGAGCAACACGATTTGCACGATGGCCGCACGAAAAGCCGAGGCCGCCACCGCGCCTTCGTGGTTCTCCTTCAGCTCAACCACATGGTGGATTTCGCGGACCGCCTTCCAGAGGAGGAACAGACCGCCTGCGATCAGCGCGACATCACGCCAGGAGGCCGTCCAACCGGGCACGATGGGCTGGGTCAACTGCACCAGCCAGACAGCGCCGGCGACAAACCCAAGCCGGGCGAACAACGCAAGGCCGAGGCCGAACAACCGCGCCCGATCACGCTGCGCCGCGGGCAGACGGGATACGACGATGGAAATGACGAGCACATTGTCGATGCCCAGAACCAGTTCGAGACCGATGAGCAGGAGCAGCGTCCCGAACGCGTTGATGGTGAAGATCTCGGAGAAGAGGGCAGCCAAGTCCATGAGCTGATTCACTTACCACCGATCGCCGCGCAGAACACGCCGAAACACGATCCTATTCCGTCGTCACGGATGCGCTCCCGTCCAGCGCGGCCTCGAGGGTGCGCCACGGGAGCATGGCGCACTTGATCCGGGCGGGAAACTGCCGCACACCGGACAAGGCCACGAGGTCGCCCAGCGCAGCCGGCACAGGCGCATCCGGACCGAGCAGCATCTCACGCACCAAGCCGGCTACCTCCTTCGCTGCAGCAACTGTTCCTCCCGTGGTCTTGAGGGTCATGAGCGACGCGGAGGCGCGGGAGATGGCACAGCCCTGACCCTCGAAGGCCACCTCGGCCAGCGCGTCATGGTCGAGGCGCACAAAAACTTTCACCTCGTCCCCGCACAGCGGGTTGTGTCCCTCGGCCGAGCAACCGCAGTCCGGCAGCGCGCGAAAATTCCGCGGGCGCCTGTTGTGGTCGAGGATGATTTCCTGATAGAGGTCGGAGAGCTCGGACATTAGGCGAACATCTTGGCGATTTTTCGCAGCGCGGCAACCAGCGCATCCGCCTCGGCTGTCGTATTGTAGAAGGCAAAGGACGCCCGCGTCGTGCCGGGAATGCCGTAGAATTTCATCAACGGCTGGGCGCAATGATGCCCGGCGCGCACCGCGATACCCTCGCTGTCGAGGATGGTCCCGATGTCATGCGGATGCGCCCCCTCGAGGGTGAACGAGACAATGGGCACTTTGGCCGGAACGTCGCCATAGAGTTTGAGCCCGGGGATTTCCCGCAGCCCCGAGGTGACATGGGCGAGCAGCGCGGACTCCGTCGCCTCGACCGTCTCGGCCCCGAGTTCGCCGAGATAGTCCAACGCGGCAGCCAGGCCGATGGCCCCGGCAATGTCCGGTGTGCCAGCCTCAAATTTCTCCGGGGCCCCGCGAAATGTCGTGCCCTGCTCGAAGGAAACCCGGCCGATCATGTCCCCGCCGGTCTGGTAGGGGGGCAGACGCTCGAGCCATGCGCTGCGGCCATGGAGCACGCCGATCCCGGTTGGGCCGCAAAGTTTATGGCCGGAAAAAACGAAAAAGTCGGACCCGAGAGCGGCCACATCGACCGGAAAATGCGGCACGGATTGGCAACCGTCGAGGAGAACCACCGCGCCGACGTCATGGGCACGTCGAATCATCTCCGCCACCGGATTGATCGTGCCGAGGGCATTGGAAGCATGGACGAGCCCGACCACGCGGGTGCGCGTCGTGAGCTTGCGATGGAAGTCCTCCAGATCAACCGCCCCCTCGGGCGTCACGTCGGCCACCACGATCTGCGCGCCGCTCCGGATGGCCGCCATCTGCCACGGCACGATATTGGCGTGGTGCTCCATGCGGGTGAGAAGAATTTCATCGCCGGGACGCAGCCAAACCGCCGCCAGGCCGTGCGCCACGAGATTGATGCCCTCGGTCGCCCCGCGAACGAAGACGATTTCCTGCGGATTGGGCGCGGCCAGAAAGCGAGCCACCCGCTCCCGCGCGTGGTCATAGGCATTCGTGGCCACCTCGCTCAGGTGGTGCACGCCGCGATGGATGTTGCCATTGCGGAGGGCATAGAACTCGTCCATGGCCTGCAGCACGGCGGATGGTTTCTGCGAGGTGGCCGCGTTGTCGAGGTAAACGAGCGGGTGCCCCTGGACCGCGAGGCCCAGGATGGGAAAATCCGCGCGGACGCGGTCGGAATCGAGAAGAGCACTCACGCGCGCACCCTAGCACAAGGCATCCGACGGGCCCACCTCAAGCCACGAGCTTGAACCTTCGCAGCGTCTCGTCCCGCTCGGCTCCATGGTCCACCACGGGCGCCGGGTAGCCCGGAGCGATCGGCCGTCCATCCGGCGGCGCGGCAAAAAACTTGTGCGCCGGGACATCGGCCAACTCCCGCACCCAGTGCCGAACGTAAGCACCCTCCGCATCGAAGCGGGCGGTCTGGGTCCACGGGTTCTGGATACGAAAATAGGGCGCGGCATCGGCCCCGGTGCCCGCGCTCCACTGCCAGCCGCCGTTGTTGCTCGCGATCTCGCCGTCGAGCAGCCGCTGCATGAAGTATTGCTCGCCGAGGCGCCAGTCGAGATGCAGATCCTTGGTCAGGAACATCGCGGTGATCATGCGGGCCCGGTTGTGCATCGTTCCGGTCGCGTTGAGTTGGCGCATGGCCGCGTCGACAATGGGAAACCCCGTCCGCCCCTCGCACCAGGCCGCGTATTTCTCCGCGTCAGCGTCCCACGCCATGCCGCGGTATTTCGGGTTGAACTCATGCTCCAGCACCTCGGGGTAGTGCCAGAGGATCTGAAAATAGAATTCGCGCCAGATGAGTTCGCTGATGAATTTCCACGCGCTGTTGCGACCGTCGGCGTCGCCGCGCTCCGCCGCCTCGCGGGCCCGGTGATAGACTTCCCGCGGCGAGAGCAAACCGTGACGCAAGTCCTGGGACAAACACGACGTGCCATCCTCAGCCATCAGGTCGCGGCGCGCGCCGTAGCGATAGACCGGCTCGGCCAGAAACGCCTGCAACCTCACCCTGGCCGCCTTCTCGCCGGGCTCGACTCCGCCGGGAAAAACCCCGAGGCCCCAGCGGGCCGGCTCCGGCAGCGGCTCGGAAGCAATCGCATCCGGCGTGCTCAACTTTTTCAGCCGCGGGCCGCAGGCCGGTTTGTCCAGTTTGGCCCAGGCGCGGGCATAGGGCGTGAAGACGCGAAACGAACCCCCCTGGCCCGTCTGGACCTCATCACGCTCATGCACGGCCGCATCCTTGAAGGTCCGCAACTCGCGCCCGTCGGCCGCGAGAGCGGCCGCCAGCCGCGCCTCCTGCGCCCGCCCGAACGGGTCCGGGTCGCGGTTGGTGAAAATGACATCGGCCTTCGTCTCGCGGGCCAGACGAATGAGCGCTTCGACGGCATCGCCCCCGCGCACGACGAGACGACTGCCGAGGGCGCGAAGATTGCCGTCGAGGGAAGCGAGCGAGCCGCATAAGAACGTCTGCCGCGGCGCGCCGGTCCAGCGGTGCGGCCCCTTCCACCCGCTGACCGCATAGACCGGCACAACCGATTCCGCCGACGACGCCGCCGCGGCCAGGGCCGTGTTGTCGGTGATCCGCAAATCCCGCCGGAACCAGTGGATGGCTGTTTTCATGACCTCGACAATGCCGTGCGGGGCCGCGAGAATCGAGCATGTTGAGCCCGCCCGAATCGCTCCTCCTCATCGCCGGCAACGGACAGTATCCGTTTCAGCTTGCCGCCGCCGCACGACGGCGCGGGGTCAAGCGTCTCTTTGCCGCCGCGTTCGAGCAGGAGACGAATCCAAAATTGGCCGAGGTGGTCGATGAAATTCGCTGGCTCAAGGTCGGCCAGATTGGAAAACTTCTCACCTACGCCCGCGAGACTGGGGTGCACCACGCCATAATGGCCGGGCAGATCGCGCCGACAAATCTGTTCGACCTGCGGCCCGATTTTGCCGCGCTGCTTTTGCTGGCCAAATTGAAGGAACGAAATGCGGAGACGCTGTTCGGGGCGGTGGCCGACGCGCTGGCCGGGGAGAAGGTCGAGTTGCTGCCGGCCACCACCTTTCTGGACGAGTTCCTTGCCCCCATCGGGCACTTTGCCGGACCCAAACCGGGCCGCCGCGCGGTGGCCGATGTGGCTTTCGGCCTGCGGATCGCCAAAGAAACCAGCCGCCTCGACATCGGCCAAACGGTCGTGGTCCGCCATGGCACCGTCCTGGCCGTCGAGGCGTTCGAGGGAACGAATGAGGCGATCAAACGCGGAGCCGCCCTGGGGCGCGGCCAAGCCGTGGCGGTCAAGGTCTCCAAACCCAACCAAGACCTCCGTTTTGACGTGCCGGTCATCGGCCCGCTGACCATCGAAGCCGGGGCCGCGGCCGGACTCTCGGTCTTCGCGGTCGAAGCCGGGCGCACCCTGCTCCTCGAGCCGGACACCCTGCGGGCGCTTGCCGGGGACCACAGAATTTCCCTTCTCGGGATCGAAACATGACAACCAAACTACGAGCCGGCGTGGTCGGCGTGGGCAGCATGGGCCTCAACCATGCCCGGGTCTATGCGCTCCTCGACAATACGGAGCTTGCCGCCGTCTACGATCCGGACGGCGCGGCCGCAGAGCGGGCCGCCCGCAAATACCGCTGCGCCGTGGCCTCTTCGCTCGAAGACCTCGCGGCCCGCACGGACATCGTGACCGTCGCGGCCCCGACCAGCATGCACCATGAGATCGGGATGAAGCTGCTCAGCCTCAACCGCCATCTCTTGGTGGAAAAGCCCATCAGCGACAATCCAACCCATGCGGCCGAGCTCGTCGGCCTGGCCCGGGCCCGGGGCTTGGTCCTGCAGGTCGGACACATCGAGCGCTTCAACCCGGCGCTCGCCGCTCTGGAACAGCGCCTCAACCGCCCCCGCTTCCTCGAGGTCACCCGCCTCTCGCCCTACCCCGGCCGCAGCCTCGAGATCGGCGTGGTCCTCGACGTGATGATCCACGACCTCGAGATTATTCTCCATCTCGTCCGCTCGCCCGTGACCAGCGTGGACGCGGTGGGCGTCGCCGTGTTGAGCAAGGGCGAGGACATTGCCAGCGTGCGTCTCCATTTCGCCAACGGTTGCGTGGCCAATGTCACCGCCAGCCGCATCAGCATCGAAACCACGCGCAAAATCCGCCTCTTCCAAGAGGACGCCTACCTGTCGCTCGACTACCAGAAACAAAGCGGGAAAATGTATCGTCTCGACGGCGGCAAGATCGTGCGGGAACGTGTAGCCATCGAGCGGGAGGAACCGCTCGTTCGCGAACTGCGTCACTTTGTCGAATGCGCCCAGGCCGGGCACCAGCCGAAAGTCGGGGGCGTCGAAGCCACGGCCGCGCTCGAACTGGCCGTCGAGATCACCCGCCAAATCGCCGAGCGCGCGCCGCGCCGCGGGGCCTGAACCGATGCGGATCTTCGTCGTGGCCGGCGAGACCAGCGGCGATACCCACGCCGCCGAAGTGCTGGGCGGATTGCAAGCCCTCGTCCCCGGCCTGCAGGTCAGCGGCCTCGGCGGCCCCAAACTCCACGCCCTCAGCCCTGCCGTCGAGGACTGGACCCACGAGGCCGCGGTGATCGGATTGTGGGACATCCTCCTGCGCTACGGCTGGTTCCGCGAAAAATTCCACGCCGCGCGTCGGCGCATCGAAGCCGAGAAACCCGACATGGTGCTCCTGGTTGATTATCCCGGCTTCAACCTCCGCCTGGTCCACGCCCTCCAGCCGCTGCGGCCCGGCGTGAAGCTGGTCTATTACATCAGCCCGCAAGTCTGGGCCTGGAACCGCGGACGAATCCCGCGGATGGCCCGCGAACTCGACCGCATGCTCTGCATCTTCCCCTTCGAGCAGGATCTCTATGAAAAATCCGGACTGCCGACGAACTTTGTCGGGCATCCCATGGCCCTGCACACCACGCCGGCGGACGAGACCGCGCGCGACCCGAACCTCCTGGCCCTGCTCCCCGGCAGCCGCGAGCGCGAGGTGCGAAAGATTTTTCCGGTCATGCTCGCCGCGGCCCAAAGGGTTCGTCGGGACCGCCCGGCCACACGTTTTGCCGCAGCCGCCCCTTCGGAAAAGTTGCAAGAAATCATGAGCGCCATGGCCTCCGCAGCCGGGGTCACCTGCGAAATCGGGCTGCGCCAGGCACGCGGACTGATGGAGAACGCCGCGGCCGGGCTCGTCGCCTCCGGCACGGCCACGCTGGAAGCCACGCTCCTTGGACTGCCCTACGCCCTCGTCTATCGCACGGCGTGGCTCACCTACATCGCTGCCCGCCTTGTCATCAAGGTCCCCTACCTTGGCATGGCCAACCTGCTGGCCGGACGGCCGATCGTGAAGGAATTCATCCAGAACGAGGCGACGCCGGAGGCTCTCGCGGCCGAGGCGATCCGGCTGCTTGATGATCCGGCGGCCCGCGCGATGATGCGCGCGGACTTCGCCGTGGTGCGCGACCAACTCACCTCGCCCACGGCAACCCCCCCGGCCCTCGCCCTGCGGGAAGCGCTGGAAACAGCCGTCGTCTGAGATAGAGACGCATTGCTTCAGCCGCGATTCTTTTGCACAATGAAAGCATGGAGCGAATCGCTCACAAAGCCACCAACTTTCAAGACGCCGAAGCTTGGAATCGCGCCCAGCAAAAAGCCATGACGGCCACCGAGCGTTTTCTCGCCGCCCGCGAACTGCAACGCCGCATCCACGGAAGACAAGCCCCAGACGTCCGCTCATGGCCAAGGCCAAAGAGTTAAGCGCAGACAGCTTTTCGCCCGACCTCGTCACTTTTCTGCAAGGTCTGCAGAACCACGGTGTCAGCTATTTGGTCGTCGGAGGCAACGCGGTCATTTTCCACGGTCACATTCGCTACACCGGAGATTTCGACGTGTTCTACCGGAACACTCCGGAGAATCGTCGGGCGCTGTTTGCCACGCTGGCCGAGTTCTGGTCAGGCGCGGTTCCCTGCGTGGCTGCGGAGGAAGATTTGGCCCCGCCGGGCACCGTCATCCAATTTGGTCGCCCACCGAACCGCATTGACCTCCTGAACAAAATCGATGGCGTGGAGTTTGAAGCGGCGTGGCCTCGCCGCGAAGTTGCGAACATGCGGCTGGCGGAGATGCAATTGGAGATCCCCTTTCTCGGCCTCGAGGATTTGCTGACCAACAAGCGAGCCTGCGGCCGGGGCCGGGACCTCAACGATGTTGAGGCGCTGGGCTGAGACATGGCGCAGCCAGGGAGTCTCCGCTTCCTTGCCTTGGATACCTTCGGTTCAACCCTTCGCTGAGGGCTCGTAATTCAAATACGGGCTGAGCCACTTCTCGACCTGAGGAATGGGCATGCCTTTGCGTGCGGCGTAGTCCTCGATCTGGTCGCGACACAGCTTGCCCACGGCGAAGTATTTTGCCTCGGGATGGGCGAAATAAAGGCCGCTGACCGAACTGGCCGGAAGCATGGCGAGGCTTTCGGTCAGGAGGACCCCGGTGTGCGCGGTGCTGTCGAGCAGGTCGAACAATGTCCATTTCTCCGTGTGGTCCGGACAGGCCGGATATCCTGGAGCGGGCCGGATGCCGCGGTATTTTTCGCGGATGATGTCCTCGGCGCTGAGTTTTTCGTTCTTCCCGTAGCCCCAGAGGTCGCGCACTTCCTTGTGCATGCGCTCGGCGAAGGCTTCGGCCAGACGGTCAGCCAGAGCTTTGAGGAGGAGGGCGTTGTAGTCGTCGTGCGCGGCCTCGAAGGCCTTGGCCCGCTCGTCCACCCCGTGGCCCGTGGTGACGGTGAACCCGCCGCAGTAATCGAGGCGGCCGCTCTGGCGGGGCGCGATGAAGTCGGAGAGCGCGAAGTTCGGCTGGCCGGAGGATTTGTCGAGCTGCTGGCGCAGGGTATGGAAGGTCTTGAGCACCGCCGTGCGGTTTGCCTCGGCGTAGATTTCGATGTCATCACCCACGCTGTTGGCGGGCATGATGGCGCAGACACCTTTGGCCGTGACCCAGCGTTCCTTGACGATGAGGTCCAGCATTTCCCGCGCGTCCGCATAAAGTTCCGTGGCCTGCGAGCCGACCACCTGATCCTCGAGAATGGCGGGGAAGCGTCCGCGCAGTTCCCACGCATGGAAGAAGGGCGACCAGTCAATGAACTCCACCAACTCCTCCAGCGGAAAATCCTCGAACACCTTGATCCCGGTGAAGGCCGGGGTATCGATCGTTTCCTCGGCCCAGTCCGGGGCGAAGCGACGCTTTCGCGCCTCCTCGATCGAGACCACCTTGGTGTCGCGCTGCTTGGCCGCAAACTCGGTCCGCAAGCGCTCGTAATCCGAGGCCAGGTCGGAGGCGAACTTCGACCTGGTTTCCGGATTAAGCAATTGGGAGACCACGCCGACGACGCGCGACGCGTCGGTCACGTGAACCACCTCGTGGTGGTAATGCGGGGCAATCTTGACCGCGCTGTGCGCCCGGCTGGTCGTGGCCCCGCCGATGAGCAGGGGCAAATCGAAGCCTTCACGCTTCATTTCGGCCGCCACGTGCATCATCTCGTCGAGGGACGGGGTGATGAGGCCGCTCAAGCCGATGACATCAACGCCGTGGGCCCGGGCCTCGGCGAGGATCTTCTCGCAGGAAACCATGACCCCGAGGTCAATGACCTCGTAGCTGTTGCAGGCCAGCACGACACCGACGATGTTCTTGCCGATGTCGTGGACATCGCCCTTGACCGTGGCCATGAGGACTTTGCCCTGGGCGCGGGCCTTGGGATCGGCCGCCCGCTCGCGTTCCATGTAGGGCGTGAGCCAGGCGACGGAGCGCTTCATCACCCGCGCGCTCTTGACCACCTGGGGCAAAAACATTTTTCCCTCCCCGAAAAGGTCGCCGACGATGCGCATGCCATTCATCAGGGGGCCCTCGATGACGTCGAGCGGCCGCGGATACTTCTGCCGCGCCTCCTCGGTGTCCTCGTCGACAAAATCGACAATGCCCTTGATCAGGGCGTGGGCCAGCCGTTCCTCGACCGGGGCCTCGCGCCACTTCGTGTCTTTTTCGGTCGCCTCGCGCCCCTTCCCCTTGACCGTCTCGGCGAAGGTGACCAGCCGCTCGGTCGCATCGGGACGACGGTTGAGCAGGACGTCCTCGATGAGCTCGAGCAAATCGGGCGGGATCTCGTCGTAGACGCCGAGCTGGCCCGCATTGACGATGCCCATGTCGAGACCGGCCTTGATCGCGTGGTAGAGGAAGGCGGTGTGCATGGCCTCGCGCACGGCGTTGTTGCCGCGGAAGGAGAACGAAATATTGCTGATCCCGCCACTGACCCGCGCGAAGGGCAGGTTGGCCTTGATCCAGCGCGTGGCCGCAATGAAATCAACGGCGTAATTGTTGTGCTCCTCAATGCCGGTGGCCACGGTAAGGACGTTCGGGTCGAAAATGATGTCCTCAGCCGGGAAGCCCACGTCCTCGACCAGGACGCGGTAAGCGCGGGCGCAGATTTCCTGACGGCGCGGCAGGTTGTCCGCCTGGCCCTTTTCGTCGAAGGCCATAACGATGACGGCCGCACCGTAGCGCTGCACTTTGCGCGCGTGCTCTTTGAATTTTTCCTCGCCCTCCTTGAGGCTGATCGAATTGACCACGCACTTGCCCTGGACGCAGCGCAGGCCTGCTTCGATGACCTCCCATTTCGAGGAATCGATCATGATCGGCACCCGCGAGATATCCGGCTCGCTCGCCACGAGCTGAAGGAACTTGGTCATGGCTGCCGCCCCGTCGAGCATGCCCTCGTCCATGTTCACGTCGATGATCTGCGCCCCGGCCTCCGCCTGCTGGCGGGCCACGGCGAGGGCGTCGTCGTAGAGGCCGCCGAGGATGAGCTTGGAGAATTTGGGGGAGCCGGTGACGTTGGTCCGTTCACCCACATTGATGAAGGGAATCTCCGGCCGCGCGGTGAACGGCTCGAGTCCGCTCAGCCGCAGGGTGCGGGTCCGTTGCGGAATCCGGCGCGGCGGCAGGTCCTTCGTCGCGGCGGCGATGGCCTTGATGTGATCAGGGGTCGTCCCGCAACAACCGCCGATGATATTGAGCCAGCCCTGCTCGGCCCAGTCGCGCAATTGCGGCGCGAGAGACTCGGGCGTCTCGGGGAAACCCGTCTCGGAAAGCGGGTCGGGCAACCCGGCATTCGGGTAGGCACTGACGTAGAACGGCGCGAGGTGCGACAGCTCCTCGATGTAGGGCCGCATTTCCTTCGGGCCGAGGGCGCAGTTGAGCCCGACGCTGAGGATGGGAAAGTGCGCGATGGAATTGAGGAAGGCCTCGGTCGTCTGGCCGGTCAAAGTGCGACCGCTCAGGTCGGTGATGGTGCCGGAGACCATGACCGGCAGGCTGATCTTTCGGTCGGCGAAGAACTCGGCGATGGCAAACAGCGCGGCCTTGCAGTTCAGGGTGTCGAAAACCGTTTCGACGAGGAGCACGTCCACACCGCCCTCGACCAAGTGCTCCACCTGCTGGCGATACGCCGCGGCGACCTGGGCGAAGGTCACCTCGCGCGCGCCCGGATCGTTGACGTCGCGTGAAATGGTCAGGGTCTTGCTCATCGGCCCAACCGCTCCAGCCACGAAGATGCGGCGCCCGGTGCAGGCGTCGGCGGCCTCACGCGCCAGTTTCGCCGCCGCGCGGTTGAGATCCGGCACCACCTCCTCCATGCCGTAATCGGCCTGCGAGATGGTGGTGGAGTTGAACGTGTTCGTCTCGATGAGGTCCGAGCCGGCCTCGATGTATTTGGCGTGGATTCCGCGCACAATGTCCGGCTGGGTCAGGACGAGAAGGTCGTTGTTGCCCTTGACGTCGCTGGGCCAGGCGGCGAAACGCTCCCCGCGGTAGGCGGCTTCGTCCAGCTTGTGGCGCTGGATCATCGTGCCCATCGCGCCGTCGAGGTAAACGATCCTCTCAGCCAGCAGGGCCTCCAGTTCTTTCGCCGTGTCTTTTTTAATCATGACCAAATTTAAGCCTGGACGACGGTGCTCTCGGCCCGCCGCGCTTCCAACCAGAGAACGTCGGAGAGGCGGTTGAGCGACTGAAGGATCAGGTCGGACCGCTGCGGATTGAGCAGCCCGGCCTCATGGACCCCGAGGAGGGCAAGTTCCGCATCACGGCAGGCCGTGCGGGCGCAGTCCAGCGAAGCCGCCGGGAGGTTCCCCCCGGGCGTGGCCCAGCCCTTGTAGGTGAAGCCCTCGGCTTCCAGCCGGGAGACCCGCTGATCCAGCACGCCGAGCAGGGCATCGTCAAAATTCGGCATGCCCGAGGAGGCGTAACGAGTCCAATCGCCCGGCGCGACCGCCACCTCACCCATCAAATTCACCAAGTTCCGCTGCACCTGCTCGATGAACCCACGGGCCTCGGTCTCTTCCGGAGGAAGGCAGGCTTTGGCCATGCCGAGACGCACGTTCAACTCGTCCACCCGGCCGTTGGCCGCGACGCGCAGATCGGTTTTGGGCACGCGGAAACCGAAGAGTAAGGACGTCGTTCCATCATCCCCTGACCTGGTGGCAATACTGTTCACAACGGCATTAAATGACTGAACATCACATAAAAGCAACCCATCAATATATCATGATACGTAGATATGTTACCCCGGAGACAAGGAAAGTTGTTGCCCTTAAGGCGTTGCGCGGGTAGGAAACAGGGCCAATTTTTTTCGCGAAAGGAAAGATCTCATGAATATTCTAGACAAAATCGAGGCCGAGCAACTCAAGCAGGACGTCACCAAGTTCGATGTCGGCGACACCATCAAGGTGCACACCCGCGTGATCGAGGGCGAGAAGGAGCGTATCCAGATTTACACCGGCATCGTCATCGACTGCAAGGGCACGGGGGTGAACGCGAACTTCACCGTGCGCCGCGTGTCCTATGGCGAGGGCGTCGAGCGGGTGTTTCCGCTGCACTCCCCGCGCATTGCCAAGATCGAAGTGGAAAAGCGGGGCAGTGTGCGCCGCGCCCGGCTCAACTACCTGCGCGGCCGCAAGGGCAAATCCGCCACCACCGTCAAGGAACGCGCGCGCAGCGCCGCCCCGGTGGCCGGCTGAGCCCGGCCGGGCCAAGGCATGGCCTGTGACTTTTCCCGCGAGCACGCCCTGCGGGCCGGCGGTTTTTTTTTGGTCGCGGGCGTGGATGAGGCCGGACGCGGCCCGCTGGCTGGCCCGGTCGTGGCCGCCGCGGTCATGCTCCCGGACGACTTTTGCGGCGAAGGGTTTGATGACTCCAAGAAACTTTCCGCCGCCCGGCGCGAAAGCCTGTTCCTGGTTCTGACCAGCCACGCGCGGGTGTCTTGGGCCACGGGCGAGGCTACGGTGGAGGAGATTGATCGGCTGAACATCCTGCGCGCGACCCACCTGGCCATGGCGCGCGCGGTCGCCGCGTTGCCCCGCGAACCCGGACATGCGCTGGTCGACGGGCGTCCGGTGCGCGGGTTGCCGGTGCCGCACACCGCGGTGGTGGGGGGCGACGGATTGAGCGTGAGCATCGCGGCAGCCAGCATCATCGCCAAGGTCACGCGCGACCGCCTGATGGCCGAGCTCGACAAGATTTATCCGCAGTATGGATTCGCGCGCCACAAAGGGTATGGTGTGCCCGGGCATCTCGATGCCCTGCGACGCCATGGACCCAGCCCCGCACACCGCCGGACTTTTGCCCCGGTGGCTCAGGCGCAAAGAGCGCCCGCAGCCGCTTCCTGACCACATCGTCTTCGGCCAGTGGGGCGAAGAGGTGGCGGCGGCGTATCTGCGGCGGCAGCATTTTCGCATCCTCTACCGCAACTTCCGCGCGCCCGGCGGGGGCGAGGTTGATCTGGTCTGCCGGGACAAGCCGGAGGAAACGCTCGTCTTCGTTGAGGTCAAGACCCGCGCGACCGAGGAACAGGGGCGCCCGGCGGACGCCGTGGACTACGCCAAACAGCGGCTCATCGCCCGGGGGGCCATGGCCTGGTTGCGTCTGCTTAATTTCCCGGACATCCGCTTCCGCTTCGACATTGTCGAGGTCGTGGCGGCGGAAAGGAAGAATCCCGTCGTCACCCTCATTCGCAATGCTTTTCCGCTCCCGGAGGATTACGTCTACTGAGCAGGGACTCCGCCGGGCCCGCCACGCGGTGAATCTCCTTCGCTCCGGCCGCGCGCGACGCTAACTTTTTTCCTTCATGAAACGCATCCTCTCCGGCATCCAGCCCTCCGGCGCACTGCACCTCGGGAATTACCTCGGAATGATGCAACCCGCCGTGCAGCTCCAGCACGAGGGCGAGGCCCTCTACTTCGTCGCGGACCTGCATGCCTTGACCACGCTGCAGGATCCGGTGGCCTTGCGGCGGTATTCGCGCGATGTGGCGCTTGATTTTCTGGCCTGCGGGCTCGACCCGGCGCGGGCCCACCTCTTCCGTCAGTCCGATGTCCCCGCTGTCCCGTTGCTCACCTGGTTGCTCAGCACGGTCACGCCGATGGGCCTGCTCGAGCGCTGCCATTCCTACAAGGACAAGATCGCCCGCGGTCTGGCGCCCACACATGCGCTTTTCGCCTATCCGGTGCTCATGGCGGCGGACATTCTGATTTACGACAGCGATGTCGTGCCGGTCGGAAAGGACCAGAAGCAGCATCTTGAGGTCACGCGGGACATTGCCGTGAAAATGAACGAGACCTTTGGTCCGGTCTTCAAGCTGCCGGAGGCGAGCATCCGCGCGGATGCGGCCCTCGTGCCGGGGACGGACGGCGCGAAGATGAGCAAGAGTTACGGCAACACGATCGAGATTTTCGCCGACGAGAAGGCGATGAAGAAAAAAATCATGGGCATGGTCACCGATTCGACGCCGGTGGAGGAGCCGAAGGATCCCGAAGCCTCCTCGATCTACCAGCTCTACAAACTTTTCGCTCCCGAGGCCGAGGCGGCCCTGATGGCGGAAAAATTTCGTGCCGGCGGCACCGGCTACGGCGAATTCAAAAAGCAGCTCTTCGGCACGGTCTGGGATTACTTTGCCCCCATGAGGGCGCGCCGCGCCGAGCTCGAGGCCGACCCGGCGGCGGTGGACACGGTGCTGCAAGAGGGAGCGGAACACGCCAACCGGCTGGCCGCCGCGGTCATGGCGCGGGTCGAAACTGCCGTGGGATTGCGCGCATGAAGCTCCACGCCTTGCTGACCGGCGCCTGGGCGGGTGTCCTCTGGTTTTTCACCTTCGGGATCGCGCGCACGCTTTTCGCCGTCTTCCCGCGGGACCGGGCCGGTGAAGTGACCACCGCACTTTTTCCGACCTACTTCACCGTGACGATCGTGCTCGGACTGCTGGCCACCGCCGCGCTGTGGCCGCACCGGCGGGGCGGGCGGCGGATGACGATCGCTTTGATTCTGCAACTCCTGGCCCTCGGCGCGCTGGCCACCATTCCCGTCCTCATCGCCCCGGCCCTTGCGGCGCATGCCCCGGGCACCGCGGGATTCCGGCTTTGGCACGGGGCTTCCATGGCGCTCAATCTTTTCTCCTTGCTTGCCGTTCCGGCCGCTTGGATATTGATTTCGGCGCGGAGCAGGGCGAGAAATTTATGAGGGATGACCAATCGCGAAGCCCGGACAAAGTTCTGGCCTCGGAAAAAATTATGGCGGGAAGAAAAATTTTCTTCCTCGATTTCAAGGAAAACAACCGCGGCCGCGTGCTCAAGATCACGGAGGACGTGAACGGGCGCCGGGACACCATCATGGTGCCGGACGAAGCCCTGGATGATTTTTACGATGCGCTCGGGCGCATCCTCGACGCAGACGACGCGAATCCGCCGGCGGAGGGATCAGGTTACTGAAGCGGGCGGCCGGGGATTTTTTCTTGTCCGCGCAGAAATTATGGCCTAGAACATCAATTTCATGGAACAAATCATCCAATCCCTCAGTCAAAGCCTCAATTTGCCGGAGGCCGCAGTTCGCACCGGCGTTGGCATCATCCTCAATTTCGTCAAAGGCAAAGCCGCCGGCACTCAGTTCGACGCCATGGTCGGCTTGCTGCCCGGCGCGGCGCAACTCATGTCCTCGGCCTCGGCGCCAAGCGGCGGGGCGGGTGGCGCGTTGGGCGGGCTCCTGGCCAAGGCCGGGGAAATGCTCGGCGGCAACCTCGGCGGAGCTGCGGAAGTGGTCGGTGCCCTGCAAAGCGCGGGCATACCGCTCGACCAAGCCGGCCCGCTGGCCAGCGGATTCTTCGAGCAGGCCAAAAACGTGGCCGGCCCGGATGCGGTCAACGCCGTGATCAAGCAGATCCCCGCCCTCGCCTCAATGTTCTCGGGAAAATAAACCAACCTTAACCATACCACATCATGGGATTACTCGGCACCATCATCAACAAAGTCTTCGGACACAAAGCCCCCGCGCCGACGGAAACCGCCGCGGCCACCCCCGTGGAAACCGTCACCATCACGGAAGCCGCGGCCGCACCGGTCGAACCGATTGACGTGACCGCCTACCTCGATGGCCTGGCGGCGAATTCGAAGCAGAAGCTCGCCTGGAAAACATCCATCGTCGACCTGATGAAGCTCGTCGGGATGGAGAGCAGCCTGGCCGACCGCAAGGAACTGGCCAAGGAACTGAACTTCACCGGCGACATGGGTGACTCGGCGGCCATGAACGTGTGGCTGCACAAGGAGGTCCTGCAACAAATCGCCAAGCACGGGGGAAAATTGCCGCCCGAGCTGCTCGATTAGGGCCGGCCTTTCCTCCAGCCAATGGCGGGGCCACGCGTGATCCCGGGCCGCGCTCCGTTGATCTTCGCGCAACTCGGCTTGTGGCTCGATCCGGTGGCCCGCGGCGGCCCGGCGCAAATGGCCTGCGATGAAGCCCTGCTGCGAGCAGCCACGCGGCCTATTCTGCGCGTCTTTCGCTGGGCCGCGCCCTGGGTCAGCGCCGGTTACTTTGTGCCGTGGGCCGAGGCCGCGGTGGTGCGACCCGATCTGCCGGTCTGCCGACGATGGACAGGCGGAGGCATTGTCGTGCATGACGGCGACCTGACTTTCTCGCTGGCCGTGCCGCGCGATGAATCTTGGGCGGCGCTGCGCCCAGCCGAAAGCTATCGGCAATTGCATGAGGCCTTGGCGCAAGCCTTGCGCGGGGCCGGGGTCGAGGCGGAGCTGTCCGAGGAGGCTCAGTCGGCGGGCCAGCAGTGCTTCGCCCGGCCGGTGCGCCACGACATTCTCAGCACGGGAAAGAAGATCGTCGGCGGAGCCCAACGCCGGACCAAGGCGGGGCTGCTTCATCAGGGGTCAATTCAGGGCGCGAGGTTCGAGGCGGATGCGCTCGCATCGCTTGGGACGGCCTTGGCGGGCCAGACCTTGATCTGGGAACCACCGGCCGGGATGGAGGCGGAGATCGGCCGTCTGGAGGCCGCAAAATACGGACGCCGGGAGTTTATCTATGGCTCGAACGGCCCAGGTCGTCCGAGCTGCGCACCGCAGGGATAAACTCTTTACACGCAAGACCGGGGAAGGAATTCTGAATGGCTCACCTCCCCGGGCGGCCAAGGAACTGGAGCCATGAAAAAGCCATCAAAAACGACCAAGCCCAAAGCCAAAACGGCCCCGAAAAAAGCCGCCCCGAAGCGCACGGTGAAGGCCAAAGTGGCTGAGGATGTGCACAAATTCGAGGTGGCCAAACCAGCGAAGACCAAACGAACTCCGGCCAACCCGCGAAAGAAGAAAACCACGGCTGCCATCGACCAGCTCGGGGAACTGCCGCGCAGCTACGGCGAGGAGCGTATTTTCGTTGTCGCGCAGGAGCCTCATTGGCTCTTTTGCTATTGGGACTACACCCTGACCGACGATCTGGGCGGCCGGGCCTTCCTGCGCCACACGCGCCAGGGCGCGAAGGAGCATGAAGGCGAGGTGCGCATACCGGGCGAGACGAACAGTTGGTATCTTGCCGTGCGCGAGTCCGACGCGGCCTACGTGGTCGAGTTGGGTGTTTACGAGGACGGCAAATGGCAGCCCCTCACCCGCTCAAGCACGGTGCTGACCCCGCGGGACACGCTGGCCGGGCTCGGTGATCCGGTCTTTGCCAACATGCCCTTAAACGTGACCTTTCAGCAGTTGGTGGAAAAACTGCGGGGTGAAATGCGCGAAGGCGAGAACCTGGCCGAAGCGCTGGCGCGCTTGCAGGAACGCGGAGATTTTCCCGCGGGCAAACTCAGCGGAACGCAGCGCATCGTGCTCGACAGCCTTCTCAGCACCCAACTGGGCTCGCTCACCTCGGGCGACCTGGGAAAGCTTCTCACCTCACCGGGCGCGAGCTTTTTTTCCAGAGGCTTCGCCCCGAGTTCGTGGGGTTCGGCCCCCGGGGCTTCTTGGGCCGAGGCCCCGGGCGGAGTGTCCAGCGGATTCCTCGCGCTCTTCGGCCTGCCCGGTGCCTCCTGGAGCAGCGGAGCCGGTTCGTCGGCCCTCACCAGCTGGTCCGGATTCGCCCCGTCGAGCTGGGGCGCGGAAAGTAGTTGGGGTCTGGGCACCAGTTGGAGTGCCCAGCCATTCAGCCAGCCGCCCCCGCGAGGATTTTTTCTGCACGTCAATGCCGAGGTCATCTTCTACGGCGGCACGCATCCGGACGCCAAAGTCACGATTGATGGCCGCGAGATCGGCCTGCGGCCCGACGGCAGCTTCCGCTCTCACTTTGTTTTTCCCGACGGCACATACGAGATCCCCATCGTGGTCACGTCCCCGGACGGCCAGGAAGTCCGGCGCGCGTTCCTGCGCTTCGAGCGCGCCACCGGACGCGAAGGCGAGGTGGGGACCACCGACCAGCCGCCGCTGGCCGCCCCGATGGGCCGTCAGGGTTAGTTTGCGAGCGACCCCGACTGCCCCCGACCCACGTTCCAACTTGCTCAGTGATGACACCAACCTGATGGCCTCCGGCTCGGCCCGGGGGCTCTGCCTGCTTTTCGGCCCGTGATTGATGACTACCCCAGTTGCGAGGAGACGTATGTCACCCGGCGCCTCGACCATGATTCGGCCGATCCGGTCAGCTCGGCGCTTGGGCTGAGCCCGAGCACGTGCCAGCGCGTCGGTCAGTCGCACCAGACGCGGCGCGTCACCCAGATTCATCCGTTTTCCGGCTGGTTTCTTTGGGCGGAAAAGCACGCCCAATCCTACGACACCGCCAAGCAGATCAACGCGACCCACCCGAACACCTGAGCCGCAGGGACCAGCGTTCAACCTCCTTCATGTCCACCGCCGAAGATCCCCTCAGCCGCGCGTATCTCGACTACTTGCAGGACGAGCGGAACGCCTCGCCGCGGACGTTGGAAAATTACCGCCGCGCCCTGCACGCCGCCGCGGGATTCCTCGGACCCAAAAGTTGGCGGGCGGCGGAAGCGGATGATTTTCGGGCTTACCTGTTCGCCCTGATGAAAAAAAACCGCGCGAGGGCCACCATTCGCCTCGAGTTTGCCGCCCTGCGCAGCTTTTACCGCTTCCTCTGCGAACGAAAAGGCGTGGCGACGAATCCCCTGCTTCCGGTCTCGCTGCCCAAGGCAGAGAAGCGTCTTCCCGTCTTCCTCACGACCACGCAAGTGGACGCCTTGCTGCGGGCCCCCCATGCGGCGAAGCCGGAGAAACAGGCGCCCGCCTGGCTGCCTTGGCGGGACGCAGCCGTGCTCGAATTGTTCTATTCCAGTGGGCTGCGCCTGGCCGAGTTGGCCGCGCTCGATGTCCGCGACATCGAT
>JBMOJP010000043.1:0-20955 GCA_049315725.1 Chthoniobacterales bacterium | reverse complement strand
TCTGCGCGGGCAGTTCTTCCAACTCGCGGCGTTCGCGGTTGAGGAATTTTTCCGTGCGGCCTTGGCGTTCTTTTTTCGGCGCGTCCGGCTTAGTCGGCGCCGTCGCGGCGGCGGAAGGCACGGCGGCGCCGCGGGCCGACCATCGCTGCCAATCGCTGTAACCGCCGTTGACCTCGCTGATCGTTCCGTCGCCCTCGAAGATCAGCAGGCTGGTCACCACCGCATCGAGGAAAGCGCGGTCGTGGGAAACGAGGAGCAAGGTTTGATCCCAGCCGACCAGCAGCTCTTCCAGCAGTTCCAGCGTCTCCGCATCCAGGTCATTGGTCGGCTCATCGAGCACCAGCACATTGGCCGGTTGGAGAAAGAGGCGGGCCAGGAGCAGGCGGTTGCGTTCGCCGCCGGAAAGCATCCGGGCCGGCATGCGCACGCGGTCGGAGCGGAACAGGAAGTCTGCCAGGTAGCTGTGGATGTTGCGGTCGCGCCCTTGGAAACGCACGGACTGCGAAACGCCGGCCACATTTTCCGCCACCGACTTGTCCAGATCGATCTGATCCCGCAGCTGATCCAAATAGACTACCTGCAAATTTGTGCCCGTGCTCACAATGCCGGCCTGTGGCTCAAGCTGACCCAGCAACAACTTGAGCAGGGTGGTCTTGCCACACCCGTTCGGACCCAAGATCCCGATCTTGTCCCCGCGATAAATCTCGGTGGAAAAATCGCGCACCACCGGCTCGGGCATTTCGGCGTGCGCGAAGGTAATCCCCTCCGCCCGCAAAACCCGCTGACCCGATACGGCGCCTTCCTGGATTTCCATCTTTGCCTTCCCCGAACGTTCCCGGCGACGGGCCCGCTCGCGGCGCAACTCGAGCAAGGCCCGCACCCGTCCCTCGTTGCGCGTGCGACGGGCTTTGACTCCCTGACGCAACCACACTTCCTCTTGGGCCAGCTTCTTGTCGAACGCCTTCCACTGCACGGCCTCGGCTTCGAGCAGGTCGGCTTTACGCTGCAGAAACGTATCGTAGTTGCAGGCCCAGCCAAACAACCGCCCCCGGTCCAGTTCGACAATCCTCGTGGCCAGGCCGCGGAGAAAAGTCCGGTCGTGGGTGACAAAAAGCAGACTCATCGGATGCCGGCGGAGAAAATCCTCCAGCCAGAGAATGGAACTCAGGTCCAGGTGGTTTGTCGGCTCATCCAGCAGGAGCAGATCCGGCTGTCCGGCCAGCGCCCGGGCGAGCAGGACGCGGCGTTTCAGGCCGCCGGAAAGCGAGCCGAATGCGGCCTCCGTGGGCAGTTCCATTTCGGCCAGCAATTCCTCCAGCCGCACGTCGATCTCCCAATCCTCCTCGTGGCGCGTCGGCGAAATTCCGCCGCGCACGACCGAAAAAATCGTTCCCTCCACTCCCTGCGGAATTTCCTGATCGAGCCGCGTCATGACCGCGCCCGGCGTGCGGAGAATTTCCCCGGCACTCGCGCCTTCCTCGCCGGCGATGAGCCGCATGAGGCTGGTCTTCCCACAGCCATTGCGTCCGAGCAGGGCGACGCGATCGCCCGGCTCAATCGAGAGGTCGGCCCCCTCAAGGAGGTAGTCGCGCCCGTAGTGGAGCGAGACGGATTTCAGCTGCAACAAAGCCATGGGCGCGCCACCCTGCCGCAAAGCGGCCCCGGCGCAACAACAAAGTCGGCGGAGCCGGGACAGAAGGGTTGGGAGAAACAGGTCATTTCACAACTGCAGGCGGACGGCTTCGGTAACCCATTGACTACTGAGCATTTTCGAGCATTTTTGAGGCATGGCCTCCTCAACCCTGTTTCGTGCCCGTGTTCCGGCGGATCGATTGAAGCGCGCCGAAAAGGTTTTTTCCCGTCTGGGCATGAAAACCAGCGATGCTTTCAATATCTTCCTGGCGCAGGTCGAGCTGCGCAACGACATGCCTTTTGCGGTCACGACTTCTCCCGATTGCTTGCTCACGACCGGCGAGCAGGGGAGGCAGTGGGAGGATGCCTTCGGTGCGTATTGAGGCCGTCGCGGGCGAGGTTTGGCTGGTTGATTTCGGCCTCGCGGCGAAACAGCGGCCCGTGCTGATCCTGGCCTTCCCGCAGCCGGAGGATGCCCGCGCTTTGGTTGTCGTGGTTCCTCTCACGTCCCAACTGCGTGGATTGCGCGGAGAGGTGGATCTTGGCAAGCCTCGCTGGTTGCCCAAGCATTCGGCGGTGAACGTTCAGGGATTTGCCAGCATCGACCAAGGAGCCCTGCTGCGCCGATTGGGGAAACTCCCCGAGGCGCAGCTCGGGGCGGTGAAGGCTGCGATTCGGGATTTGTTGGACCTCTGAGCGCACCAGACGATTGGGTCCCAAGCCCGAATGGTTCGAGCGACAACAACTCCTTCTTAACGAAAAGGACCAGGCCTTGCGGAGGGTCTGACCATTCCCGGCACGATGATTCCCCGCGGCTCACGGGGCTTCGCCGTCGTCCGCGTCCTCCAGCAGGGCCGTGGGGCGGGCGGTGGTTTTGGCGCCGAGTTTGCGGAGGTGTTCGGTCTGGCGAAGGATGTTGCCTTTGCCCTCGCGCAGTTTGTTCATCGCGGCATCGTAGCTTTCCTGCGTCTGGCGGATACGCGTGCCGATGCTTTCGAGGTCGCGGCAGAACGCGACGAACTTGTCGTAAAGTTTTCCGCCCTGCTCGGCGATGTCGCGGGCGAATTTGTTCTGGCTGTCCTGCTGCCACATCTGGGCGACGAGTCGCGCCGTGGCGACCACGTTGGGCGCGGTGACGAGGACGATGTTTTTTTCCAGCGCGGTCTCGACCAGCCCGGGCGTGGTTTCGAGCGCGGCATGCAGGGCGGGTTCGATGGGGACGAAGAGGAAGACAAAATCGGGCGAGTTCAGGCCGGGCAATGCGGCGTAGTTCTTGGCCGAGAGCTGCTCGATGTGGCGGCGCAATGCGTCGGCGTGCTCTTTGGCAGCGGCGGTGCGTTCCTCGTCCGTCGCGGCGCTGCACAGGCGCTCGTAGGCGTTGAGCGAAACCTTGGCGTCGATGATGACTTGGCGTCCGCCGGGCAGTTCAATGACCACGTCGGGCTGCAGGCGCCGTCCGTCGGCCGTGGTCTCCGCGACCTGGGTGTGGAAATGCGTGCCGTGGATCAGGCCGGATTTTTCCAGCACAGTCTTGAGGATCATTTCGCCCCAGTTGCCGCGGGTCTTGGCCTCGCCCTTGAGAGCGCGGGTCAGATTTCCGGCTTCGCGGGAGACAGTCTGATTTAGTTCGCTCAGGCGGCGGACCTCCTCGGTGAGGGCATGGCGGCCCTTGCTTTCCTGGCCGTAGACCTCGTCGACCCGGGTGCGGAATTCCTTGAGCCGTTCACCCAGCGGTCCGAGCAGTTGTTCGAGCTGCACGCGGTTTTGCTCGGTGAAGCGGCGGGATTTGTCCTCGAGGATGGTGGCGGCGAGGTTTTCCAACTCGGCCTTGATGGCGGTGCGGGTTTCCTCCAGTCCGGCGGTTTTCTGCCGCTCGGTCGCGAGGTCGGCGGTGAAATTTTGCGCGCTGGCCACGAGTTTGGCCCGCTCCTCGTGGAGGTAATGCACCTGACGTTCGAACTCGTCGGCCCGGGTCCGCGCGGCGGCCAACGCAGCGGCACCGCGCAGGGCCCCGCCGCGCCCGATCAAGTAGCCCGCAAGTCCGCCGAGGAGGAGAAGCGCGGGCAGGAGCCACCAGAAAAAATCGCCCATGCGGTTTTTCTAACAGGACCAGCCCCGCCTGTCGAAACCACGTCACCCCGCAGGTGTTGCGCCCCGGCGGGTGGCCGGGTATAAATGCGGGATGAGTATTGCCACCGCCTCTGCCCGCGGACCGGCATCAGCCCAGCAGAGTGCGAAGCTGATGAACGGCGCGGAAATCCTCGTGAAGTGCCTCGAGCTTGAGGGCGCTGAGGTTATTTTTGCGTATCCTGGAGGCGCCAGCATGCCGATCCATCAGGCTCTGACGCGCTCGAAACAGATCCGCACCATTCTCCCGCGCCACGAACAGGGCGGGGTCTTTGCCGCCGAGGGCTATGCGCGGGCCACCGGAAAGGCCGGTCTCTGCATGGCCACCTCGGGTCCGGGCGCGACGAACCTCGTCACGGGCTTGGCGGACGCCTTCATGGATTCGGTGCCGGTGGTTGCCATCACGGGACAGGTCCCGCAGGAAATGATCGGGCGTGGGGCGTTCCAGGAGACGGATTTCTTCGGCATGACCCTCCCGGTGGTCAAGCACAGCTACCTCGTGTGGGACATCAACGACATCCCTCGTATCGTCAAAGAGGCATTCCATATCGCCACAACCGGACGTCCGGGCCCCGTCTTGATCGACCTGCCGAAGAACATTCAGAACCAGAAGGCCGAGCCGATCTTCCCCGAGACCATCACCCTGCGCGGTTACAACATCGACAAGCGGGCGACCGACGAGCAGTTGCTTGAGGTCATCCGGCTGATCAAGCAGGCCCGTGATCCGATGATCTATTGCGGCGGCGGCATCATCACGTCCGACGCTGCCCCCGAGTTACTCGAGTTCGTCGAGCGCGCGCAGATTCCCGTGGCCACGACCCTGATGGGTATCGGCAGCTTCCCCGAGACGCATCCGCTCTCGCTCAAATGGCTCGGCATGCACGGCACGGTTTACGCGAACAATGCGGTCAACGAGGCCGACCTCCTCCTGGCCATTGGCGTTCGTTTTGATGACCGCGTGACCGGGAAGGTGGAAAAATTCGCCGAGCACGGGACGATCGTGCACATCGACATCGACGACTCCGAGTTGAACAAGAACAAGGTGGTGGCCCTGCCCATTCTCAGCGACGTCAAATACGCGCTCAAACGCCTGAACGAATTGCTGGCCAAGGACGGATTCGAGCGGGTCAAGGCGGAGAAGTTCGATCGCTACAAATCGTGGTATGAGAAAATCTCTGCGTGGAAGAAGGCCCAGCCCTTCCGCTACAAGGACACGGACGACGCCATTCAGCCGCAATACGTCATCGAGCAGCTTTACAAGATGACCAAGGGCCAGGCCATTCTCACCACCGGGGTGGGGCAGCACCAGATGTGGGCCGGTCAGTATTACGACTTCGACAAGCCGCGCACCTTCATCACATCCGCCGGCCTCGGTGCCATGGGCTTCGGCTATCCGGCGGCCATGGGGGCTAAAGTCGCCTGCCCGGATGTCGAGGTTGTGGACATTGACGGCGACGGCTCCTTTCTCATGAACGTGCAGGAGTTGGCCACCGCGCACATCGAAAAAATCGCGGCCAAGGCGATCATCCTCAACAACCAGCACCTCGGCATGGTCGTGCAATGGGAGGACCGCTTTTACGAGAGCAACCGCGGCCACACTTTTCTCGGCGATCCCGAAAATGCCTCGCGGATTTATCCCGACTACGTGGCTATCTGCCAGGGCTTCGGCGTTCCCTGCGAGCGCGTCATCCACAAGAAGGACCTGCGGGCGGCGCTGCAGCGCATGCTCGACGCCAAGGGCGTCTATGTGCTCGACGTCATGACGCCCTACACCGAGCACGTGCTGCCCATGATTCCCTCGGGCATGACCTACAAGGACATCATTACGGAGTAGCCCCTGGCCGCCCCTGCGGCGGCGATTTGTTCTCATGCCCGACGAAGCCCCGCTGCTGGATCTCAGCGCGCTTGATTTCCGCCCCTCGTGGGCCAAGGAATCGGCGTCGCCGGGTGCTGCCCCGGTCCGCCGCGAGGAACCACGCCCGCCCCGCCCCGAGGATCCACGGGGCCCGCGGGGGCCGCAGCGCGATGGCCCTCCCGGCCGTGATTCCAACCGCCGCCCTCCACCGGGGCGCGATCGTCAGGGATTCCGCGGCCCGCCGCCGCGCGACAAATTCCGCGGGCCGCCGCGCGATGAGCGTCCGGCTCCGCCCGAAAATCCTTTTCCCTGGCTGCGCATCGCCTTCACCGCGACCACCCCGGCGGTCGAGACCGTGGTGCAGCAGGTCCGGCACACAGGCAAAACCTTCAGTCTCTTCGATATCGCGCGGATTCTTCTGCGCAATCCGGCCTCCTACACGATTGATCTGAGCGCCGCGCCCAAGCCGCCCGAGGGGCCCTTCCACGTGGTCAAGGCGGACGGCAGTGTGTGGTTGTCTGCTGCGGCGGCCGCCCGGCACCTGCTGCGCACGAAGCTGGATGAGTTCTATCGCGCCGAGACTGTTGAGGTGGAAGCGCCCAAGGGCAACTTTTCCGTCGTCGCGGTTTGCGGGATGTCCGGGACGCTGCTCGGCCCGCCCAATCTCCACGACTTCGAGCGCCGCGTGCGCGAGTTGCACCGGGAGAAATTCGGCCGCATGGATTTCGAGCAGTTCCGCAGTCGCCTGCGGATGGAGCGCAATCCGGAGGTGATCGAGAAATGGCGCGCTGCCGCGTCGCAGGTGGTCGAATATTATCCGCGCGAGGGTGAAAATCCGGCGAAGCTCGCGGACCTCGCCGCGGTGGAAAAACACTTCCTCGAGCACCAAGCCGCGTCGCTCATCGACGGGGTGGCCATGGCCCCGATCCCGGGTGACCCGAAGTCGGTGGTGGTGGATTCCGCCCTGGTGCCGCTGCTGAATTACGCCCGCGACGAGGAAACAAGATTTCCGCTGCGGCTGGCCCAGAGTCTGAGCCGTGCCCTGTCCGGCGCCGGCCTTCGTTTCCACAAGGCCGCCAACCGCACAACTTTCGTCTCGGGTGCGCGGGCGCGTTACCTTGACCTCTCGGCGGTCGCCGTCAGCGATTCCATCCGCCAGATACTCGAGGCCATCCGGGGGAAGAAAACTCTGCGGCGCGGCCAGTTGCTGGATCTTCTAGCGCCTCTCCCCGTTCCCCTGGCTGAAACGCCCGGGGTCGAGGAGGCGGCGGATGCGGTGCGCCCGAAAACGCCGGAGGAACTCGCCCGTGATGTCGTGGTGCAGAATCTGCTTTGGCTGACCCACGAGGGCTATGTGGTTGAGTATGCGGACGGGCGGTTGGAATCCGTGCCGCCGCCGAACCATCCGCCCAAACCCTCCGAACCGACCGCTGCGCCGACCGTGGAAGCGCCCGCCCAGCAGCAACAGCCCGAGGCCTGAGCGTCGCGCTGCGTTCAAGGCGAGGTGATTCGGTCCCCGCGTTCCTTGTAGTATTCGTAGCGCTTGCGCACGGCCGCGATGTAGGCGCGCGTGCTGGCGATGTCCATCGCCTTGCTCAGTTCCTCCGCCGAGATCTGCGCCCCGCCGGCCCAGCGTTTGACGCGGCTGCGGCCGGCGTTGTATTCCCCGAGAGCGAAGGGCAGAGGGTCTTCCTGGGCGGACCAATGCTTGAGCGCGTTGCCCAGATACCAAGTGCCGACCTCGATGTTTGTTTTCGCGTCAAGCAGGTCTTCGGGCACGAAGGTTTCGATTTTCTCCGCCGCGACCCAGTCCTGCGCCGCTGGTTCGGTCACCTGCATGAGACCGCGCTCGCCGTGGGCACCGAGCTTGTCGTCGTGAAAACGACTTTCCTGCCAGATGACCGCCTTGACCAGCAGCGGGTCAACTTCGTGCCGCGCCGCGCTCCCGGCGATGGCGTCGTCGAAGGAATTGTGGTGGCCGAGGCTGAGCCACTCGCTCAGGCGATAGGCTGGGTCGCGGTCCATCGCGACCAGCACGCCGATCGAGGCCGCGAGCAGAAGGGCGGCCGCGACGAGGGCGTAAATGACGCGCAGGGACATAACCAACCAAGTTAGCCCGTCCGGGGCATGGTTGCCAGAACGAGTGGGTCGTCAGGGCGATCCAACCTTTCGCCACCAATCGGCCAGCGTCTCGAACCACCGGCGGGTCGCCTCCGCGTCGGGGCGGATCTCGACCAAGCGCCGGCCCCCGGAGGGCCACGGATCGGTGGCGGTTTTCATCAACGCATAGTCCCAACCGAAGATCGTGGCCCACCCGCGAAAATCCAACCCATGGGAATTCAGGAAAGCCTGACTTTTGAACATGCGCTTGAAGATGTCGCCCCCACCGTTGTTGATGACGGCGATGGTCAGGCTGGCGTCGGGCATTTGGGCGGCGGGCCAGAGTCCCGGCAGGTCGTAGAGAGCGGAAAGGTCACCGATGATTGCGGCGGTTGGCCGGGTCGGGTCGGCCAGGCCGAGGGCGGAGGAGACCAACCCGTCAATGCCGTTGACGCCGCGGTTGGCGAAAATTGTTCGATCGTCGGTCCGTCGCGGGGCGACCAGGTCCCATTCGCGAATGGGCAGGCTGTTTCCGAGGAAAATGCGGGCATCCCGCGCAAGCTTCTCGTCGAGGGCGAGGACAAGCGCCGCCTCGCTGTGCGGCTCATCCGCCGTCGCTGCATCCAGAAATGCCCTCGCGGCGCGGTCGAGATCGAAAAGTGCACCGTGCTGTCCCCCGGGCGGGGCATAGGCGGCGCAGAGAGCAACAAAGTGGTCGAGTGGCACGACCGGCTCGGCGCGGGCCAGACCGGGAAGATTCACCCCCGACACGTGAAGGATCGGTTGCTCGAGGGTCTCCAATTCCCGCCAAAGCCGTGGCGTGGGCACGCCGCCGATGCGCAAGACTCCGTCGCAGGCCTGACGGCATGCCGGGGTGAGGAGGATGCGCTCGCCTCCCTGCAGGCTGGACCTTTGCAGTCCCGGATGGCCGCGCAGTTGCGAAACGGCTTCGAGATAAAGCGGGCTTTCGAGCGAGGCGAGCCACGGGGCCAGGGCGCTGGCTTCGTGCGGCCGCAGCGACGACACCAGCACGAGTGGACGTCGCACCCGAGCAAAGAATGCGTCGCAGGCGGCGCGCGCATCGTCCTCATTCATCCATGCTGCGGGCCCGGCGGGTTTCTCCGGCGCGGTGGTCCAGTCCGGGACAAGCGGCGCACCGCCCAGCGGCTCTTCGAAGCAGACATTGAGGTGAAGCGGCCCGGCGATGGGCGGCAGACGGCCCAGCTGCCCCGGAGTTTCCAGATCAAGCACCGGAGCGCGGGTTGCGGCAAAAAGCGGAAGCTGGTCGATCGTCTGGGGTGCGCCGGTGCCGCGCAGCCGCCGCGGACGGTCGGCGGTGACGACGATGAGCGGAAGCCCGCTGTGGGCGGCTTCCAGCACGGCTGGCAGCAACTCCGCCGCGGCTGTGCCGGAGGTGGTGATGACGGCAACCGGCGCGTCGTCGCGGCGGCTGCGGCCGAGCGCGAAAAATCCCGCGCTGCGCTCCTCGAAAAATGAAATCACCTCGAAGGTCCCGCGGGTCGCGTCCGCCGCCAGAACGAGGGGCGCATTGCGTCCGCCCGGGCAGACGCAGAGCGTGCGGACCCCGGCAGCATGGAGGGCGGCGAGGATTTCCGCCGCGAGAATGCCGTTGGCGTCGGCCGCGCTCAAAGCCCGAGATTGCCGCGCGTGGCGGCGAGTTTCAGGCGGAGCTCGGCGGTTTCGCGCTCGAGTTTGCTCGCCGGCACGAGTCCGCAGCCGGCGCCGCAGCGCGCGCCCTGCGCATCCCATTGAACGTTGCGGATGCCGACGAGGCAGCGCGCGCCGACGCCGGGCAGGGACAGGCCGAAGGGCGCGGCGAAATGTCCGCGCGGCGCGGCGTCAACCGGCGGCAGCCATTCGCGCCAGCGGTCGCGCGGCGCGGTGCCGACCGCCGGCGTGGGGTGAAGGCGTCGGACCAGTTGGTCAAAGGCCACCGGGGTGGAGGGCGTGAGGTGCAGGTCGGTGCGCAGGTGGGAAAGAATACCGATGCGCCACAGCCGGGTCGCGCCGTGGGTCACCAGCCCGAGCGGGGCGAGCTGGGCGGCGAGATCCTCCAGGACGATGCGGTGCTCCGAACGTTCTTTCGGGTCGTCCATCATTTCGTCGGGTGCCGCCCCAGCGCGGGCCGTGCCGGCCACCGCCATGGTGTGCACTTCCACTCCGTCGTCGCCAAAGAGCAACTCGGGCGAAGCCCCGAGCACGCCGGCCGTGCGGTCCCAGCACCCGTAAGGCATGAGGCCGGAAGGCAGGTTGGCCATGGCGCGGAGGGCGCGGGCGCGGTCGGCCTCGTCCAGAGGTTGATCGCAGGTTTCAAACACCGCGGGCACGGCCTTGTGCAGTTCGCCGCAGCCCAGGGCCTCCCCGACCCGGGCGAAAGCTGCGGCGAAGGCCGCCGGATCAAATTCGCGCCAAACACGCGGCCGGGTTTCCCCGCCGAAGTGCTGCGCCAGCCCGTCCGGCGAGACGGCCGCCGCCTGCGGGTAAACCAGCCACGGCCTCGGATCGGTCAGAAAAAAATCCGGTGCGTAAAATGACGGACGCGCAGGATCGGGGCGGGCGGATTTTTCCGGCGCACCCCAACCGATGATCCAGCGGTCATCCGACCAGGCAAAGGCAGCGCCGCACTGGAGAAAACTCCGGACCTGTTCGCGGTCCGGTGCGGCGCAGCGCAGCCAGGCCGCAGCAGGATGATCGTAGGCCGGGGTTGGGGCGGATTTCATCTGAGAAGATTACGCCCCAAGGGCCCCGGCGAGATTCCGCCGCCTAGCGACCCAGGCGTCGTTCGGCCTCCAGCCAGTCGGACTGCGCGTCGCCGGGTAATCCGAGATTACGACGTCGCTCGCCGATGTAATAGGCTTGAAGGGCGACCTCTGAGCTGCTGACCGAGCCGATCAGGCCGATGACTTCGGATTTTCCCGTGCGGCGGCTGGTCACCACGCGGGCCGGTGAGGCGGTGGTGGCACGCGGGCGCACGGCGGTGGGCTTGCGTGCGGGGGCAGATTTCTTGGCGGACGCGGCGGCGGGGCGTTTCTTCGCGGCGGACTTGGCCGGCTTGGCGGCGGATTTTTTTGTCGCTTTGGGCATAACGTCAGATTTCTTGACTGTTCTAATTAACGTTGGCGGGGGTGTTGGGGCCAAGTTTTTTCGGCTTTTTTGTCAGATGGATGGGTTTAGACTCTGTCTGTGGGTATTTCTCTCGGCGAGTTCTTCATCCGGTGGTTTGTCACCGCTGTGGCGGTTTTTGTCGCGGCATGGATTGTGCCGGGGATTGATTACTCGACCTGGACCGGCCTGGCTTTTGCGTCGCTTTTGCTCGGCATCGTCAATGCTCTGGTCCGGCCGGTGCTGCTGATTCTTTGCCTTCCGCTCATCCTCGTCACGATGGGGCTCTTCATTCTCGTGCTCAATGCGCTTCTGCTTTGGTTCGTTTCCGGCATCCTGCCCGGGAGTTCGTTCACGGTCGCGGGCTTCTGGTCGGCTTTCTGGGGCGCGCTGGTCATCAGTATCGTGAGTTGGGTGCTGAGTGCATTTTTCCGCGGCAGTGACGGGCACATTTACCCCCTGACCCATCACACAGTGATCAAGCAGGCGCGGGGCCGGACGATCAATTGAGCATGGTTCCGGCGGGCTTGCGGCGGTGGTTGGACGGCAGGGCCACGGGGGTGAAAGTTTGCGGAATTACCCGCCGCGAAGACGCCCGGGCCGCGGTCGAAGCCGGGGTCGATGCGCTTGGCTTTAATTTTTATCCGAAGTCCAAACGCTGGGTCCGGCTCGAAACCATCGCCCCCTGGGTGGCGGAGCTGCCGCCGGAGATCGGCCGGGTTGCGGTGGTGGTCAATCCCGACGAAGTCCTGATGCAGGAGTTGCTCGGCTCGGGTTTTTTTCATGCGGTGCAATTTCATGGCCACGAGGAGCCGGAATTTTGTGCGCGTTGGGGCGGGGTCTTCTATGTGCGGGCGTGTCCGCTGATCGACGAGGATTCGGCCCGCGAGGCCCTGGCCGATCCGGCCCCGGCTTTGCTTCTCGATGCCCATGCGCCCGGGGTTTTCGGCGGGACCGGGCGGACGATTGACTGGCGGTTGGCTGCGGGAGTGACCAGCGCGGCGGGCCGCCCGGTCGTGCTCTCCGGTGGTCTCAACGCGGAGAATGTGACCGGGGCCGTGCGTCAGGTGAAGCCGATGGCGGTGGACACGGCCAGCGGGGTGGAGACGGCGCCGGGAGTGAAAGACGCAGGGCTTATGCGGCGGTTTGTCGCGGCCGTTCGGGCGGGGCAGGCGGACGAAAGGCATTCTTGATGACCAGCGGCTGGCTGGCGATGGTAGCCGCCGCCCTACGTTATCCATGAAGAAGGGAAAACTTGTCCTCCTGCTCCACGCGCATCTTCCTTATGTGCGGCATCCCGAGCACGAGGATTTTCTCGAGGAGGATTGGTTTTACGAGGCTATCGCGGAAACCTACATCCCTCTTCTCGTTGTTTTCGAGCGTTTGGTCGCGGCCGGCGCGCCAGTGCGGTTGACCATGTCGGTCACGCCGACCCTTGGCGCGATGATGGAGGACCCTCTGCTGCAGGAGAGGGCGGCGCGGCATTTGGATCGGACGGTGGCGTTGGCCGAGAGTGAACTGCGGCGGACCGAGGGAGACCAGGCGCGGCAGGATTTGGCGCGGTTTTATTTCGACCGGTTCCAGTCGGCCCGCGATTACTTCGCCCGCCGCCAGCGCCGCCTCGTTCCAGCCTTCCGTGAACTGCAGGACGCCGGGTTTCTCGAAATCATCACCTGCGCGGCGACCCACGGTTTTCTGCCGCTCATGGCCGACTACCCCGAAGCGGTGCGGGCGCAGATCCTCATCGCGCGGGACTACCATCGCCAGTGCTTCGGCCGAGCCCCGGCCGGGATTTGGCTGCCCGAGTGCGCCTACTTTCCCGGGGTCGAAAAATACCTGCGCGAGGCCGACATCAAGTGGTTCGTCCTCGACGCGCATGGGGTGATGTTGGGCCGGCCGCAGCCGCGGTTCGCCATTTATGCCCCGTGCTACACGCCGGACGGGCCGGCGGTGTTCGCCCGCGACCGTGATTCGAGTCGTCAGGTTTGGAGTGCGGAGGAAGGCTATCCGGGCGATCCGGCTTACCGGGATTTTTACCGCGATATCGGCTACGATCTCGGGATGGATTATTTGCGGCCATTTCTGGGGGCGGATGCGCAGCGCAAGTTCACCGGTCTCAAATACCATCGCATCACCGGGCGGACCGATCACAAGGAGCTCTATCATCGCCCCTGGGCTGAGGGCGCGGCGGACGCGCATGCGGCCGATTTTCTGGCCAACCGCATCACGCAGTTCGAGCCCTTGTGCCGGGAAATGCCCGTGGATCCGGTGGTAGTGAGCCCGTATGATGCTGAGCTCTTCGGCCACTGGTGGTTTGAGGGTCCGGAGTTTCTCGATCTGTTCCTCCGCAAGGCCGCCTACGATCAGGAGGTCTTCGAGCTGACCACGCCATCGTGCTACCTGGCCGACAACGAGGTGCTGCAAATCGTCCAGCCCTCCGCCTCGAGTTGGGGTCACAAGGGGTATTGGGAGGTCTGGCTCGATCCGTCCAACGCGTGGATTTATCCCCACCTGCACGCCGCGGCGCGGCGCATGACCGAGATGGCCCGCCTCCAGGCCAAGACCCGCTCGCGGGCCAAGCAGGAGGCTCTGCAACAAATGGCCCGCGAACTCCTGCTCGCCCAGTCAAGCGATTGGGCCTTCCTCATGCGCACCGGCACGGCTTCCGATTACGCCTCCAAACGCACCAAGGATCACCTGCTGCGCTTCACCCGGCTTTACGACGATTTGCAAGCGGGCCGGGTGGACGGGGATTTTCTCGCCGCCTGCCGCGAGCGTGACAATATTTTTCCCGACCTCGAATGGCGCCACTACATCTAGTTCTGCTTGCGTTCATCCTCTGGGCCTCCGGCTTTTCGCTGGAGGCGGCGGAACCGGCCGCGCGCCCGGTGGAGATCCGCTTCATCCCCGCCGGCGGAGAGGGCACGGTCAGTCTTGGGATTTACGATGCCAGCGGCCGGTTGGTGCGTGTGCTGGCCGACGAATGGACGTTCAGCCGCTTTCGGGTCGGTTTGGATGGACTGGCCACGACATGGGACGGTCTGGATGACGCGGGACAGCCGGTTCCGGCGGGAAACTATGCGGCCAGGGGCTTTCTCGTCGGCGATGTGGATGTGCGCGGCGAGGCCTTTTTCTTCAATGACTGGATTGAGGCGGCCGACTCCCCGCGCATCGTGGCGGTGGCGGCGGGGCAGTTGCTGCCCGGTGGGGACATTCTTCTCGCTGCCCGCCTGGCCGGGGCGCAGGGCGCGCTGGTCCGTTACTCGCCGGAGAGCGATGTCCGCTGGCACACCCTGGTGCAGCGGGCGCGTCCGCAGCCGGCGCAAAACGTGCAGTTGGCCGTCTCGGACGCGCTGGCGTTCATTCTTCTCGATGGAGAACTGCAGGCCGCGCGGCTCGACGACGGCGCAGAAGTTGCGCTGCCCATGCCGGTCAAGAACGCAAAGACAATTGCGGCCCGCGGCCGGCAACTGGCGGTGCTCGATGCCGAGGGGTTGCGCTTTTTCGCGCTGCCGGATGTTTCCCCGCGTGGGCTGGCCGATAAACTGCCTTCCGGGTTGGTCTCGGTGGCTTTGCTCGACCAGGGCACGGTGGCTGCGGCGGAGGACGGCTCGGTCTGGCTTTGGGAGGCGGCCTGGCGACGATTGGATATTCCGGATGATGTGCGGGTGCGGGCGGTCTCGGGCGGCCGGGGGCAAACGTTCTGGGCCTTGCAGGAGAGCGCGGCCGGGGTGCTTTCCGTCGCGCAATACAGCCCGGACGAAGGGCGCCTGACGGAATGGACGCCCGGGCCGCAGGACGGAAAACTCACCGCGGTTTCCGGCGCGCTGGAGAGCGATTATTTTGTGGCGGCGCTGGAGTTGCCAGGGGCGCAGCGCACCGTGGCCATTCGGCGGAAAGAGGGAGGTAGCGGCTGGGAATATGTTTTCGACAAGAAGATCACCGCGAGCGCGCGGTTCGGCTGGACCGATGGAGCGTTGGCCGCGGAGTCGGCGGAATTGCCCGAGGAACTCAAAGTGCCGCTGGCCGAAAACCCGCTCGAACCCACCGGCCCGGGAACTCTGGTCCTCCGGGCGGTGACGAACCGAACCGGCACAGGCCTGGCCACCACGGATGGCCTGCCTCTCATGCGCGTGTCCGGGGAGGAGTGGTTTGGTCGCGTCATGCTCGTGCCGGGCGCATCGGCCGACACCGCGCGCTTTTTTCAGGGCGATGGAGCCTGTGTCGAGGAATACGCCCTCAGCCGTCTCGGCGACATCATGGCTTTCGACGCCGGCCGCATCGAAATGACCCCCACCGGCGAAGCCACGCCCCCGCCCATCGAAGAGCCGGAGTCAGAGTAATACCATCGTCCGTTTGCAAATAGACTTTTGGCGGCCAGGAAAACTCGTGGCATTGGCATCCTTGCCAATGAAGAAACCGATCTCATCGGCTGGAAGCCGATGCCACTTTTTCCTGCTCCTGTGGAGCAGTCCAAAAGCAAGGGGACGTTGGTATAAGGGGCCATCAAGGCCCGGAGCGAGGCCATCCGTCATGCCGTGGTCTGTCCGGCAGAATTGCTCGATCCGGCCCGCGTTGGTGTCACGGCGGCCCGCCACCGGGGAATGAATCTGATTGTCTTTACCTGTGAGGCTGACGCAGTGGCGTGGCATTTGGAGCAACGCTGAAAATGGAAAACTGACAGCAGACGACAGCCAACCGCCAAATCTCTCCCGGTCTCCCTACAGCTTCAACTCGGCTCCGGTGGTCGCATCCGTGATGATGAACTTCTCCCGGTGCATGGCCGGGTCGGGCTTGAACGAGAGCCGTCCGCCGTAGCGCCGTTCGATGTCCACCAGCAACTCGTCGTCCTCCGTGCGTAGTCGCTCGAGCAGGTCGGGGTTCACGACCACACGGATCTCGTGGATCGTGTCGATGTGCTTGCGCATGATGCCGTGGAGCGAGCGTTGCAGCTCCACGCTCATGGTCAGGGTGTTCTTGATCAGGCCGCGGCCTTCGCAGTAGGGACACGGGTCGAACTGCGACATGCGCATGCTCTCACCCATGCGCTGCCGGGTCATTTCCATGAGGCCGAGCTGCGAGATGGGCAGCACATGGGTGCGGGCCTTGTCGCGCTTGAGGCGTTCGCGCATGCGCTGGTAAACGGCCTGCTGGTCCTTGCGCGACTTCATGTCGATGAAGTCGGCCACGATGAGCCCGCCGATGTTGCGCAGGCGGACCTGGCGGGCGATTTCCTCGGCCGCTTCCATGTTCGTTTGGAAAATGGTTTTTTCCACCTCCTTGCCGCCCTTGTTGCGGCCGGTGTTGACGTCGATGGAAATGAGGGCCTCGGTTTCATCGATGACGATGTAGCCGCCGCACGGAAGCCAGACTTGGCGGTGGAAGGCTTTCTCGACCTGCTTGTTGATGCCGAATTTGTCGAAGATGTGCTGTTCCTCGTTGTAGAACTGGATGCGTTTCTTCGAACGCGGGGAGACCTGGGCGACGAGCGCCTGCATGCGCTCGACCGCGGGCAGGTCGTCGCAGAGGACCGCGTCGACCTCCTCGGTGAGAAAGTCGCGCACGGTCCGCTCGACGAGGTCGGGCTCCTCGAAGAGCTGGGCCGGGCCGCGTTCGGTCTCCATGCCCTTCTCGATCTCGCGCCATTGTTCCAGCAGCAGGTGCAGGTCGCGAACGAAGAAGCGCGAACGCTGGCCGGTGCCCACCGTGCGGATGATCACGCCCATGCCGTCGGGGATTTCCAGTTCGTTGAGAATTTTGCGCAACCGCTCGCGTTCCTTCGGGTCGTCAATCTTGCGCGAGATGCCGCATTGCGGACTGTAGGGCATGAGGACGAGGTAACGTCCGGGCATGCTGATGTTCGTGGTGATGCGCGGACCCTTCGTGCCGATGGGGCCTTTGCTCACCTGAACCATGATGTCCGAGCCCGGGGGATAGATGGTGGGGATGTCCTTGGCCGTGATTTTGCGCGGGAGTTTTTTTCCCGTATTGCGCCGGACTTCCTCGATGCCGCTGTCGAGGGCGGCGGGGATGGCGTCCCAGAAATGGAGGAAGGCATTTTTTTCGAACCCGATGTCGACGAACATGGCCTTGAGGCCCTGCTCGATGTTCTTGATGCGGCCCTTGTAAATGGAGGCCACGATGTTGCGGTCGGAGACGCGCTCGACGTTGTATTCCTCGAGTTGTCCGTCCTCGACCACGGCGACGCGTTTTTCGAGTTTTTCGGAGTTGATGATGAGGCGGACCCCGTTGGATGTTTTGGTCAGGCCGAGGAGTTTTTTGACTTTTTCGATCATAAGTTTTGGTTGGTTGGTGAGTGGGAAAAGATGGGGGGCAGGCGGTTTATGGCTTTTTTTTCTTGCCGCCGCCGAAGAGTCGTTGCAGGAAATTGGGTTTCTTTTCCACCGTGCCTTCGGCATCGGCGGCGGGGCGGACGGTGGGCGGCGCGGCGTCGGTGATGCGTTCAGAGGCGTCAAGATCGGCCGCGGGCGCATGAGCCAGGGCGGCCGGGATGGGGCGGCCGAAATCCACGCTGGAAACAAATTGGAAACTGCCCTTGGCCGGCTTCAGGGCGGCGAGTTCCAACGGGGTGCCTTCCTCCATCTTGAAAACCTCGGAGAGAATTTTCGCGGCGATCGGGGCGGCCACGCCACCACCCGACTGCGCGCCCTGGACGAGGACGGCCACGGCGTAGCGGGGGTTGTCGAACGGGGCGAAGCAGATGAACCAGGTATGGTTGTCCTTGACCGAGCCCCGCCAGAACTGCGCCGTGCCGGTTTTGCCCGCAACCTGGTAGTTCTTGATGCGCGCGGCTGCCGCCGTGCCGCCTTCACGATTGACCACGTCCCACATGCCGCGGCGGACGATATCAATTTTCTCCGGGGGAAGTCCGCCCTCGGCGAGGCTGGCGTGGACCTTGACCGGTTCTTGCCGGATGACCGTGCCGTCCTGGGCGACGACCTTGTCGATCAGGCGCGGGTAGTAGCTGGTGCCACGATTGGCCACCGTGGCGGCGACCATGGCCATCTGCAACGGCGTGGCTAGCACGTAGCCCTGGCCGATCGAAGCATTGGCCGTCTGGCCGCTGGACCAGCGTTCGCGGGGGTAGTTGGCCTGCATCCACTCCGGTCCGGGCAGGATCCCGCCGGATTCTCCGGAGAGGGGGAGACCGCTTTTCTGCCCGAGGCCGAGCATGTGGCCGACGGCGACGATCTGGTCGATGCCAGCGGCGTTACCGTATTGGTAGAAGAAGGCGTTGCAGGAGACGCGGATGGCGTTCTCGAGATCGAGGGTGCCGTGGGCGCCTTTTGTCGCGGCGATCCAGCACTGCATGAATTTGTCGCCGTATTGCACGCCGCCGCTGCAGTTGAAGCGGCGGCCATCGATGCCGGCGCGGATGCCGGCGAGGGCGGTGGGAATTTTGTAGGTCGAGCCGGGGGCGTAGGCGTTGAGGGCGCGGTTGATCAGCGGATCGGTCGGATCACCGGTCAGGCCGTCCCAGTCGGCGGTTGAGATGGCGGGGATGAATGAGTTCGGGTCGTAGGAGGGCACGCTGGCCATGGCGAGGATGTCGCCGTTGTTCGGGTCGACCACCACGGCGGCGCCGCGGCCGACGGCGCGCAGGGCTTGCTCGGCGATGAACTGGATGCGCGCGTCGATGGTCAGCTGCACGTTGTGGCCCTGCTTGGGCGGCTGCAGTCCGATTTCCCCCTCGATCACGCCTTTGGCGTTGCGTTGCAGGATGCGTGAACCGGCCGTGCCGCGCAGATCTTCATTGAGGGCCAGTTCGATCTGCGATTTTCCCTCCGTGTCCGGCTGGTAGAAATTGAAATTGGCCGCCTCCTCCTTGTCGATTTCCGCGGGAGCGCCGACGTAGCCCAGCAAGTGGGCGGCGAGGGCGCCGTAGACGTAGCGGCGCACGGGGCGAACAGTCACATTCACGCCGGCCAGGCCGATGTCGTTCTCGGCGAACTTGGCCATCGTTTCAAAATCAAGGTCCTCGATGTAGGTGAAGGGCACCTCGGTGTTATTGCGGAAGTGCTGGCGCAACTGGTTGGCATTGTAGTCGCGGGCCAGCCCCAGTTCGGCCAGTCGCGGGATGACCGTTTCATTGATAATCTTGACGATGTCCGGCTCGGTTTTGTCCACCATCATGCCCTGCACGGTGGTCCGGTAAGTGTGACGGGGCACAGTGCCGAAACGGACGCGGTAGTCGCGGACCATGTCGGGGAGGTAAAACTCCACCGCATTGCTGGCGCGGTTCTGGGCGAGAGGGATGCCGGCGCGGTCAAGGATCTCGCCGCGCACGGCGGGGAGGCGAACGGTGACTTGCGAGTTGTTGCGGATGCGTGCGGTGTATTCCGCGCCGCGGGCCACCTGGACATACCAAAGGCGGGACACGAGCAGGCCGAAGCCAGCGAGGGCAATCGCGGCGAGCACCGCGATACGGAATCCGGAGCTTCGGCGGATCATGAGGTCAGGCCCGGCCGGGCTTGTTCCGACCAGGGGCGTCCGGGGAACAGGCGGAGAAAGAAGAAAATCGGGGGGGCGAGCACGAGGGCGGCTACGCCTGGGCCAAAAATCTGCCAGAGGATCGGCGCATCAACCAGGAACGACTCGCGTCGCAGGCAAACCATCAGGTATTGCACGAGCAGGAGCAACAAGGTTGAGAGACCGCTGGCCAGGCAGTGGATTTCCCAACGCCCGCCAGGCAAAAGGGGTTGGAGGAGGCGGAGGGCGGCGCCGAGCAGAACATAAAAGAGCATAGACCAGCCGAGGCCGATTTCAACCTGATCGCCGCTGGTGTGGAGAAAGGTGAGGTCGCTGAGCAGCCCGGCGTAGAGGGCCAGGACGAGGGTGCCGGGAAACGGCAGCCAGAGGGCGCCGTAAACGAAGAGCAGTGGCACGATGAGCACATGCGAGCCCCCGAGGAACGGCACGGCGGGGACGAACTCCTGCGCGATGAGCGCAAGGTAAACCAGGCCGGCGAGGATGAGCGCGCGGATCATTTGGTTCCAAGGACGACGAAGACATCCTCCAGGCGGGAGAAGTCTGCCGCGGGCTCGAGGATAGCCTGGCCATCGAGTTCGCGTGTCCGGAATTCCTTCACCGTGCCGAGCGGGATCCCGGCGGGGAAAACCGCGCCGCTGACCCCGGCGGTGAAAACTTTCATGCCGGGTTGAATGTTGGCGTCGCGGTTGAGAAAATTCAGGACCAACTCGGGGACGGCGTTGCCGCTGACGCGGCGGCCGCTGACAATGCCTTGTTCGCTCGTGCCCTCGATGCGGGCGGCCACGCGGCAGTTTTCGTCGGTCAGGAGAATGACGATGGAAACGTCCTTGGCCACCGTGGTGATGCGACCGACGAGCCCCTCGGCGGTGAGGACGGGCTGCTGGGTATCGACTTTTTCCTCGAAGCCGCGGTTGATCTTGGCCGTGTTCCACCAGCTGGAGGCGTCGCGGCTGAGGATTTGCGCGGGGAGCAGTCGGAAAGGGGAACGGTCACGGTAATCAAGGGCGGCCCGCAGGCGGCGGTTCTCCTCCTCGAGGTTGCCGGAGAGCTGGCGGGTGGCTTTCAGCTCGTGGTTTTGCGCGGCGAGGGTGGCGTTTTCGGTCTCGAGCTCGTCAAGGGTTTTGAGCCCCTGGTTGAGCTTGGCGATCTTGCCGCTGAGGGCCGAGCCGGCTTCGAGGGCCGGGGTGGAGACATCGAGGAAGCGGCTCTGGAACCACTTCATCGTCGTGGAGGAGAGGCCGAGGAAAGCCACGGCAATGGCCAGGGCTGCGGCGAGCAGGAGAAGATGAAGACGGTTCATCGGGCCGGAAGGAGGCGGAAAGGTTGCGCGGGGTGGGCGGGCAACATCGCGGCCATGGCGCGGGATCGCCGGATTCAGCGGCTCATGCTCGAGCTGCGCTGGCTGGCTTGGGCAATGCTGCGGAGGACATCGATTTCGCTCAGCACACGGCCGGTTCCCTCGGCCACGGCACTGAGCGGGTCATCGGCAATGTGCACCGGCAGGCCGGTCTCATCGCGCAGCAATTGGTCGAGCCCGCGGAGGAGGGCTCCCCCGCCGGCCAGCACCATGCCGCGGTCGACCAGGTCGGACGACAACTCGGGCGGGC
>JBMOJP010000125.1:0-4819 GCA_049315725.1 Chthoniobacterales bacterium | reverse complement strand
CCCGGGTCGATGACGAGGTAATCCTCGTAATAGATGACGCGCTCGAGTTGCTTGGCCGTGAGGTCGAGCATGAGGCCGAGTCGCGACGGCGTGCATTTGTAGAACCAGATGTGCGAGACGGGCACGGCCAACTCGATGTGGGCCATGCGCTCGCGGCGGACGCGCGCGAGGGTGACCTCGACGCCGCAACGGTCGCAAACCACACCCTTGTGCTTGATGCGCTTGTATTTTCCGCAGGTGCACTCCCAGTCGCGGGTCGGACCGAAGATGCGCTCGCAGAAAAGGCCGCCCTTTTCAGGCTTGAACGTGCGGTAGTTGATCGTCTCGGGATTTTTCACCTCGCCGTGGCTCCAGGAACGGATGGACTCGGGGGACGCCACCGTGATGGAGACTTGGTCGAAGGCCGGCGCAGTTTCGCCGGACAGGTCGCGTAGCATTTGGTCGCTCATGATTTTATTCGGGTTCAGGCCACGAGGTCGGTGGGGGCGCGGTTGGGTTTGCCCGCCTGGACATTGAGTCCGAGGCTCTTCATTTCCTTGATCAGCACGTTGAATGATTCGGGTGTGCCCGCTTCCAGGGAGTTGTCGCCCTTGACGATCGACTCGTAAATGCGGGTGCGGCCCTGCACGTCGTCCGACTTCACGGTCAGAAGCTCCTGCAACGTGTAGGCGGCGCCGTAGGCCTCAAGCGCCCAGACTTCCATCTCGCCGAAGCGCTGGCCGCCGTATTGGGCTTTGCCTCCCAGCGGCTGCTGGGTCACGAGAGAATATGGACCGACCGCGCGGGCGTGGATCTTATCCGCCACGAGGTGACCCAGTTTGAGCATGTAGATGTAACCAACGACCACTTCCTGCTCGAAGGCATCGCCGGTCCGTCCATCATGCACGATGGATTTGCCATTCGGCTGGACCCAGGTGAAGCCCTCCACTTTGCGAGCCTCCTTGAGATATTCGAAGATTTTCTCCTCACTGATACCGTCAAAGACCGGTGTGGCCACCTTGAAGCCGAGGGCTTTGGCCGCGATCCCCAAGTGGGTCTCCAGCACCTGCCCGACGTTCATGCGGCTCGGCACACCGAGAGGATTGAGCACGATGTCCACGGGTGTTCCGTCGGCGAGGAACGGCATGTCCTCCTCGGGCACGATCTTGGCGACCACGCCCTTGTTGCCGTGACGTCCGGCCATCTTGTCGCCCACGCTGAGTTTGCGCTTGCTCGCGATGTAAACCTTGACCTGCTTGATCACGCCGGGCTCGATTTCGTCCCCGCTCTCGACGCGAAGGATGTTCTCCTCGCGCTCGTGTTGCAGGTCATCGAAGCGATGACGGTATTGCCCGATGATCTCGAGGATTTTGTTGCGGATCGGGCTCGGGTCGATCTCCACCTGATTGTAGACGCCGGCCAGCTTGCGCAGCAGGGTCTTGGTGATCTTGCGGTTGGCGGGAATGATGATTTCGCCGCTCTCGCCATTGACCACATCGAGAGGAATCTTCTCGCCGAGGAGCACATTGGAAAGTGCCTCGGTCAATTGTTCGTGAAGCTCGTCGCTCCGCTTCTTGTAGTCCTCGTCGAGGGCCTTGGAATGCTTCTTCGCCTCGTTCGGGGAGAGCTTGGCCTTGGCCATCTCCTTCTTCGAGGACACCTTGACGTCCATGACAATTCCGTAAGTCCCCGAGGGCACCGTCAACGAAGTGTCCTTCACGTCCGCCGCTTTCTCACCAAAAATGGCGCGCAGTAGACGCTCTTCAGGAGCCAGCTCGGTCTCGCTCTTCGGCGTGATCTTGCCCACGAGAATGTCACCAGGTTTGACCTCCGCGCCGATGCGAACCACCCCGTCAGGGCCAAGATCGCGCAGGGCTTCGTCGCCAACATTGGGAATGTCCCGGGTGATCTCCTCGGGCCCGAGCTTGGTGTCGCGGGCGCCGATCTCGAACTCATCGATGTGGATCGAGGTGTAGATGTCCTCCTTGACCACGCGCTCGCTGATGAGGATGGCGTCCTCGAAGTTGTAACCACTCCAAGGCATGAAGGCCACGAGCACATTGCGGCCGAGGGCGAGTTCGCCCCCGTCGGTGCAGGGACCATCAGCGATGATTTCGCCCTTCTTGACCGCTTGACCTTTCTTGACCAGCGGACGCTGATTGATGCACGTGCTGCTGTTCGAGCGCATGAACTTGCGCAATTCGTAGACCCAGATGCGCTTGTCCGCGTCGGTTTTCACCTTGCGCTTGCCTTCGGGCATTTCGCCGTCCTTGGTCACAATGATCTGATCGGCGGTGACGGAGGCCACTTTGCCAGAATCCTCGGCGGCGATGACCGCACGTGAGTCACGGGCGACCCGGCCCTCCAGTCCCGTGCCGACCACCGGCGCTTCGCTGCGGAGCAACGGCACACCTTGGCGCTGCATGTTGGATCCCATGAGTGCGCGGTTGGCATCGTCATGCTCGAGGAACGGAATGAGCCCGGCCGCGACGGAGACCAACTGCTTGGGCGACACGTCCATGAGGTGGACCTTGGATGGCTCGACTTCAAGGAAGTCCCCGCGGTAGCGGACGGAAACCTTGTCCCCAACCAGGCGACCATGGGAATCCGTAACCGAGTTGGCCTGGGCGACGAGGAAGTTTTCCTCCTTGTCCGCCGGAAAAAAGGCGATCTCATCGGTCACACGTCCGTTGACCACCTTGCGGTAGGGCGTTTCGATGAAGCCGAAATCATTGATGCGCGCAAAGGTGCTGAGTGAGCTGATCAGGCCGATGTTCGGGCCTTCCGGCGTCTCGATCGGACAGATGCGCCCGTAGTGCGAGGGATGCACGTCACGCACCTCGAATCCGGCACGGTCGCGGCTGAGGCCGCCCGGTCCAAGGGCGGAGAGACGGCGTTTGTGGGTCAACTCGGAGAGCGGATTCGTCTGATCCATGAACTGGCTCAACTGCGAACGGCCGAAGAAATCACGCACGACACCGCTGAGGGCCTTTGGATTGATCAGCTTGGACGGAGTGATGTGCTCGAGGGCGGAATCAAACAGCGTCATCCGCTCCTTGACCACGCGCTCGGTCCGGGCCAGGCCGGTGCGGCACTGGTTGGCCAGCAACTCGCCCACCGTGCGGACGCGGCGACTGCCCAGGTGGTCGATGTCATCAACCATTCCCTCCTCACGCTTGAGGTCCAAGAGGTGCTTGACCGCGGCGATAAAATCCTCGCGGGTCATCACGCGATTCTCATCCGGGATGTTGAGGTTGAGCTTGAGATTGATTTTGTGACGCCCGACGCGGCCGAGGTCGTATTTTTTCGGGTCGAAGAACATGCGCTTGAGCATGCTCTTGGCGTTGGCCACGGTCGGCGGGTCGCCGGGGCGCAGCTTGCGGTAGATGTCCTTGAGCGCCTCCTCCTCGTTGTGCGCGGGATCCTTGCGGAGAGACTTGATGATGGTGTCATCGGCCGAGACGTCCACGACGGAGACCTTGGCGATGCCGGCGGCCAAGAGCCGGGCGATGGTGGCCTTGTTCAGCGGCTCGAAGGCGTTACCCAGGACGATTTCGCCGTCCTTGATGTCCTCGACGAGGACCTTGCTGGCCACGTCGTCCTCATCGAGGCGACCGCTGAGCTTGAGATCCTGCGGAGTGTAGAAAAGCCCGACAATGTCCTTGTCCGACGGGTAGCCCATGGCGCGGAGGAAGGTCGTGGCGAGAAATTTGCGCCGGCGCTTGCGGCGATCCATGTAGACGTAGAGCAGGTCGTTGGTGTCGAACTGCACCTCGACCCACGAGCCGCGATCCGGAATGATGCGGAAGCTGTAGAGAACCTTGCCGTTGGCATGGATGGTCGATTCGAAACAAATGCCGGGCGAGCGGTGCAACTGGCTGACGATGACGCGCTCGGCGCCATTGATGACAAAGGTTCCCTGCGGGGTCATGAGCGGGAGTTCGCCCATGTAAACTTTTTCCTCCTTCGTTCCCTTTTCGTCGCGGAAGCGGAACGTCACATGCAGCGGAGCACTGAAACTCTCGCCTTCGCGCTGGGCGTCGAGCGACCCGCGCTTGGGTTCGCCCACGTCGTAGCCGGCATACTCCAACACCATCTTCTCGTCATAGCTCGGAATGGGGAAAACTTCGCGGAAGACGGCTTCGAGGCCGGTGTTCTTGCGTTTGGAGGGGCTCACGCCTTCCTGCAGGAATTCCTTGTAGGATTCACACTGCAGTTCGATGAGATTGGGGGGCTCCGTGGTTTCCTTGAGTTTGCCGAAGTAGATGCGATCAGACATGAATGCTAAGATGGTTGTGCGCGGAGCGCGGGTCTAACTCACCCCAAGGCCGCCGAGGACAAAATCCGCGAGACGAAACATCCCCGCACCGGAAGAAGACGCGCGAAAGCGCGAGATCAACTCAGAGCAGGGTGTCAAGCTTTGGACAATGGTTCGACGGAATTCCCGGGACAGACCGTTTAATATGCTTGGCTTCCGGGCGGGACGCAAGAAGAAAATTTCCTGCGCCCCGCCTCGGCAGCGAATTTACTTGATTTCGACCTTGGCGCCGGAGGCTTCGACCTTTTTCTTGATCTCTTCGGCTTCTTCCTTGGTCACGCCTTCTTTGAGGGCCTTCGGGGCACTCTCGACGAGGGCCTTGGCCTCAGCCAGGCCGAGTCCGGGGACCGCGGCGCGGACCTCTTTAATGACGGCAATCTTGTTGCCACCGGCTTCGGCGAGGATGACGTCAAAGGTCGTTTTCTCCTCGGCGGCCGGGGCGGCACCGCCAGCGGCGGGCGCGGCCGCAGCGGCCACCGGGGCGGCGGCGCTGACTCCCCATTTTTCCTCGAGGGCTTTGAC
>JBMOJP010000124.1:0-4825 GCA_049315725.1 Chthoniobacterales bacterium | reverse complement strand
CGAGCACCCCGAGGTTCTCGTTTTCCGGAACGCCGGAGCGACCGCTGCCGGCGAGGCGGAGAGGCCCTTTGAAAAGGTAATTGCGCGGATTGCCGGCCGAGCTGAGGCGCAGTTGTCCGCCCGGCTGCACCGTGTAGTTTGTCACGTTGTTGGCTGTGATGGCCGGCTCGGAGAAGGTCAATACGCCCTGCTGGATAGTGATGTTCCCCGAGAATGTCTTGCCTGCCCCGGTGATCCCCGCCATGCCGGGACCGCGTTTGACCATCGAGCCCGGGCCGGACACCAATCCCTGCAAACGCAGCGCGCCGTATTCGGCATTGGTCGATCCGGTGTTCTGCACGTCGAGGACGACTTGATTGGAAATGACCAGCCCACCCGGCACTTCGATGTTGGCGTGACCCGCGCCCGTGCCGGTGACGGTGACGGTGGAAATGCCGCTGGTCGAGGCGAGGGTAAACGGTTGCCCGGCCGTGCCGGTGATCCGGCTGCGGAACGCGGAGCTGCCCAACTCAAAAGTCACAGATGCCACCGTGGTTGGCGCGTTGTTGGTCACATCGCGATTGGCTGCGGTGTTGGGCGGGATGATGACCGAAGCCGACGCGCTGTTCGGAACGGCGTTGGCATCCCAGTTGGCCGCGTTGTGCCATACGCCGCTGCCCGGAGGTACGAAGGTTGCCGAGCTACGCACCGTCAACCCGACCGGCGCCAAGGTGGCCAATGCGCCCGCGCTGGCCGAGAGCGTGTAGCTGCCGGCGGGCAAGTCCACCGAGGCGAAAGTGGCCACTCCCGCGACCGCCGCTGCGTTGTAAGTGCCGAGCATTCCGCCGCGCCGCGTAAGCGTGAGGGTTACCGTGCCGGTGAACGTCGCATCGGTATCGCCCAGCGAGTTGACCGCGCGCACCGTGACCGGCGCATTGCTCACCCCGGTCGTCCAGACCGGCGGAGTGATGGCCAGCAACGTAGCCGGCTCTGGTTCGAACACCGCCTTGAACGTGGTGTCCGCATCCAGCGTCGGTGTGATGGTGATGCTGGTGCTGTAAATCTCGTGGCTGGCCGCCGCACCGGAAGCGGTTACCGTGGTCGCGGTTTGCGCAACCTGCTTGAGCCAGTGCACGAATCGGTAGCCCGGCGCTGGGCTGGCCGAGACCGTCATGGGGACTCCGCGGAAATAGGTCCCAGTCCACGGGTAGGGCTGCTCGGGTACGCCCGGCGTCGAGCCTTCGAGGCCGATGGTGTTGATCTTCACCGTTCCACGTCCGCGCTGCGCCACATCGACCGTGACATCCGCCGTTCCATTCAGGCGGAAAAGGCCCGACAAATGTCCCCGCACAGCGGCCGGACGCGACGCGAGGTAGTTCCCGATGCGAGCCAGTTCATTGTTCCAGTTGTAAGGTTGGTTCCAGCGCGCGACATGTTCGGCCATGCCGGGCGCGTAAAGGGCGCGGAATTCTTCCAGTTTGGCCGCAGCCTGTTCCGCCGACAACGTGGTGTTTAGCAGGTCTGCGAAACGGTTGATGAATTCGTTCCGGAAACGGGGATTCTCCAAGGCCTTGCGCAGGAGCAGAGTGCCGTTGCTGCTGTTGCCGATAAAGTTTGCTCCGCCCGATTGCGATGCGTAAGCGAGCGTGTTGTGCTCCGCACCCTGCTGGTACCCGGGCACGTAAAAGAAATCCAGCCCGAGGGCGAAGTCGGTGTCGAACAGGATCCAGCGCCAGCGACCGTCATGCCGGGGGGACGCGCCGGACGACCGGTCGGGCGTCACCGTGCGCCAGAGCCGGACGTTGTTCCCCGGCCAGTCCGTATTGCCGGACCAGATCTGGTGTGCCTGGTAATCGATGAAATTGGCAATGTCGATCCGGTCGGCCAGCGTGTCATAACCGGCTGCACCGCCAAACTCGTTGCCGGCCGCATCGCGCAGGATGTCTTCAAAATCCTGCAGCAGGGCCGCCGCATCGTTCCCGCGGTCATGCACCGGCCAACTGCCGTTGCCCGCCGGAATTTCCAACTGCGTGAACTCCGTCTCGCCGAGACCGTAGCGGTGGAAATAGTACCCCTCGTCGATCCGGTCCCGCAGATTGTGCAGGCCCCAATACTCCCCGTCGATAAAGACCACCGCAGGGCGCGCCGACATGTGGTCGAGACCCGATGGTGCAGCGATGTCGCTGACCAAGGCATCGCGGAAAATGGCCTGTCCCCAGTCGTTACCACCCGCCCGCAGCAGGAAAGTGTCAAAGAACGCCGTGTCCTTCTGCGGGAAAATGCGGTGGTTGAAGGTGGAGGGACCTTCCGCATTGCGTGCGTAAATGCGCAGAGATTTGCGCGGACGGTTGACCGTGGTGTTGCCATGCACACGGATGCCGATGTCGCCAGCAAAGGCCAGCGTGCCGTTCCTTTCGAAAAACTCGATATGACCCGGACGCTCCCACGCGCTTCCCTCATACCAGAAATTGGGCGACACGTAGATACCCTTGGCTGAGTTGAAAAGATTGGCCGGATCGGTGGCGATGGACACGACAGGATACGGGTAGCGCCCGGCGCCGTCCGGATGCACGAGGTATGACTGCGTGACAATTCGTCCGGGCGCGACGCCCACTTTGAAGATCCTCGCCCGGAGGACATTGAGGCGCGCAACCGTGCCCTGAGGTTGCTGCCATCCCTCGTAGTACGGTGGACCAACCGACTGGGAATTGGTCCGAATCCACGAATAGCGCGTGTTCTGGTTTGCCGCGGCGGTCAGCGTGATCGGTCCGTCATACGCCGGCGAAGACTCTGTCGGATCCGATCCGTCGAGCGTATAACGCACCGTGGCGCCCGTCAGTCCGGCCGGGATGGACAACTGCACCGTGACCGCGGATCGGAAAACGCCACCGGATTGGGAAACCGAAGGCACCGGCAAGGTCTCGGTCGCCAACCCCGGCGTGGTGTTGGCCGCGCCCGGCGTGGGCACTTGGTAAAAAAGAAGCGTGCCGGAAAGCCCGGAGATTCCACGGCCGAGCGATCGTCCGATGCCGCCCGACGTCCCGATGGCGAGCGCGGGAAATTCGTCGACCACAGTCGCGCCGTCGGGCGCCGTCAACACGAGGGGCTCCCCGCCGGAACTGATGGCGAAACCGGACGCCCGCAACTGGCCGGCCGGATAAGGCCCCGTTACCGGAAACTCGGCGGACTGACCGCACCAAACCAACAAATGTCCGCCTGGGGCAATGCTCACAGCCGGAAAAACAAATTTCGAACGGTCGTTGAGGCTGTCGGAAAGCCGGTAGCCCCCCAGCTCGATGGCGCTACCGGTCGGATTGTGGATCTCCACCCAATCTATGAGCTGACCGTATTGATCCGGCAGCGAGGTATTGGTCGACTGGACCTCGTTGATGACCGGCGCGGCCGACAATAAGGATGTCAGCAAGATGACGGCGGCGGGGAAATACAGTCGCATGGGGGGGCGCGGAGGAGAGTCATCCGCCGGAACACAATTGCGAGCCAGCGACTTGCGATAATATGAGCGGGTTCCTGGGACTGTCAAACCGCGTAGCCCGCGGAAGATCCTCGCCTGGCCGAACCACACCGGAACATCCTACGTGTATGCCCTCTCCGCTCCATTGCCTGCTGTCGCTGACCGCCCTTCTGGCCGCCAGCCAGGCAACGCCCGCTGCAGCCGCCGATGTTTACCTCACTTGGCAGCACGATCCCACCACCACCATGATCATCTGCTGGCAGGATCAAGCCTCCGGACCGGCCGCCATCGATTGGCGGAAGCAGGACCAAAATACGTGGCGAACATCCGCGGCCCGGCAGAGTTTGCTCCCCTCCACCGAACGTCTTGTTTCGCAAGTCGAGCTCACCGGCCTTGAACCGGACGCCGCCTACGAATTCCGACTCGCAGGGGAGAAAAAGATCCGCCGCTTCCGCACCCTCCCCGCCAAGCTCGAGCGTCCTCTCACCTTCATCGAGGGCGGTGACCCGCAAGACGGTGCACCCATGGAGCAAATGATGCAATTGGCCGCTTCACTCGACCCCGCCTTTGCCGTCCTTGGTGGCGACCTCACCTTCGATGACGGACTCCCCGAACATGCCGGCCGCGTGGAGCGTTTTTTCCGTGCGCTCGGCCGCGATTTGGTCACCCCGGACGGCCGCCACATCCCACTGGTGGTCTGCCTCGGCAACCACGACGTGAACCGCGCCGAACAGTGGATCATCAATGACCAAAGCCTCCCTAATAATAGCGAGGAACGCCGCGCCATGGCGCCTTACTTCCTGGCCTCGTGGCCTTTTCCCCGGGATCCGGGCTACGACGTCCTCGACGTCGGAGACTACCTCAGCTTCATCATCCTCGACACCAACCACCTCAATGCGGTCGATGGCGCGCAGCAGGACTGGCTGCGCCAAACGCTCGCGACCCGCCAAGCGGTGCCGCACCTCTTTCCCGTCTACCACGTTCCCGCCTTCCCCGGTGTGCGCGACATGAAGGACGAGCTGAGCAAACTCATCCGCGAAAGCTGGACCCCGCTCTTCGAGCAAGCCCAAGTGCGCTTGGCCTTCGAACACCACGAGCACGCCTTCAAGGTCACGCATCCCATGCGCGGCGGGAAAACATCCGAAGACGGTGTGGTCTACCTCGGCGGCGGCGCGATGGGCGCAGCATTGCGCGATCCACGCGACCCGGCCCGCCAACCGCACTTGGCCAAGACAACCAAAGCTCACCACCTGCACGTGGTGGTTCTTGAGCCGCAGAGCCGTACCGTACGCACCCTCGGTCTTGATGGCGCCGAGATTCACCGCTTGAAGCAGGCGGTTCATGCCAACTCGGCCGATTGACGACATCCGCCCG
>JBMOJP010000042.1:0-21271 GCA_049315725.1 Chthoniobacterales bacterium | reverse complement strand
TCTACATCATCGAGAACAACCAGTATTCGATGGGCACCAGCCTGGCCCGCTCCTCCTCGATCAAATCCTGCCTGGCCGAGCGCGCCGAGGGCTACAACATGGATTGGGACATCATCAACGGCGAAGATCTCTACGAAGTGCGGGCCAAGACGTTCGACGCGATGGAGCGCGCCCGCGAGAAATGCCGGCCGACCATTCTCGAAATCGACACCTACCGCTACTACGGACACTCGGTCGCCGACGCCAATGCCAAGGTCTATCGCAAAGCTGAGGAAATCGAATTTTACAAGCAGCACCATGACCCGATCATGCTGTGGGAAAAACGCCTCCGGGAGGAGGGCTTGGCCGACGATGCGGTGATCGACAAGATCGACAAGGAGGCAAAGGCCGAGGCCGCCGCGGCCGTGCGATTTGCCGAAGACAGCCCGTTCCCCGAGCTTGAGGACATTTTTTCCGATGTCTATTACGAGGTCGACATGGGCACCGAGGCCGGGCGGACCGGACGCCATTTCTTCTCCGACTGATCCTCGCCGGATCACTTCCGCCTTCTGCATTCTTACCTCTGACTTTTTCCCGCATGCCCGTCATCACCTACCGCCAAGCCCTCAACGACGCTCTCTCCGAGGAGCTGACCCGGGATGAAAACGTCGTCATCATGGGCGAGGAGGTCGCCGAATACAACGGGGCCTACAAGATCACGGAGGGTTTGTGGAAGAAATTCGGCGACAAACGCGTGGTGGACACGCCGATCAGCGAAGCCGGCTTCATCGGTCTCGGCATCGGCGCTTCCATGCTCGGAGTGCGTCCGGTCATGGAGCTCATGTTCTGGAGTTTCGCCTACGTGGCTTTCGACCAGATCATCAACAACGCCGGCTGTGTCCGTTACATGTCCGGCGGCCTGATCAATGTCCCTATCGTCATCCGCGGCCCGGCCAATGGCGGCACCAATGTCGGCGCGACCCACTCGCACACGCCGGAAAACTTCCTGGCCAACGCACCCGGCCTCAAGGTCGTCTGCCCGGCCACGGCCTACGATGCAAAGGGTCTGATGAAAACCGCCATCCGCGACAACGACCCTGTCTGCTTCATGGAAAACACGCTTCTCTACGGCGAGACCGGAGAAGTGCCGGAGGAGGAATACCTCATCCCGATTGGGCTGGCTGACGTCAAACGCGAGGGCGCGGACGTGTCGCTCATCGCCCACGGCCGGGCCGTCATCACCGCGCTCAAAGCCGCGGAACGGCTGGCGGCGGAGTTCAATATCTCAGCCGAAGTCATCGACCTCCGCTCGATCCGCCCGTTGGATGAGGAGACAATTTTGGCCAGCGTGCGCAAAACCCATCGCGCCGTCCTCGTGGACGAGAACAAACCTTTCTGCGGCGTTTCCTCCCAGATTGCCACACTCATCGGCGAGCAGGCCTTTGACGACCTGGACGCGCCGGTCACGCGCGTCTGTGCCCTCGACGCCCCGGCTATTTACAGCCCGCCAGTGGAAGAGTTGCAGCTTCCGACGGTTGAACGCATCATCAACAAGGTCCTCGCCGTGTGCTGAGCACGCGATGGCGAAACTTCTTCACTCTTCGTTCGAAATTCTAAATTCTCTTCGTCATGCCAGTCGTCACCATGCCCAAACTCAGCGACACGATGCTGGAGGGAACCCTCGTCAAGTGGCGCAAAGCCAAGGGCGACAAGGTGGAGGCGGGGGAAATTCTGGCTGAAGTCGAGACGGACAAGGCCACGATGGAAATGGAGTCGTTCGATGACGGAACCCTCGCGGAGCTCTATATCGCCGAGGGCGCCGTGATCAAGGTGGGCGATCGCATGGCCCTCATTCTCGCGGAGGGCGAAACGGCGGAAGCTGCCGCGGCCGAAGCCGCCGCCGCGCCGCAGAAGCAGGCCAAGGCTGATGAAGTTGCGCCCAAGCCCGCGGATCATGCGATTCGCGCGCCCTCACCGAAAGCGCATGCTGTCGCGGCCTCGGGCGGAGCCGGACGCGTCAAATCTTCCCCGCTGGCCCGCAAAATCGCCGCCGCCCGCGGCGTGAATCTTTCGACTGTCGTCGGCACTGGTCCCGGTGGCCGCATCGTCAAGAGCGACGTGGAAAAAGCACCATCCGGGGGAGGGGGCGCCACCTCTTCGGCGCCCGCCATCCGCGCAGCCCGGGGTATCGCAGGTGAGGAAAAATCCATTACTCTCTCCGGCATGCGCAAGACCATCGCCGAGCGATTGCTTGCGAGCAAAACGCAAATCCCCCATTTTTACCTCAGCGTCGCCATGGACGGCGGACCGCTCATGGCTCTCCGTAAGGAACTCAACATCATGGCGGAGAAGGAGGGCGGGCAGAAGCTGACCGTCAATGATTTCATCCTCCTCGCCGCCGCCCGGGCCGCCGCGCAGGTCCCGCGGATCAACGCCGCCTACGACGGCGATGCCATCATCGAATACGCCGAGGTCAACCTTGCGGTCGCCGTGGCCATCGAAGACGGTCTCATCACTCCGATCATCCGCAAGGCCAACACCCTCACCCTGCGCGAAATCAGCACGCAGATGAAGGAGCTCGCAGCCAAGGCGCGAGGGAAAAAACTCAAGCCGGACGAATACCAGGGCGGGACCATCACGCTTTCGAGCCTCGGTGGTTTTGGCATCGACAACTTCCTCCCCATCATCAATCCGCCCCAAGCTTTCATTCTTGGTGTTGGCGCCATCACCAAACAGGCCGTGGTCGACGAACATGATCATATCGTGGTCGGCCACCGTCTGGTCATCTCGGCCAGCGGCGACCACCGCGTGATCGACGGCTCGGTCGCGGCCGAATACATGAACACACTCCGCCGCCTCATCGAAAAGCCGGCTCTGCTGTTGCTCTGATCGCCCGAGGGCAGCTTCCGAAGCCCGCGGCCATGAGGTCCGACGATGCTCCTCGCCTTCCACAAACCGTTCGGCGTTCTCTCGCAGTTCACGCCGGATCACCCGGGGCAGCGCACCCTCGCGGAGTTGGCCCTGCCGAAAACGGTCTACCCCATCGGGCGCCTCGACCGCGACTCGGAGGGACTTTTGCTTCTCGCGGACGAGCCGGGCTTGAACTCCACGCTCCTCGATCCGAACAACGCCCACCCTCGCGTCTACTGGGCCCAAGTCGAAGGCGAGATAACCGAGTCCGCCCTGCAACAACTCCGCGACGGCGTGTTGATTGAGGGCCGGAGAACCCGACCGGCACACGCCCGCATCCTCGTCGATCCACAAGTCCCGCCCCGCGATCCACCCATCCGGGCCCGCCGTAGTATCCCGACCTCCTGGATCGAGTTGGAGTTGCACGAAGGACGGAACCGACAAGTCCGCAAAATGACCGCCGCGACAGGGTTTCCGACCCTGCGTCTCCTGCGCATGCGCATCGGTCAATTCGTTCTGCCCGGAGATCTCGCGCCCGGCAGGTGGCGGACGTTGGATTCGGCGGAGCGAGCGATGGTGTTCGGTGGGTCCCTCACCGAGAGTTGAAATGCAACCTCTCCGCCCGCCACCGGGCGACCACTGTTGGTTACAAACCATAGCCGGCCGGCCGCGGTGGTCTGTCCCTTTTCCCGCGAGGCCGGGGAAGAACGCGTGGCATCGGCATCCTGCCGATGAACCCCTTTCATCATCGGCTGGAAGCCGATGCCACTCCAAGCCTCTGAGGGCGGCTGCCGCAGCTCAGTGTGCCGCCGGGGCCAACAAGCCGTTGATCAGGTCCGCCAACCGGTAACCCGCCAAGGCCACGCGCTGCTCGGCCACCTCACGCGCCGAATTCACATAGTGCTCGTCCAGCGTTGCTTTCTGGTTCGTCGGAGAATTGTCCGCCAACATTCCATAGCCCTTCTCATAACCAATCGCGTGGCTTTCATGCGCCCAAGCCGACGCATCCTTCGGCCCGAGCTGGCCGGGCGTGGGATACTTGGACGTGATCATCACCGCCGCGCGCCGGATGGGTTCCCGTGCAGCCATATGACCTGCGGCGGGTTTCGCCGGGTCATATAGTGGGGCCTCGTAAGCGACAACCGCCCTCCCGTCACGGAACCCGCGCCGGTAGGCACTGTCCCAGAAGGAGTGCAGGTTGCCCTCACGCCTCTGGCTGAAAAGTTCCTCCTCCTTGGTCAGCTCAAAGTTCGGCACTTTCACCTTGTTTCCGCCGGCATCGCCGCCGCGATTCGTTGTGTGCAGAGGTTGATGGATGTCGCCAACCAAGTGCAACAGCATGACCAGCGCCTGGTCGCGACTGATCGCCGGATCTTCGGCCCGGCCCGAGATGATCTCCAGGCAGTGGTTGATCCCCCAGATCACATTCACATCGGTCGCCGCCGCCGGCTCGGGCAAACCGGCCGGCGTGAAGGGAAGGTTCACGTAATGCCACGGGCCAAAATTGTATTTGTCCGGCAGCCCGCGCACATCGTCCATCCAGCAGGAAGCCGTGATAAAATCATAAGCCTCGTCCAGCGTTCCGCGGTCGGATTTCTTCTCCGCGTTGAACCGCGCCAGCGCCGCCTCGACCCCGGCTTTCGCCTCCGGCGTCAGCCGGTCCCACGCAATCTGCGTGACAAGCATGTGCCCAAGCGAATCCCACGCCAACGCCGGTTGCGTGGCCAAGGACAAGACACTGACCACACATAGGAGACGGAGCATATTCAAACCAAGAGCATGAGAACATGGACGGTGCCAAAAGCGAACATCCTCAGGACTGCGGGCGGCGACCAAGTGTCTGGCACCGCGGACACCAAGCCGTCGTCCTGCCTCCGATCTCCTCCCGCCGGAGGAGCTGGCCGTCCCGCGGACACCGACCACCATCGTTCCATCGATGAGGCAAAAGCCAGGAGGCTGGGGGATCGCCCCAGGTTCGGCCGATGATCTTCATGGCCTGCCGGCCGAGCTTCCGCGTCTCCCGCCACAGTATATTGATTTCATTATTACTTAAAGACCCGGACCGGCGCGCGGGATGGAAGCCACATCGCCAGAGGATTTCATCCGCCATCCAGTTTCCCACCCCGGGAAACATCTCCTGCTGCAGGAGCAGCGCCTTGAGCGGGGCCTTGGCTCTCCGCGCCGCGTAGCGGGCCACGGCGTCGAGCGTGAACCGGTCCGAGATTATATCGGCCGGCAATTGGCTCCACCACATCGGGACATCCGCGCCGGCATCGAAGCGCACGGCACCAAACATGCGCGGATCGCGAAACACGAGGCTTCGTTGGGCCTGCCGGATGACCAAGTGGTCATGGCGACCTGGTTGATGGTCCCGGCCTTCGACCAACAGCTCCCCGGTCATACCCAGATGCACCCCGAGGCTCGCTTGTTGAAAAATGAAGAGCATTTGCTTGCCCCTTGTATGGATCTCCCGGAGTTTCTGCCCCCGCAAACCGCCCGCCAGCGCCATGGGATCGGCCGAGCGAAAAACGCGCGCCTGGCGACGGCACAAGACCTCGGTCACGCGGCTCCCGATTCCGGGTGACCACTGCTGGGCGAACCAGGCAACTTCGGCGAGTTCGGGCATGGGCCCACCCTAGCAAAGCGCCGCCGGAGCGAGGACCGGAAAATTCCCGAGCCGCGCTTTACCGGGCGGTTAATCTTCTTCAATCCCCGGACGAATTGCGTCATCTTCTTGCCCCTATGGCATACGATCTGATTGTGGTGGGTGGCGGACCGGCGGGATATGTGGGCGCGATTCGCGCCGCCCAGCTCGGGAAAAAAGTGGCCTGCGTCGAGATGGAGCGCGCCGGCGGCACCTGCCTCAATTGGGGCTGTATCCCAACCAAATCCCTCCTGCGCAACGCGGAACTTTTTCAGCTCATGACCCACCATGCCGGGGACTTCGGCATGACCTTCGACAAGCTGGCCTACGACTGGAGCAAAGTCATCGGCCGCAGCCGCAAGGTCGCCGACAAGCTGGCGGGCGGTATTGAGATGCTCTTCAAGAAAAACAAGGTGGACTACATCCGCGGCACCGCCGCCGTGCCCAAGGCGGGCGTCGTGGAGGTAACCGACGCCGGGGGAAAAAAGACCACCCACACCGCTTCGAAGATTCTCCTCGCCACCGGCGTGGTGACGCGTGAGATGCCGGGCTTTCCCTTCAACGGCAAGAGCGTCATCGGGAGCAAGCAGGCCATGGTCCTGCCCGAGCAGCCGAAGGAAATCATCATCATCGGTGCCGGCGCCATCGGCATCGAGTTCGCCTATTTCTTCAACGCTTTCGGCACGAAAGTCACCGTGGTGGAAATGCTGCCCAACATTCTGCCCGTCGAGGACACCGAGGTTTCGCAGGCGCTGGAAAAGTCTCTGACCAAGCAGGGCATCCGCCTGCTCACCGGCACCAAGGTGGACAAAGCGGAAGTCACACACAAAGGCGTAAAGTTAGCCGTCAGCGGCAAGGTCACCGAAGCTCTCGAAGCGCCTATCGCACTCGTCGCCATCGGCGTTTCCCCGCTCCTGCCCGAAGGACTCAAGGTCAACCTCGACCCCAAGGGCTGGATCCAGACAAACGACAAATACGAAACCTCCGTCCGTGGCATCTTCGCCGCAGGCGACATCATCGGACCTCCGTGGCTCGCCCACGTGGCCAGCTTCGAGGCCATCCAGGCCGTCGAGGCCATGTTCGCTGGCAAGACGTCGCGCAAGGTGGTGAATTTCCCCGGCTGCACCTACTGCCAGCCGCAGGTGGCCAGCGTCGGCCTAACCGAGCGCGCGGTGAAGGAGAAGGGGCTCAAATACAAGGTCGGCAAGTTTCCATTCATGGCCAGCGGCAAGGCGCTCGCGGTCGGCGAAAGCGAGGGCTTCGTCAAACTCGTCTTCGGTGATCCGCACGGCGAAATCCTTGGCGCGCACATCATCGGGGCGGACGCGACGGAAATGATCGCCGAACTCGGCCTCGCCATCGACATGGAGGCCACGCACGACGAACTCATCAATACAATCCACGCCCACCCGACCCTCAGCGAAGCCGTGCACGAGGCCGCCGAGCAAGCCCTCGGCCACGCGATCCACATTTAGCCCTTCCTGATTTTCTGCAGCGGAAGCGTGGCATCGGCATCCTGCCGATGAACCCGCTCCATCATCGGCCGGAAGCCGATGCCACTTGGGAAGGCCCCCCCACACGAGCAGGCCGCGCGCGAAGCGCGCAAACTAATCAACTAGGGTCATCTCCTTGGGGCTTGCCGCCAACGCGGCAGCCGCGTGCTCTTCCTACACCAGCAACGCCGGGTAATCCGTGTATCCGTCCGGCCCCGGCGAGTAGAACGTCGCCGCGTTAGACACATTGAGCGCGGCCCCGCACCGGAAGCGCGCCGGCAAGTCTGGATTGGCCAGAAAGCTTGTGCCAAACGCCACGGCATCAAGTTTTCCCTCGGCAATGGCTGCCGCCGCCTCGTCCGCCGTGTAGCCCATGTTCCCGACCAGCACGCCGCGGTAGGCCGCCCGCACCGGGCCGAGCACGTCGCCGTGCTGCTCACCCAGCAGATCCGCCCGCATGACGTGGAGATAGCCGAGATCAAGGTCGTTGAGTCGCTCCGACAGCCAGGACACAAGTCCGACTGGGTCGGTGTCCTTCATGCTGTTGAAACTGTTGAGCGGCGAGATGCGCAGACCCACGCGTCGCGATCCCCACACCCTGGCCACAGCCTCGACCACCTCGAGAAGCAACCGCGCCCGGTTTTCGCGCGGGCCACCATACGGTCCCGTGCGCTGATTCGCCCCGTCGCGCAAAAATTCGTCGAGCAAATATCCATTGGCCCCATGCACTTCGATCCCGTCGAACCCCGCCGTCTTCGCGTTCGTCGCCGCATGACGAAATCCCTCAATGATTCCGGGTATTTCCTCATCCGCCAACGCGCGTGGCACGGCGTATGGCTTCTTCCCCTCGGGCGTATCCACCTCGTCATTCGTGATCGCCAGCGCGCTGGGCCCGACGGGCTGACGACCTCCATTGAAAAACGGATGACAGGCCCGCCCGCCATGCCAAAGTTGAAGGAAGAGGAGTCCACCCGCGGCGTGGACCGCGTCGGTGACAAGTTTCCAGCCCTCCACCTGCGCCTCGGAGTAAATCCCCGGCTCGGCATAAAAGGCCGAGTTTCCCTCCATGACCATGGTTGCCTCGCAAATGATCAACCCGGCGGAGGCCCTCTGCGCGTAATACTCCGCCATTAGCGCATTCGGCACATGCCCGGACTCCGCCCGGCACCGGGTCAATGGGGCCATGAAGATACGGTTCGGTGCCGTCAGCGGGCCGATGGCCAAGGGGCGAAAGAGTGGGTCGATGGACATGGGTCAGTCGGAGGCGCAAACCATGGCCAAAGGACAGGCCGGGCGCGAGCGAAACTTGCCCGCAAAAACTTACTCACACGCTCTGATGATTGGATGTTTGGAGAAGCCAACCAATCCAACAATCATAAGGGTGTGAACAAGTGTGCCGGATCGTGTTTCACGCTGCAGGGGAAAGCGTTCCACGCGATTTGGTCGTTGTGAAAAGCGACCAACAGTTTGTGCCGTCTTTCCGTGGAACGATGTGGAACAGCTGATTGTTCACACCATGCGCAAGGTATTCACAAGATGCGGCCATTTCCACCAACGCCATGCTGCTCTACCTCAATCGGTCGAGGCTCTTCCCTGGGACACCACATATCTGATCGGCCCGATGCATGGATAAAGGCCAGCCATGTGCCCTTCGAATACGAGACCAAGACGACCATCGATTGGAGCCGCGGGATTCCCCAACAGGACTGACAATCTATGCGTTAGCCTGATTGTTTCACGCCAAGCAGGCTGTTGAGGAGAATAACTATGGGGCCGGATCACATCCCGGCCAGAAAATCGAAGGCGCGGTCATTGAAGCCCGGGAGTCCCTCGTGGCCGAAGTCGGGATAGATGATGGCGTCCTTCTCGCTCGTGATCGCGTTGAAAACGGCAAACTGCGTGGACGGCGGGCAGATCGTGTCCATGAGCGACAGCCCCATGAAGACCTGCGCCTTGATGCGCGGAGCCAGATGGTGCACGTCGATATAGCCGAGTCGGGTGAAGATTTCCTCCTCGCGCTCGTGCCGCGGGTCGAACATGCGGAAGTGGTTCCGCAGCTCCGCGTAAGCGTCCTTGGCCAAGTCCATCTCCCACACGCGCTGATAATCGGAAAGAAACGGAAAGACCGAGACGCAGCGGCTGATCTGCGGTTCCAGGGCGGCGCAGGCAATAGCGAGCGCCCCGCCCTGCGAGCCACCATGGCAACCGACTCGCGCGGGGTCGTTCTCCGGCAGCGCCATGACGACGCGCGCCAGTTGCACCGTATCGAGAAAGACGCGGCGGAAGAGCAATTGTTCCGGCGCATCATCAAGGCCGCGGATGAAGTGCCCGTTGAGCGTGTTGCCCTTCACCGGGGTGTTGTCCTCGCTGCGTCCGCCCTGGCCGCGGCAATCGAGGGCCGCGACCGCCAGTCCTTGACCCGTGTAAGCGAGTTTGTCCAACCAATCGCCACTACTTCCCGAGTAGCCATGGAACATGACAACGGCAGGCCCCGGCTCGGGGCGGTGCTTCGGTCGCGCATACTTCGCGTAAATTCGCGCCCCGCCGACCCCACGGAACCACAGATCGAAAACCTCGGATTGTGGCGGATGAATCTCGTCGTTCGGGACCAGCTCGACCTGCGGATCGGTGTCGTCCAACTCGCGCAGCGCCGCCGCCCAGTAATCGTCGAAGTCGGCCGGCTTGGGATTGATGCCGCGGTAAACGCGCAGTTCTTCCAGGGGTTTGTCGATCAGAGGCATGGAGCAATAATGCTCTCCGGCCGCCGCCCGCCAATCAAGCCTGACCCGAAGAGCGCCAGCTTAAGAGGTCCTGGCGTGTTTTGGAGGGGGTATGAGGTCCGCGTGGAATGCCGTGGGGGAGGGTGGTGCGCCGGGGCAGTTTCGCCAATGTGCCAGATCTAATCGAAGCCATCTTTGAGTTCATCGCGGCCAGCAACGAGGAGGGCAGGCCTTTTGTGTGGAAGGCCGCGGCGGAGGAGTTGCTCGTCAAACACAAAAAATGCCGCCAGCGTTTGGAGCAAATCAGCCCCGGCGGCACCGCGCCAAGGCGTCGCCGGAAGGCCGCCGCTTAATGTCTGTGCATTTAGGCGACACAACACTGGTCGAGAATGAAAGACTTCAGCATTTCTCGAATCACCAACCGATCGGGTGCCAGGCGGTTTTGAACTCCACCGTGTCGAGGATCCACTCGGGGCGGCCGGTCGTCCGCCACTCGTCCGGACCCGCCGCATGGCGGGCGTAACGTTTGAGATTCGCCGCCGTTCCTTCGTGCAACAGTTTGTCCAGCGCGGCATCCTCGCAACCATTGACGATGGCGTTCACGTCCATGTGGGAGGCGACGGTCGGGGCGAGGTCGGCGCGCGGGCCGGAGAGAATGTTGACCACACCGCCCGGAAGGTCGCTGGTCGCGAGAATCTCGCCGAAGGTCAGACCCGGCATGGGCGCGGGCCCGGAGGTGACGGCGATGCAGGTGTTGCCGGTCAGGATGGTCGCCGCCACAAGATGAACCAGCGGAGTCAGCGATGGCAGATCAGGGCAGAAGACCACGACCACGCCGGTGCCTTCGGGGTAGGTGAAATTGAAGTGCGGTGAGGACACCGGGTTGACCGAGCCGAAGATGGCGGTGAACTTGTCGGTCCAGCCGGCGTAGTGGACGAGCAGCTCGACGGCATCCTCCACTTCGCGGCGGGCGGCCGCGGTGGTGGCGCCGGTGCTGCGGGCAATCTCGCGCTCCATTTCCTCCGCCCGCATCTCGAGCATCTCGGCCGCGCGGTAAAGAATCTGGCCCCGGAGGTAGGGCGTGGCCCCGCTCCATTGGCGGAAAGCCTGGCGCGCCGCGACGATCGCATCGCGGAAGTCTTTGCGGGAGGCACGGCTGACCTGCCCGAGGGTTTGCGTGCCGTCCGGCGAGAGCGCGGGCACCACCTTGCCGCTCTCCGAGCGGATGAACGCGCCACCGACATAGAGTTTGTAGGTCTTAAGGACCTGAAGTCGGCCACTTCTTGCCGCCGCGGGGGTCTTTGCCATAGCTTTCGCACCGTAACGAATGAGCTTAAACAAGGACGAGACAATATTTGTGACCGGCCACCGGGGCATGGTCGGGAGCGCCATCCACGCAAAGCTGGAGTCCGAGGGTTTCACCCGGGTGCTCGGGCAGACGCATGCCGAGCTCGACTTGACGGACCGCGGGGCCGTGCGCGCATTTTTCAGCCGGGAAAAACCCTCCGTCGTCGTCATGGCCGCAGCGAAGGTCGGCGGCATCATTGCCAACTGGGAGCAGCCGGTGGAGTTCCTGCTGCAAAACCTCGCCATCCAGAACAACCTCCTGGAGGCCTCGGCCGATTTCGGGGCCCGCAAGGTTCTGTTTCTCGGCAGTTCGTGCATTTATCCCAAGATGGCCCCGCAGCCGATTCCGGAGGATGCGCTCCTGACCGGACCGCTCGAGGCGACCAATGATGCCTACGCCATCGCCAAAATCACCGGGATCAAGCTCTGCCAATCCTACGCGCGCGAATACGGGAAAAATTTCCTCTCGGCCATGCCGACCAACCTTTACGGCCCGCGCGACAATTACGACCTGCGCAACTCCCACGTGCTCCCGGCGCTGATCCGCAAGGTTCACGAAGCGAAGCAGGCCGGAAACAAGACCATCACGGTCTGGGGCAGCGGCAACCCGCGACGCGAATTCCTCCACACCTCGGACCTGGCGGATGCGTGCGTGTTTCTCCTCGAAAACTACGACGCCCCGGACCTGGTCAATATCGGCTGCGGCGAGGATGTGACCATCCGCGAGCTGGCCGAAACCGTGTGCGATGTGCTCGCCTTTGACGGCACCCTCGAGTTCGACCCGGGCAAGCCCGATGGGACCCCGCGCAAGCTGCTCGATATTTCGAAGATCAAGTCGCTGGGTTGGTCGCCGAAGATTACTCTGCGCGAGGGCATCGCCGACGCCTACCGCTGGTTCTGCGAGAACCACGCCGAGGCGCGCATGTAGCTGCTGGCATGGGGTCGGTCCCGCTCAAGGTCGGCTTCGTGGACATTGTTCCCGAGGTCGAGCCGTTCGTGCGGCGGTGGCTCCCGCGGTTGGTGGACTATGAGGTGTTGACGCCTGAACGCCTCGAAGTCGAACGGCCGGATTTGCTTTTCTACGGCGACAACAGGGCGCGCCGCCACCGAAGGTTTCTCGACTGCACGCGGGTCTGCGTGACCTTTGAAAATCTCTATCCCGACTTTTCCGAGGCTGACTACGTCATGGCCTACATTCACCTCGAGCACCCACGCTACCTGCGCATGCCGGATTGGGCGATCATTCACCGGCCGGAGCAGTTCATCAAGGACCGTGGATATGCGGACCGCATCCTCAACGAAGCGCGCGACTTCTGCGCTTTTGTCGCCTCGAACGGCAACCCGCGACGCACGCGGCGGCGGCTGGAGTTTTTTCCCCGCCTCAGCGGCTACAAGAAGGTCAACTCGGGAGGCCGCGTGATGAACAACGTCGGGGGATGCGTCGAAGACCACCAGGCCTTCGCCCGCCGACACCGGTTTTACATGGCCTTCGAGAATGCGGCTTGCCCGGGCTACACGACGGAGAAAATCGCCGACGGCATGGTCAACGGCTGTGTCCCGATTTACTGGGGCGACCCGCTGGTCGGACAGGACTTCAATCCGGGGAGCTTCATCAACGTGGGCGACTTCGCCAGCGATGAGGAAGTCATCCGGCACGTGGCGCGGATCGATCAGGACCCGGACCTCTACCGGGGGTATTTGGTGGAGCCGTTCTTTCACGGCAACAAGCCGCCCGATTTGTTCGACGAAGAACGAGTGCTCGGATTTTTCCGCCGCATGCTGGAAGACCCGCGGCCGCGGCGGAAGCTCTTCGCCCTGCGGCCAGGGTTGTTTAAAATGCGGCGGCGCATGCAGCCGTATCTCGACTCCGTGTTCGGAACAAACAGCGGAGCACGGTAGGGTCGGTTGGCCCGGCCGACCGCCACCTGGGAAAAAGTCGGGCGAGAAGATTGCGGTCGCTTCGCCGAGGCGACCCCACCGCGGGCAACGAAGAACCGTCGCCCCTACTCCGCCGCCTTGGCCGGAAAGAAGGTGGGCGCTTGTTCCGTGGTGCCGAGCTTTTCTTCGCCGGCTTTTTCTTGCTCGGCTTTTTTTTCGCCATAGTCGGGGATGCTGACCGAGGGCGGGATGCGCTCGCAGGCCGCGGAGAACACGAGGATGGCCCCGAGGGCGAGAAGGGTGAGGCGGTGCTTCATGGGAAAATCAATCGGGCACGACAAGCTGCACCTTGCGGCCATGCTTCTGCCCGCCAGCGGCCAGCAGGCCACGGATGGCGTGAATCGTCTGGCCATGCTTGCCGATGACGCGCGGCATGTCGGCACGAGGCAGGCGGACGGTGAAGACGTCCTGGCCCGCGACTTCAGCGTGGGCGATGAAGACCTCGTCGGGATGACCGGCGAGGCGGCGGAGGACGAAATTGAGGAACTCCTCCATAGCCGGGAGGGACGGGTTAGGCGGCGACGGCGGTGCCGCGGGCCTTCTTCACGATGCTGCGCACCGTGTCGGACATTTGCGCGCCGTTCTTGACCCAATGGTCGATGCGGGCGAGGTCCACCTTGTAGTTCAGGCCGGCTTTCTTCGGGTCATAGTTGCCGATGATCTCGATGAATTTGCCGTCGCGCGGACTGCGTTTGTCCGTGACCACAACCTTGTAATAGGGACTGTTGCGCGTCCCTTCCCTGCGGAGTCTGATTGCCACTGCCATAAGTATTCGTTCGTTAGTTGCGGCCGAGCATGCCCATGGAACCTGCTCTTGCCATCATTTTTTTCAATTTGCCGGGGCTTTTCATGAGTTTTTTCATCTCGGAAAACCTCAGCAAAAGGTTGTTCACCTCGGAAACCGTCGTCCCGCTGCCCCGGGCGATCCGCTGGCGGCGGCGGGCGTTGAGCACGTCGGGCCGGCTGCGTTCGCCGTGGGTCATGGAAAGGATGATGGCCTCCACCCGGCGCATCTGTTTTTCATCAACGCCAGGATTTTTCATCTTATCCATGCCGGGGATGAGACCAAGGAGATTTTCCAGCGGACCCATTTTGCGCAGGGTTTTGAACTGTTCGAGGAAGTCATTGAGGTCGAACTGGGCGCTGCGCAGGCGCTGCTCAAGGCGGCCGGCATCCTCGATCTCGAAGTTCTCGGCGGCTCGCTCGACCAGGCTGACGACATCGCCCATGCCGAGAATGCGTCCGGCCAGGCGGTCGGGGTGAAAGACCTCGAAGGCTTCGATTTTTTCGCCGGTGCCGGCAAATTTGACCGGCTGTCCGGTGACCTCGCGGAGTGAGAGGGCGGCGCCGCCGCGGGCGTCGCCGTCGAGTTTGGTCAGAATGAGGCCGGTGACTCCGACGGCCCCGTGGAATTTTTCGGCCACGCCCACAGCCTGCTGTCCGGTCGCGGCATCGCAGACGAGGAGACTTTCGTTCGGCTGGACCATTTCCTGCACTTTGCGCAGTTCATCAATGAGCTCGTCGTCGAGGTCCTGGCGGCCGGCCGTGTCGTAGATCTCGACGTTGCCGCCTTGCTGCTTGGCCCAGGCCATGCCATCACGAACGGCGCGGAGGACATTCTTTTCGCCCGGGGCCGGGCGGAAAACCGGCACGCCGATCTGGGCGGCGAGGGTGGCGAGTTGCTCGATGGCGGCAGGCCGCTGCAAATCGCAGGCGATGAGGACGGGGGTGCGGCCCTGCTTTTTCAGGTAGGCGGCCAGCTTGGCGCAGGTCGTGGTCTTGCCGGCGCCATTGAGGCCGACAATAAGGAGACGCGCCTGCGGCCCGAGGGCCAGCGGCGCCGCCTCGCCGCCCAGCAGGGCGGCCAACTCATCGTGGAAAATTTTGACGATCTGCTGTCCGGGCGTGATGCTCTTGAGCACGTCCTGCCCGAGCGATTTCTCTTTGACCCGCGCGACGAAATCCTTGGCCACGCGGAAATGCACATCCGCCTCAAGGAGGGCGAGGCGCACCTCGCGCAGGGCGTCGTTGATGTTGGCCTCGCTGATGCGGCCATGCCCGCGGAGGTCTTTGAAGACGTCCTGCAGTTTGTCGGAAAGGCGGGAGAACATGCCAGGAAGGGATATTACAGCAGGACGCGGGTGTGAGACAGGAGTAACTGGAGCAGGCTTTCGTCAAGGCCACGGATGGAAGATGATAGAACAGGTCTGCAAAACCTGCGAAGCGCACGGTCTCGACCTGCTGCTCTTGACCTGAAATCGGAGTCGAGAGCTGGCCGATGAGAAACGGCGGCTGCAGGGTCAGGCCTTACCTTTGTGGCATGGCCGGGCGATGTTCTGCTTTGGGGGCCTGAGCTGCGGGGTGGCAGTGCGGGCAGCTCGTTTCGTAGACGTAGCGGGGGTCGGACTGCTCGGCCACGGTGAGCGGTTGTTGGCAGGCATAGCAGAGCACCGAGCCGGTGGGCTGAAGCGCGGGGTCCAAGCTGACGCGGCGGTCGAAGACGAAGCACTCGCCTTCGAAATGCGCCCCGCCGACTTCCTCGAAATATTTCAAGATGCCGCCGTCGAGCTGGAACACGTGGGCAAAGCCGACGCGCTCCATGTAAGGACCCGCTTTCTCGCAACGGATACCGCCGGTGCAGAACATGACGACGGGCTGCTGTTTGAGCGAGAGAGGGAGTTTGGCCACGGCCTCGGGGAACTCGCGAAAGTGGTCAATGCCGGCAGGCACGGCGCCGGTGAAGGCACCGAGGCGGATCTCGTAGTTGTTGCGGGTGTCGAGCAGGGTGAGCAGGCGGCCTTCGTCGAGCCACTGCTTGAGCGTGGCCGGCGCAAGCTTGGGCGTGGGTTGGCGGGCGGGGTCGATGCCTTTGACGCCAAAGGCGATGATCTCTTTCTTTATCTTCACCAGCATGCGGTTGAAGGGCTGGTCGGGGCTCAGGCTTTGCTTCGGCGCGAGGTCGGCAAGACCGGGGATGCTGCGGAGCTCGGCGAGGAAACGATCGATGGCGGCACGCTCTCCGGCGACAAAGAGGTTGATGCCCTCGGGGCTGAGCAGGATGGTGCCGCGAAGCGATTCGGCGCGGCAGAAGTCGATCAGTCGCTCGCGCAGAGCCGGCAGGTCAGCGAGCGGCGTGAAGCGGTAGGCGGAGAAGTTGACGAAATCCGGCATGGGAAATGGTGTATCGTCCGACAGAAGGATGGAATCCGCAACGCCACTGTCCGTCGTTTCCTAGCCTGACTGCACGCATGAAAAAGATACCCGGCCCCATGTCACAGCTTCGGCTGGGGCTGTGCTGTGTGTTTGCGCAGGAGCCGATCAAGTTCCGCACGACCACGGTGACAGCCATGTTGCGGCTCGGGCGGCGGGAACGTCTCGACCGCCTCGGGGAGCTGTGTCTCGGCAATGCGGACGCACTGATGTCTGCGCTGGAGTATTGCGCGGCGCACGGGATCGGCGCGTTCCGGGTCAACAGCCAGATCCTTCCGGTCAAGACACACCCGACGGCGGGCTACGCGGTGGAAGAGTTGGCGCAGAGCGAGGCCATCGTGGAGCGCTTCCGGTCCTGCGGAGATTTCGCGCGCGAGCACGGCTTGCGGCTCTCCTTCCATCCGGACCAGTTTGTCGTCCTCAACTCTCCAAACCCGCGAACGCTGGAGCTTTCGCGGGCCGAGTTGGATTATCAGGCCGAGGTGGCCGAATGGATCGGCGCGGATACGATCAACGTTCATGGGGGTGGGGCGTATGGCGACAAAACGTCGGCCCTGCGCGCTTTGCGTGTGAGTATCGAGCAACTACCGGAGCCGGTTCGCTCGCGCCTGACGCTGGAAAACGACGACAAGGTCTATACGCCGGCCGACCTGCTGCCCGTGTGCCGCGAGGTGGATATTCCGCTGGTTTACGATGTCCATCATCATCGCTGCTGCCCGGATGGCGCAACGGTGAAGGCGACGACCGAGGCCGCGCGCGCAACCTGGGGCAAGCGCGAGCCGTTGTTTCACATTTCCAGTCCGCAGGAGGGCTGGGATGGCCCGAAACCGCAACGGCATCACGATTTCATCGACGCCGCGGATTTTCCGCCGGCTTGGCTCGGCTGGCCGCTCACGGTGGAAGTCGAAGCCCGGGCGAAGGAACTCGCCGTGGCCAAGCTCCGCGAAGATTTAACCGCCACTCACCGATGGACCCGCGGGTCCGAGGCGTGAAAGCTCAGGCCCGCCGCACCCACCGCGTGCCCCAGGCGACGCTCCACTGGAACTTCCGGGCGTGTTCGCGGATGAGAAAAGGAAGGTCTTTGGCCAGGCGGAGTTCGAAGTCGGGTTCGAGCAGGGCTTGCAACACGTCGGCGCTCTCCGCCGTCGCGTCGGCGCCGAGCCACTTTGATACGGGGGTCCATTCTTCCAGCCAGGTGAAGGGCGTGGTGAGGAGGAGTTGTCCGCCGGGCTTGACCAGCGAGGCGGCGCGGTCGAGAAACACGCGCGGGTCGGGCAGGCGGCAGAGAAGGTTGGCCGCCAGGACCACATCGAAGGTGCCGAGGTCGTCGGGCAGGGCCATCGCGTCACCGACACGGAAGCTTACGCGGGAGGCATTGACACGCTGGGGGAGCCGGGCGACGGCCTTGGCCATGCGGCGGCCCTCGACAGCGTGCTCGTAGGGGAGCTTCCCGTCGGTGCGGATGGTTTCCGCTGCCGTAATGAAGGCCTGGGAATAGTCAACCCCGATGACCTCGCGGCAGTGTCCGGCCAGCTCGAAGGTGGAGCGCCCGACAGCGCATCCGACATCGAGAGCGCGGGCATCGCGGCCGAGGGTCGTGGAATTGAGCAACTCCTTGACGCTGCGGACGCCAAAACCGAGCGCGTCCCGCGGGCCGAACTTGTAGGGCAGCACCTCCTCTTCGCTGCCGTAGTGGAAGAGGAGGTATTCGCGGACCAGACGGTCGCTTTCGTAGAGGGGCGACCCCACGCTACTTGAGAAGGCCGTCCATGTAGGGCGCAGGATGGAAGTCCTTGAGCAGCACCTCGACTTTATTGTCGCGGCAAAGGCGAACCTCGGAGGCCGTGACTTCGGGGGTCTTCTCACGCGAGAAAAGAATGTCGTCATGCGTGGCGTTGAGGCGGCTGGCGAAACGGTCGGGTGTGAGGCTGCCCCCGAGATGGTCGCTGCGGCCGGTGGCCAGATGGAAGGTGCCGCGGATCTTTTCGTCCTGGATGTCGCGGCCGGAAACCGGGAGCACCTGCGTGCCGAAGCCGAGCTCGCCGAGTTCGCCGGTGACCGGATCGCTGGCGAGCTTGCGGTTGTGCGCGTCAATCGTGGCGGCCGAGCCCTTGATCAGGGCGGAGCTGACCACGCGTCCGCCGGTCACGGTGAGCAACCCGAGTGTGCCGTCCTCATATTTCATGGGGAACGCCCCCTCGGCACCGACGGGAACGTAATAGATTTCGCCGGCGGGGAGGTTGGCCACATCCGGCTCGCTGCCGCGGCACAGACCATGGCTTTTCTGCGCTTCCTGACCGCCGAGCTCCAGCTTGAGCGTGTGCTTTCGGCCTTCGACCTGAAAGTCCAGTTCGACCCAGTCGGCCCGGGTCATGCCCTGACGCAGTTTTTCCGCCTCGACGCTGACCTCATCGTAATCCACGGCCAGGCCGGAGCTGAGGATGATGTCATTGACCCCGTGGAGCGTAGCGCCGCGGAAGCCGTGCTGTTTGGCCGAGGCGGTGAGAGGTGCGGTGGCCGAGTAGGTCGAGACGCAGAGGATGAGGTCGTAGTTCGGGTAGATGTCGCGCTCGAAACTCACCTGCTGGCCTTCCGGCGTGAAGGCCTCATCGGCCAGGTCGAGATTGCTGCCGCCGGTCATGGCGTAGGCGAAGATCTCGCCGCCGGTAAGACCGAGTTCGGCCATGACGCCGTTCTTGAGGCCGAGGTAGAAGACATCGTGGGCCTTGCGTTGGATCGTAAGGGATTCGTCCTGCAGGAACTTGAAGCCGGTGATGTCGCGCGGGTTGGCCAGGTCAATGAGGACGCAGACGCGCTGGCCGGGTTGCGGGTCGAAGGTGGTCTTCAGCAGGCGGGTCAGACTGAAGGGAGGAAATGTTCGGTTGCTCATAGTGATTGCGGTTGGTGTTTTATCAGGCCTCTCGTTACGAATGGAAGCTCCGCGCGGATGAAAAAACTGCAGCAAACCCCATGATTGAGGCTCGACCCAACCCGCGCGTGGCTGTGGTGGTGCCGGCCTTTCCGCGCTCCCCGGCGATCAAACGGTCGTTGACTTCCTTGCAGGCGCAGTCCCGTCCGGCCGATCTCGTCCTGCTGCTGGACGACGGATCGAACAAGGACGTCCCGGCCCTGCGGGACGAACTCGGGAGCGGAAGAGCGGAGATACTTTCCGTCTCGGAAGTTTCACTTCCGGCCGTGCTCAACCGCGCGGTCGAACACCTCAAGTCCTTCGACTTTGTCAGCTTTCTCCAAGCGGGCGATTTTTATGCCCCGTCGCGCCTGGAGCGTTGCCTCGAATCCCTGACCGGCGGCGACGAGCGGCGTCCTGATGTCATGGTCGTCACCGGGCTGGAGATCGTGGACAGCCGGGGCAAGGCGCTGCCGGCAGATGATACCAAGGTGCGGCGCTTCGCGCGGTTGTGGGCCCCCGGGAGGAGCGGCATCGGCGCGGCGGAATGGCTCGGGCGGGGAAACTTTGCCGGGCCGCTCTCGAACATTTTTGCCCGCCGCGAACATCTGGCGGCAAATCCCTTCATGGAACTCGCTACGTCGTTCCAGCAATTGGCCATGGTCTCCGCCGCGGTGCAGGAACTCCTGGTTGTGCTCGACGAGCCGCTTTTGCAGCATCACGCGTTCGAATTGCACCAGGGGACATCGATACGAGGTGGACAGGAGATACTCATGGACCAACTCCATTTGTTGAACGATTTGAGCCGCAAGCTGGCGGATTCGCCGCAAGCCCGGCGTAACTTTGCCTCCTTCCACCGCGCGGCCTGGCACAATCTTTCGGGGGTGCGGGAAGATCTCTTCCAACAAACCGTCATGCGGCTGGCGGCCACCCTGCCCCTGACCGAGACCAAGCGGATGGCCGAGGAAATCATTCGGGCTCGTGACGCCCAAGCCCTGCCAGCGCACCTGGAGGATGCCAGCGACGCGGACGCCCCCGTCGACCTTCCGGCCTACGCCGCGGCGCTGCAAAAAACCAAGGCGGAATTGGCCGAGACGCAGCGGGAAAACCGGCACCTGGCCAAAGTCGTCGGAGAAATCCAGGGCTCTGGCTGGGTGCGATTCGGCGCGTGGCTGGGCGACCGGGGGGCGCGGCGCATGATGGAAATGGACGAGAGACAACGCGAAGACACGGATAGAGATCTGCGCGTGCGACCGGCCGATAATCCGCCGCGACCGTAGACAAACAGCCCGGCACATTAAGGGAAAATCCTACGACACGATTGAGGCGGATCTATCCGAGTGGATGAGGGAGCAAAAAGTTTTCTTTATCGCCACCGCCCCGCGCGCTCGGAGAGCGGGAGGTGGCTTACATGGACCTGACCAGCCGCGGGCGGAGACGATTGCCCATGTGTGATGCTCCGCCAGGCCGACAATCCGAAACGCGTAGTCCCGCATGGGAGCGTGGGGCACAAGCTCTGGAACATCCTCTTCCGGGTCTCCGCTGTGGATGTGCGCCCCGCCGAGTTCGTGGGGCGGGTCTCGGCGGCTCGATGCCCCGAGAGTAACGGGCGCCCGGCGGGCCGCGCCGTTGGCTTTGCCTTTCCCTCGGGCCGCGCATCCCGCTAAGGTGCGCCCATGCTGGACGTCGAAATCCTTTCCCGGATCCAATTCGCGTTCACCATCATGTTCCACTACATCTACCCGCCCTTGAGCATCGGGCTGGGGGTGATCCTGGTCATCATGGAGGCGATGTGGCTGAAGACCGGGAAGGTGCGCTATCACAATATGGCGCGGTATTGGACGCGGGTCTTCGGCCTGACTTTCGCCATCGGCGTGGCCACGGGGATCGTGATGGAATTTGAGTTCGGCACGAACTGGGCGACCTACTCGCGCTTCGTCGGCGACGTCTTCGGCAGCGCTCTGGCCGCCGAGGGTATCTTCGCCTTTTTTCTCGAATCCGGCTTCCTCGCCATCTTGCTTTTCGGGTGGAACAAGGTGGGGCCGAAGATGCATTTCTTCGCCACCATCATGGTCTGCCTCGGCGCGCACTTCAGCGCGGTGTGGATCGTGGTGGCCAATTC
>JBMOJP010000041.1:0-21504 GCA_049315725.1 Chthoniobacterales bacterium | reverse complement strand
CGCGCTGTCTCGATGGGTCAAAGAGACTAACGTCAGTATTCAAGGGCTGAATGTCATTGTGGATTCGACGGCGGTGGTTCGGCGCGAAGAAACTGCCCAGCGGGACAAGTTGTCCGTATCGCTCATGCGGCTAGTGGGCGAAAAGGTGGAAGCTGACACGGCGATTGCTCGAGCACTTCAGGACGAAGATTGGATCAAGGCCAACCCGGAAGGCGCGGTCACGTTGGCCGAATACCTTACGGCTCGGGTAAACACGTTTGTCGCGTCGTTGCCGCCAAAAGCTGCTGAGGTTGCGTGAGCTGGGCTCGATTTTTCACCCAAGATCAGGCTGACGAGCTGCGTGAGTTGGCCCCAAACGTTGCCCCCGAAGCCAAGCCCGATGCCAAAGGGTACAAGCCGTGGCTGCAGACGCACTTCCCGCATGTTGCAAGTCAGCCGATGGCCTCGAGGCACGAACGGCTTTGGGAGTGGTTTGAGGCGTTAGAGCCAGGCGCAACTGTTGACCCCATTGTTGCCGTCATGCCTCGGGGTGGCGGCAAATCCACCACGGTCGAGCTGGCCTGCGCTTATTCCGCCCATCGCTTGTCAAGGCGGTTTGCGCTTTACGTGTGTGGCACCCAGGACCAAGCCCAGGACCACATGGGCTCAATCGAAACGCTACTTTCCGGGCTAGGCGAAGAGCGGCTGACGAGCGCAACTGGAAGCCAAAAGGCGGGCACATGGAAAGTCAACCAGATACGCACGGCCCGGGGCTTCAGTATCGCGGGCTATGGCCTGGATAAGGGTCTTCGCGGAATCAAGCTTGATGAGTTCCGTCCCGACCTCATCATCTTTGATGACATTGACAGCGGCGAGGATTCGACCAAAACGATTGAGAAAAAGATCGCCAAAATCACCAAAGCGATTCTACCGGCTGGATCAAGCGATTGCGCCATTGTGGTCATTCAGAACCTGATCCGCGATGATGGCATTGTCGCCAGGGTCGTCAACCGCGATGCCGATTTTCTTACTTCTGCCAACATCATCGGCCCCGAACCTGCGTTGCTTGACATGGAATACGAGTCGGCACCAGACCCGACTGGGAATAACAAACGGCGGTGGGTCATTACGGCCGGCACGCCGACATGGGCGGGGCAAAGCCGGGAAGTGTGCGAGCGCCAGATGAACGCGTGGGGGGCGTCCGCGTTTCTCACCGAAGCCCAGCACGACGTAACGGCCAAGGATGGCGTGTTTTTTCAGGTTTCGCGCATCGAGATTGTCGACGATCTGCCCGACGGGCACGGCTCTTGGGAATGGGTCAGAGCTTACGATTTTGGCGCAACTGAAGGTGGGGGCGACCCGACTGCATCGGTAAAAATGGGCAAAGATCACGCGGGCGGCCTATGGGTCGCCGAGGTTGACCGTGAGCAAATCGGGCCAGATAAGGTTATGGCGCTCATGGTTGGCAACGCCACGAAGGACGAACCGCTCGAAGCTAAGATCGTGTTCCCGCAGGATCCAGGCGCGGCGGGCAAGATCGTGGTGGCCCAAATTAAGGAAAGGTTAAAGCGTTGGGCAGACAAGCTCAAAGAAGTATCGCCGACTGGCAAAAAGGCCGTTCGCGCCCGAGCATTTCAAGAGCAAGTGGCGCTCGGAAATGTGAAGTTTGTTCGCGGTGAATGGTCAAAGCCAAAAGCGGGAGTGGGCAAAGAGAATGGGCGCCGGGTTCTTGAAGAAGTGATGAAAGAGCTTCGAGACTTTCGGGAGAATGAGCAACACGATACGGACGATGTTGTCGACGCCCTCTCGGATGCGACCAATGAGCTTCTTGAAGCAAGCAGTGGCTACAGCCTGGACGTGATCTAGTGTAAGGGGCGGGGATGGCAAACGTTTTCCGCGTCGTGCGACAAGCCCTTGAGTACATGCGCCTTCTGGGGCGCGGTCGCACCAGCACGACGGGAAGCACCCTCAATAGCTCGCTTTTCACCCTGAACTCGGGTTACGACTGGGTGGCCGAAGCGGGCAAAGTTTACGACAACGCCATTGTCCTGCCGGGAATCAATTGGAAAGCCTCAAGTGTTGGTGAAGCTCGATTGGTCGTGCAGGAATTGCAGGCTGACGGCACGTACATGGACGTTTCGACGAAGAATCGAGACGCCGCCGAAGTCATTCGGCTATTGCGTAAGCCAAACCCATGGTACAACGGTCGGGCTCTTCTGCGCGGGTTTCAGCTCTCTTGGGACGTGAACGGCAACGCGTACGCTTTGATCCGAAGGAACAACATTGGCCGCCCAGTGCAGCTCATTTGGGTGCCTCACGACAGCATGAAGGCTAGGTCGGACAAGGGGAACGCGGACGGAGGCGAGCTTGTCACCGGCTACGAGTACCAGCCGAACGGCGGCGGCGAATGGATCGCGGTAGATCCCGAGCAAGTCCTAGCCCTTCGCTACGGCATCGACCCATCGGATTGGCGGCGAGGGCTCTCCCCTCTTGCCGCGACCATGCGGGAGATTTGCGCGGAAAACGAGGCGAGCCTGTGGCTGGCGTCTGTGCTTCGGAACAACTCGACGCCGAGCATGATCATTTCGCCCAAGGAGAACACGGGCAAAGAGGTGACTCCAAACCAGTTGGCGCGGGTGAAAGCTAGTCTCATGGCGAACAATCGAGACAAGCGCGGTGAACCGTTTGTCCTCGGTGCGCCGGTAAACGTGACAATTCCGTCATGGTCCCCGCAACAGATGGACCTATCCAAGATCCGGAGCATGCCTATCGCCAACATCTGCGCGGCGCTCGGCTTCGACCCGATGGTCCTTGGTTTCGCGACCGAAAAGCAAACTTTCGCCAACAAGGGCGAGGCGATTGACGACGCGGGCAAGCGCACGATCTTGCCCCAGCTTGCGGATTGGTCGGAGCAGATTGGCGAAAAGCTTTTGCCGATGTTTGGGCTTGATCCGGCCCGGTACCGGCTCTGGTTTGACACTTCTGCGGTTACCTGGCTTTCTGACGATACCGACATCCGGCACAAGCGGGTGCGCGAGGACTATGTTGCTGGGCTTGTGACGCTGAACGAAGCAAGGGGCGAATTTGGGCTTCCCGACGTGAAGGGTGGCGACACTTTCAGCCAGCCCGTTGGCGTCGCGGCCAAAGACCTTCAGCTTCGGCAATTGAGGCAAGAGGTTGCCCGGCGGTCCTCTTCTGGCAAGGAGCCCGATGGCGATACTGAAGGATAGGTCAGCCAAGGCGATCAACCGCGACTTTGTGAGCGTCACGCACGACTTTTGGCGCGAATCTGGGCTATTGGCCGAATCTTTGGCATCAAGCGAGCTTGACCCGGTTGGCTGGTACGAGCAGTTTTACGATTTGCTTCTTGGTAAGCACACGTCGGCATGGTCGCTGGGCCGTAATTTGGCTGGCGATACGGCCGCACTCGGCAACGATGACAGGGTAGCCGGGCTTGCAATGGCCGAAGAGGAAAGCCGGTACCTGCAAGGGTTCCTTTCCGACGTGATCGACGGCAAGTTTCTCGACGCAGACGGCAACATTCGAACGGACCTCATCAAGAACCGTTCGGCGCTCTATGGCCGAAAGCTGAGGGGTACGGCCAACGAATCGTTCATTTCGGTTTCTGGCAGTGGCTACGGGTTCCACTGGCGCTTAGGCGCAAACGACCACTGTGCTGATTGCCCGCAAATGCCTGATCTTGAGCCGGACGGCGGTTTTACTATGGACACGCTCCCTTTCTGGCCTGGCGACGGGCGGACGGCCTGCAAAGTGAATTGCACTTGTTGGCTGGTCCGAACGGATGGGGTCAAGGGCTTTACGCGCGTTGAAGCGGAGGCAGTGTAAAGGGCACCATGGATCGAACGTCCACAAAGGCATTGCTCACGGTCTTCAAGGCCGAGGCCACCGTTCAGGAGTACCGCATCAAGGCGGTTGCTTCGACGTGTGGTAACCCGGACCGCTATGGGGACGTGATTTTCCCGGGCGCGTGGTCCAAGGCCGTGCTCAATGACTTCGTTGAAAACGGCTGGCTGGACGTTGGCCACGAGTGGGAGCTTGGCGTCGGCACCCCGGTTTCGGCGCGGATGGAAGGCGATAACCTCGTCTCGGAGTGCGAGTTCTATCGCGACATCGATGACGCCGAAAACGCGCGGAAGGCCGTTTTGCAGCGCATGGAGCTTGGCAAGGGCGTTTGCGTCTCGGTTGGGTTCATGCCGGACTACAAGAGCGGCGTGTTCTATTTTGAAACCGGCGAACAACTCCTGGCCTACGCGGCGGCAAATGGGTACGACCTAGCGCGGTTTGACTCACCGGCGATCAAGAAGCTGACATGGTGCCGAGCGATCACAAAGATCACCCAGCTTTACGAGTGGTCCATCTGTTGCGTCGGGGCCAACCCGAAGGCCCGCGCAATCGCGGCCAAATCATACGATTTTCGAGAAGACGAGGTGCGTGCTGCCGAGTTCATCGAGCACCTGGATTCCGTGCTTGCCGCGGTTGATGGGGTTACTGCGCGGTTCGTCAAGGTGGCGGACATGCGCGAAGGCGACGGGCGCCGGGTCAACCCCGAGCGCGTGGAGCAGCTCAAGGCGATCCATGCATCGATTGGCGGGTTGATTGCTCGCGTTGATGTCACGGATGAAGCCAAAAGCGAACAATCGTCAATGGACGCTTCCTATTGGGAGCGAGAGATCCGGATTCGCGAAGCGAGTCTATGTGCTTTGAGCACGGGAGCAATTTAGCATGAACGAAATGCTTAAGAAGGCCCAAGAAGCTGCAAACCAAGCACTTCAGGCCATGAAGGATGTTCAGGCAAAGAGCGCGGGCCAATCGGGCTCGATGCCTCCTGACGATCAGGCGACTTTTGACAACGCGTACAAGGCGTTTCAATTGGCTCAGGCCGACATTGAGCGGGCTCAGAACTTGGCAAAGGCCGAAAACTGGGCGAACTTGGCCGAGGATATCGTGGTTCAGGGCCGCAAGGACGAAGTGAAAGGCCGCCCGAGCCTGAACAAGGCGTTCCTCACGATGGTCGCGGCGGTTGCGGCTGATGGCGGCGTCCACAAGGCCCGCGAGAACTACGACGCTGCGCTGAAGGCGTTGAGCGTCTCAAGTCCTCCGGGTGGTGGTTACACGGTCATGCCGATGGAACTTGCCCAGGAAGTCATTCGCCTGGTCACGGACGAATTGTACGTTCGCCAAAACGCAAACGTCTTGCCTCCGCTTCTCACCGCCGAATCGCTTGGCGTAGTCGGCATCAACGATTTCGACGACTTTTCTTGGACCACGGAACGCGGGGCCGCCACCGAGGACACCAACGAGCCGTTCACCCGTCGTGAGCTTCAGCCTAAGCGCGGAAGCAAGCAAATCAAACTGTCTCGCACGGTCATGCGCCTTTCGAGCAACGCTGAGCAGTTGGTTCTTGACCGCATCGCCTTTGTCATGTCTCGCACTCAAGAAAAGGGCTTCTTGACGGGCACCGGTGCGGGGCAACCTCTTGGCTTCCTCGTCACCGACGCTCAGGGCGTGACATCTTCTCGTGTTCGATCTTCGGGCACGGCCAACGTCGTTGGCGCTGATGACATCTTCAATCTCCTTGCGGACTTGAAGGCGGCATACCGGCCCGGTGCGTTTTGGATGATGCACCGCAACATGGAGGCTCGACTCCGCAAGATCAAGGACTCGAACAACAACTACGTCTGGCAGCCTGGGTTCTACAACGGCAACGCGCTGGTCGGCGCTTCGCCGAACACCCTGTGCGGTTACCCGTACGTGCTGACCGAGTTCATGACCGATCCTGGCGTGACTGGAAACATCACGACCGGCGTCAAGGCACTTGCGCTTCAAAACCTCAAGCGAGGCTACTGGATCGTCGACGCCCTTGGCATGGAAATCGTTCCCCAGCCGGAGACCTACGCGGCATCGAATGACTTTGGCTACGTGCTGAACTTTATGGCCGACGGTATGCCGGTTGACCCGAACGCTTTCGCGCAATTGCAGGTGAGCTAAGATGATCTTCAAAAACTTTGCTGTTGAACATGTGACGGTTGACGGCACGAACTACTCGCTCACAGCGGGAACGTCGGACGTCAACAGCGGTGCCATTGACCTTCAAGGGTTCAGCCAGGTCTCGATCCTGGTCGCTCTTGGCACGATGGCCGCCAGCTCGACTGTGGATGCCAAGCTGCAACACAGCTCGGACAACTCCAACTGGTCCGATATCCTATCGTCTGCGGTAACGCAGGCGGTGGCGACGGACGACGACAAGTGTGTCGGATTCAGCCTCAACGAACCAACCTTGCGGTACGTTCGGGTTGCGTTCACTCGTGGCGATGGTGGCAACTCCATCATCAACGCGGTCTTCGCGATCAAGAAGGCTCGATCCGCCCCGTACACTCAAGCGGTCACCGCTGGCCAGTTCATTGCCCAGCCCGAGACCCTTGCCGGCGTGGCTGGCACGGCCTAATCCTGGCCCTGACCAACAACGCCAAGCGGCCCCACTTTTCGAGGCGGGGCCGCTTTTGTATTGGGCTTCATGAAGGTTAAGTTTGCGAAAAACGCAAAGGTGATCCAAACCGACGCAGACGGCGGCGGTTCCGTGCGCGTGCTAGTCCAAGTTGGCGACTTCCGCCAGTGGGTGGACTCTCGGCTTCTTGAAAGCAAGCCCGCAAAAGCTGAGCCCGTCGTTGCCGAACCGGTCGAGCCCGTTGTTGCGGAGCCCGAAGTCCAAGCCGAAGCGGTTCAAGCCCAGGAGCCCGAGAGCGAGTAATGCCAGGCGCATGGCCGACCCCAACAGAGCTTGAGGCCCAGCTCGCCCGCGTTGGCGTTGAATCGCCCGGGGCGACGTTGCTCCAGGTTTATCTAAATTCGGCCGTCGCGGCATTTGAGCATCTAAGCGGCTGGAATCCGTTCCTTGCGTCAGGGAGCGCCGTGGCACGACTCTTCGACCCTCCCGTGCTTCCGATCAGTGGTCGGTGGTTGCTGGCGCTTGGCGCGGGCGCGGTGAGCATCACGAGCGTTCAGACCTTTTGGGACGCGGTGGCTTCGACCGGCACCACGGTGGCGGCGAATACCGGGTACGTGCCAAGGGCCTACGGCGAGGGGTCGGGCCAACCTTACACCGAGATCGAGTTTCTGGCGATGTTTGGCAGTAACCCGAAGAGTATTCGCATCGTGGCGGACTGGGGCTACGCTTCGACGGTTCCCGACGATGCGTGGCTGGCGGTTCTGAGAGGGGCGTCCCAAGCGATAGCGTCGGAGTCGGGCAACCTGTCGAGAATCAAGCAAGGCCCGGTCGAGATGGAATTCGCGGCGTCGAGTAGCGCCGACACGTGGGCCGACGAGATCCGCGCGGTTGCAAGCCGGTACCGACTGATCCAGTTGTAAGGGGAAGCATGGCGATTCTTGCGGCGGCAGACCTTGCGATCCAGCTTGACCACCTTAACCTTGGTTACGCCAAGCTCGTCGGCACGTCTGGGTCTGGTTATGGCCTCGGCGAGCCTGGTGGGTCATACGGAACGGCTGATGCGGCGCTGGACGCAGTGACCGCGATTGCCGCATTGTCGGACATCGACCAGCAAGCCGACCTTCTTGCCGCGTTCCGCGCTTGGAAGGACGGGCTGGGTTCGCTCGATTTCTACGGGTCGAAGCTCAAGCCGATTGTGAACCGGCTCGCCTACCACGCCCTTCAGCGCGGGGCTTACGCCTCTCTGGACGCGTGGCTGACCTACCTCAACGTCACCCATGCGACTAAATGGCAGTGCCTGGCCCCAACTCAGTGGCGGGATCTTTATTACAAGGCGACGGGATCATACCCAGCGGTCAACAATGTGTACTTTGAGGTCCTGCAGGGGTCTACCTACTTAAACGCCCTTCGAAAGTCTGTAGTCACTGGCGCTGGCGCGGATACCGAAACGGCTGGGCAAACAATCGATTCGACCAACTTTTGCGGCGGCTTCGCGAAGATCGTGGTCTCCGGCCTGACCGGCTCGGGCGTGGTCACAGTGACCGGAACAGCTTACAACCCGGCAACGCAAACTACTTCGGCGGGTGTCACGTGGACTTACACGGTCACGACCAACGGTACGTTTACCTTAGCGGTCGGCACGGCCCCGGCTGATTCGCTGATCATCGCCTGTTCAAGTGTGACCATCCCGGCGGGCATCACGGCGGGCACCATCTACGTCGAAGCCCACCGACCGAGTGGAAGGACGTTGATCGCCTGATGCTGATCTTGCCGCACACGATCCAACTGGCTCGCCCGCAAGGCGAAACCAAAGACTACGCCTATTCGTCGTGCAAGGCGCAGGTGACGCCCATGAAATTCGGCCAGGCGGCGGGCGTGGCCGGGGTCGAGGCGGACAATCCGTTCATGGTCATCATCGGGCCGTCTGACGCTGACCTCGTGGAGGTTGGTGGCCGAATGATCTTCAACGGGTTCACCTTTGCCGTCATGTCAAACGCCGCGCTTTACCAAGGCATCGGGCGGGCTGATCATGCGTCGTTTGTCGTCGACCGAAAGGGGCCCAACCTAGATGCTTGACGCTTACGCATCTCTTCGCGGCCAACTGTCGATCGATATCGCGGCGGCATGGGGCATTGCTGACACGGCAATCTCGTGGGGCGCTCGATACAAGCCTCGCCCGGGCTCGCCATGCGCGACGGTGATCACGCGGCCAATCATGCGGCCCCCAGGGCCTGGAGCGCGAAACACCAGCGAGCAGTGGTCGTTTACGATTGTGGGCGAGTGGGCGCGATCTTCCTTCCCAGTCGAAGCGGAAGAGGAAAAGGTTGCGCTGGCGAGGGCTTTGGGTATGCGCCTAGTTCCATCGAGCGCCGACCCTACCGTGATTCCTGCGTCATCGCACTACGCAGGCGTCGGGAACTTGGCTCAGGTGGCCATGATCGATCTTGGCACGGAAGATCACGACGATTCGCGCGACGTCGAGCGGGTCATCATCCAGTTCAACGTAACAACCTTCGTTTACCAGTGATGGCTACCTACACCTCTTCCGCCGCCCTTTTGCTGGCCCAGACGGACCGCTTTCGGCGCATGAAAGGCACGGCTCAGCAGGTTCACGCGCAGCTCGCCCGCGAAGGGTATGCCGACCACATCGCTTTGACCTCGGGCGGGATCTCGTCGGCGACTTTGGCCGCTGTTGGTTACCCGTTTGCGAAGCGGCGGCGACCGATCAACAAGAAGGCGCTGCGGGCGGCTGGCTTCCGTGGCGGCGTCCCGTTGCTCGCGATCAACGTTCAGACCGGCGGGCTTCGGCGAGGCTTCCGGTTTGGCAAGTCGGGCAACGCGTGGGAAGTGGCCAACTCGGTGGCCTATGCCAAGTTCATCTTGAACCCGCAAGGCACCATCAGGATGGTTGGGCGCGGATTCATGGGCCAACCATCAACGGGAGCGCCAAGGACCGGCGAGACGGTTCGCCGGTGGCGGGCTCGAAACCTGGGAATGCTCCTGAAACTGCGCGACCTTCAGCGCATTGTATAGGGCGTCATGGCCACGATGCAACAGGTTGTTGACGTTACCGCCCTCTCGCTTGATGGGTCGAGCATTCTCGGAGCATTCGCTAACGCCACCTTAACGATGCCTAACGACTTGGTGAATGCCAAGCCCGCAAGTCGAAATGGCATGCGCAACTCTGTGGCTAAGAAAAGCTGGAGCCTTTCGACCGAGTTAATGTCGGTTGTTTCGGGGTCCAGGAAGGTTCAGCACACGGACATCTCGGTCTTTACCCTTGACGGCGTGGATTACCTCGGCATCTTCAACGGAACACTTACGGGCACTATCACCCAAGTTGAAGGTTCCTTGTCGGGATCAAAATGGAAAGACCCGCAAAACACGGATATTGATTTCGGGTTCTCGGGGAAGGTTCTTGTCCCGACTGCTACGGGCGGGGCTCAGGCTTTGCTGTCAGACGCAGCCAGCTCAACTCTGACAGATGCTGAAATGGTGGTCAGCTTCACGCTGAACGGCATTGCGGTGACCTTGCCTATGACCCTGGCTTCTGTGTCTTTGGGCCTTCAATCCGGCGGGCTTCAAGAGATTTCGATTGAGCTTTCTGGCAATTCGCCAGACTCGGGGGCTTACCCGACTGCTCCGACTGGCACGTCGTCCTTACTCGAAAAGGCGTTCAACTCCTATAAAACAGCCATCACGTTTGCGATGACCACTCACGCAACGGAGGGCGGCGCGTTTTCTGGGAGCGCAAAGCTCAAATCGTATTCGATTGGCATGAATGATGGCCAGCTCGTTAACGTTCAGTACAACTACGAGGGAAGCGGAGCCCTGACGTTCACTCCCAACTAAGGCTATGAATAACCAACCAGAAGAAAAGAAAGTCATCTCTCGCGAAGAGGCTGAGCGCAAGGCGCGCGAGATTGCGGGCGGAGGGTTTGGCGGCCCCGCCACCGTGACAAGCTTCGACGATCTTGCCTCGGACCTTCAAAACGGAGAGGAGCCTGAGTGAGCCTAAAGAACCTTTCGGCGGATTCGTTAATTGAGACGTTTGCGGTCAAAGATGAGCCGTTTGATTTGGTTATTGCGGCTCCGGAGGGTGATCCGATCCAGGTCACGCTGAGACGTATCACGTCTTACGGCGGGCTTCGAGCCCTGGAGCGCGACGCGCTGGCATGGTTTCGGATTCTTCCTCCCGCGGACTCGCCTGTTGCTGCTCGGCTAACCATTCCGGACACTGCGCAAGAAGCAATTGCGGCGTACACCATCCATAAGCTGATGGTTAATCCTCCTTTCACGCTTGACCAAGCGGTAAAGATCCAGAAGGCTCCATGGTTCGTGTCCTCAGTTTTGTCCGCAATTGATCGAGAGTCAAGGGTCGTTTCTGTTGCCATTCTTGACCAGCAAGTAGTTCAGGAAAAAAAAGACTCGATGGCGACTGCACAAGACGAGTCGCCCTTACCGTAGCGCGAAACGTTTGGGGCAAGCACATTAATCGACTGACGGACGAAGAGCGCGAAGACCTCCCCGAAATGATTGCGCTCTACTTGCTTGAGCGCGAGGAAGCGTTCAAGCATCCTGCGTCCGCACTGGCTTCGCTTCTAGGTTGACAACATGAGCATCACCGCCGACATCCTAATCACGAAGTACGTTCTTGACGACAAGCAATATGTCGCGGGGGCACAAAGGGTTGTGGCGGCTACGCGTGAAGTTGAAGTTGCTCAGAAAATGGCTGGAGGAGGGACCAAAACATTCGCGTCGGGAGTTAGGTCCCTTGGGGCCGCTTCCGCTGGGCTTTCAACCGTTGTAACTGGCGTGGCCGCCGCTTACGCGACCCTGATCGCGGTCATGGTCGGCGAGGGCTTGAATGCTAGCCCTATGGCCGCCAATTTCGATGCGCTAGAATTGGCCCTTCGAGGAGTTGAAGGCAGCGCAAAAGGCGCAGAGGCTGCTATGAAGCGAGTGAAGAACCTAGCTCGCGAGCCAGGGCTTGGCTTCCAAGAAGCAACGCAAGGATATTTGGGGCTTCGCCGGTCTGGAATGTCGCAAGGGTTCTCGGAGCAAATCCTTAGGCAGTTTGGAAATGCTAATGCGCTTGGCGGCGGGGGCAAGGACCATCTTTCGCGAGTCTTGTTGGCCGTCCAGCAAATGAACACCAAGCCCTATCTTCAGGGCGAAGAGTTGAATCAGTTGACCGAAGCAGGAATCCCCGCCTACAAGATCATGACGGACCTGTTTGGCACCGCCGACACTGAAGATCTGAAAAGGAACGGCGTAACCTCGCAACAAGCTATTGCCGCCATTGTGGCCCAACTTGAAAAGCTACCGCGAGCAGGGAATGGCGCTAAGAACTCAATTGAGAATCTTTCGGACGCGGTTGCATTTGCCCGAATTGAGTTCGGAAAGGCTCTCAACAATGGGCTAGTGCCACTTGCAGACAAATTAGCAGAGGTCATCAGCGCGGCGTCTGAGGGTGGAGTTTTCCGAAGCATTGTCACGGGCGCGGATTTTGAAGGGCTTGGCGGTATGATCGAGAACGCTTTTGTAAATTCTGCGGCGTTGGTTCAAACCATGGTGGGCAATCTTCGCCAAGGCGCTGAGTTTATGGCCATGATCGGGGCGCAGATCGCTTCAATGACGGGTGGGGTGGGCAAGAAGCTTGAGGACCTTGGCCTAACGCAAGAAGACCCGTTCATGCAGACATTTAACACGAACAAGCGCATTATCGAAATGCAAATGGAGCTTGGGCGCAAGCGGGCAGCCAATGACGCAAAACGGGCAAAATTGGCCGGGCCTTCGGATGCTCTCGACAAACCCGATCCGCTCGAAAATGCGGGAATTCGATACCTGAGCGAAATTGCCCACAACACCAAGCAGGCGGTTGACCTCCAGAAGATGACCTTCGGCGGTGGGGCTATCGGCCAGATGGGCATCAGTCCCGCCGAACGCGCTGGCCTGGTTCGCGGCGGCGGATCGGACGCGCTTCTCCAGCAAGCGGCGGAACTCATCAAACGGGCCATCGGTGTCGAAATGGCTTCCACGCTTGGCCGCAGGGCGTCCGGGTCTAGACTGTAAGGGGCCTTATGGCGCTCGCCTTGTCGATCGACGGAACCCAGCAACGTCTCAAGACGGGCCACATTTCGCTTTCGGCCATCGGTGAGCAGTTCAAGGGCGCTACGCTCACCAACGTTTGGATTGATCCCGTAACCTACACCGTCCAGCGCGAACCGGATCAGTTCACATCCAGCTTTTACGCGTCCGATGCTGGCGTCTACCAGAAGCTCAGAAAAGCGGACTTCACTTTCACCACTTCGTCCAACTGGATTGACCGGTACGACGGCTTTTGCGCGGGCGCGGCCATCTCCAGTGTGGATTCGTCGCTGACCAGCGAAAAGGCGGTTTCAACCGCAAGCTACGTTAAGAATCGAGGCTGGTTTATCGCGTGGTTCGCCTACGGGGCGGGCTCCGACTTCGTTCAATTCCAATGCGGGTGGAATCCGACCGGTACGGCCGACACGAGTACCGGCGTCGCGCTGGTCATCTGGTCAAGCGGCTTTGTCGAAGTCTGGAAAAACGGAGTCTACGTCGGCGACGGCAAGATCACGGGCGGCACGGCCACGAGCGCCACAGCGGGCCAGTGGGTGTCCATCGCGGTTTTGCCCCATCGAGGGCGCGACCTACTGGTTGTGGGCAACCAGGGCGACGGATTCGCCCACACGTTTGTGGACCTTGACCCGAACTGGGACTCCGGAGGCGATCTTGAGATCATTCCGGCGGGCAAGTTCTGGTGGGCGAGCCCGAGCGGCGGATCCTCTGTCGTTCTCGCCCCGCTGACCTACCCATCCACAGGGTCGCTGGTCACGGAGTACGGCGAGTTCGCCCAAGGCTACGACGCTCACGGCGGGGCCGCATTTGCCGAATGGACCGGCTGGCAGCCTGCTTCGTCGGACACGGTGGCCATCTCGGTGACCAACGTCTCAGGGTCTCGGGCCACGCTGCGCATTGATTTTTCGAGCGGTTCCAGCACTCGCGCGACCCAAGTGTTCGGCATCGTCGGCGGCAAAGCGGCGGTCTCACAGTACACCGACGCAAGCGAAGAGCTTGACCTGAGCCCGTATTTCCTTGGCGGTTCGCTGGAGGTCGGCGAGGACGCGTCGTCGGTTCGGTTCTCGGCGACGGTCAAGAACGCTGACGGGGTGAACGCTCTCGCCCCTCAGTGGCGCACGATGCTATCAAGACCCTGCCAACTCAAGGAAGGCTCCAACACATGGCTTGACGGCGTGATGGACGAACTGAGCTGGCAGGATTCGCCGAATCCCGAGCTGGTGTTCGCCACGGTGGCAATTCGTGATCGGTGGCGACAACTCGAAAAGTGCGTCTTCCGAAGCGAATACCCGCTCGACAAGCTCGAGTTTTCCGACGCCATTGTGAAGATCCTCCAACTTGCCGGGTGCGGCGACCTGGTGGGAAGCGAGATCGAGACCACGGCGCTTTACTTGCCCGGGGACACATCTCCGGACGGCAACAAGTGGTCTCTGCTCATTCGCCAAGGCGACACGGCGGCGGACTGGATCAAGCGGCTGATGAACGACTTTGCGGCGCCCTATTTCTGGGGCATCATCCCGACCGCATCGGGTCCGACCTTCGCCCTTCGCTCGCCGACTGTCATTGACGAACAAACCCCGGACGCGGTCCTTTATCGCACCGACGCGGAAGCGGTGGCGGGCGGCATCTCGGCGGCCAGCGTGTGGGCGAATGGCTACTGGTCGCTCCAGGTGCGGACCATGGATCCCGAAGCTAACGAGGTCTGGGTCACTGGTTGGGATAGGCGCACGGATCGGGCCATCCAAGCCTACTATCGCGACGCTGACCTTCAGGACGCCACTTTGCCACCAAGCTCTCGGCCCGAAGGGTGGGCGGGCGAGCCACGGCTTTACGGCCTGGTGGATTCGGCCATGGGCACGTCGGACCAGGTGGAGCAGAGCTGCGCGTTCCTGGCCCAAGTGCTGACGGTTCCGAGGACCTACTACGAATTCACCGCCAACGCTTTGACCAAGCCCGACGGCTCGCCTGTTTGGCGTGGCGACAAGGTGACGCTGAAGAGCGTGGACGGCGTGGACGTGGATGTGATCATCACGGCGCTTTCGGTGGACGTAAGGTTCGAAGCGGATACGCCGGTGAGGCCCACGCGGTACACGGCGTGTTCAAAGCTTGGACGACCAACGTTCGGGCGCGGCCTTGACGAAATTGCGGAAGACATTCGGGCGCGGGGACGCATCCAGGTAGAGGTTCGTCGAGATAGCGAATTCTTGCGTTCTAAGCCTGCTTCGCGGGTGACGGTGCTGGCGTGACCATCGCGACCGGGCGAAGTCGCTCGCTAGTTTTCGAAGGCACGTTCACGGGCGACGCGGGTGGGCTGATCGGAATCGGCGGCGGTTACTCACGGGCTCCGCATTTCGCGGTGACCGCCTGCGGGTGCGCGGTGTCCCTTGATATCACGAGCGTCACAGTCGGGGCCTCGGGTGGCGACTTCTTTGTGACGGTGAACGGGACGCTCAAGGCGTCCACGCCCTACTCTTCGCACACAGAACCCATCAGCTACACGTCGAGAACGGCCATTCCGGCGACCAACAACGATTTTCGATCCTACGACGGCACATGGACCATCACGGTGCCCGTCGAAGAGTTTCAGATTGACGAAGCCCTTGCTGCCGTCTATCTCGGGTCGCGCGATTGGCCCATCTATGGCGGGACCGAGTGTGACGACGGGCCATACCCGAAGCTGGCCCGGTTCGTGGAGCGTGGCGATGTGGCGGCAACGGTGACCGCCACCATCACCTGCGGCGCGTTCACCGCAACCTCGAGCCATGTTTTGGCCGCGGGTGAAGATTACGACGCAGGCTACTACTGCACGACGGGCCTTGAGTCCAACACCATCAGCTATAACGGGATGACCACGTCGCACACCATCAGTGCGACGAGGAAATTCCAAAGCGCAGACCTACCGCTCAAAGCTTCTCGCAGCGAGTCGAACGGTTCGAATAGCTACAGCGCGTCCACCGGGAATCTGAGCATCACGAACTACAACCCGGGCAACGTCGCAATTCCACAGGTTGATTGCGCTGGGTTTGCCAATTCCGAATGGCCCGCAGAGACGGCTTGGCGTGGTCGGTACCGCATCTATGACCAGGCGGGAAGCGACGCGCTGCAACTCACGACGCAGTGGAAGGCGGGCGTGGCCACCAGCATTTTGGCATCGGGTGGCGCGTGGTCGGACGACACGACGGCTTATCGGGAATCGACCGGATGCACGTTGAACGGCGCGACATTCCCAACCCAAACGCTGAACGAAAAAACGGACCTCTGGTGCTATGTTGACGGCGCTTCGGCCACATCGTTTGGCGACGACCCACGCGACTGGCGGGTTCTCATTACGGGCAAGCAGTTTGATGCTTTCACGCTCTCGCATCCCGCCACCGTGTTGGTCGAGAACGGAAGCCCGCTCGCCACTTGGACCAGCGTGAATTGCGCCGTGGTCACCGGTGGCGCTGATGTGGTTCTGGGCTACACGGCGACCGGAGGTACGGCGACCGCGACATTCGGCACGGCCAAGAACTCGGAGTGCTACCGATACCTGCGGTTCAGGATCCGATCGACGGTGGCGGGCAAGAAACTTCGGGTCACCATTGGGACAAAATACTGGGACATCACCACGGTCGGCACGGGCTACACGGACATTGATATCGACCTGTGCAAGCCCCACAATTCCACGATTGCGGTTGACACGAAGACGAGTCGCTACCCGCTGACCGGGTTCTTGGGCGATCCTGTTGACTCTGAACTGTGGGGCGTCTCGCGCATCTCCACAATCGTGCTGACATCGTTTGGGACTGACACGTTCCGAATCGATACGATTGAACTGCGGAAAGACTCGACCGGCACCAGTTGGGCTTTGGCGACCTTCGAAAGCGCGTTCAACAATTGGGCGACGGCCTGGGTCTCAGGATCGGATACGACCTATCACAAGCCTTTTGCGTGGGTGGATGTCTCGGGCAAGCTTGCCGACTGCCCCGATATGTTCAAGATCGTGCCAAGCTCCGGAGCCACGACTCACAACATCTACACAATCACCCAGCTGATTACCCTTTTAGGCGAACTTGGGCTGACGTGCGCGGCGGTTGGCTCATTCCCCGACGCCTACCATGACAACGACCTCCCGGCGATGTACACGGCTGGAAACGGGGCCACAGTGGACCACTCCACCGGCACATGGACGGAGCAATTGGCGCTGGACATCAGCAGTTCCATCACGGTTCAGGCTCACGCGCTTTGGGATATGGTGTCAGTGCCGCCGCTTTGGGGGAATGGCTGGGCCGGTGGGGCCTACCCGTCAGGCACCGACGCCCTGAGTGCTCGCCAGACCACGATTCGATTTACCAAAATACTGCGCGATCATGGGCTTGGGCTTGCTCATGACCCGACGACCCACGCCCCAAGGTCGGGCGCGACGGTCAAGCAGTTCCACGCTTTGCCCCTTGCCCTGCGAGGATCGGACACGACCGACACGATTGGCTATTACCTGACGGGCACACCTTTCGCCCAAGGGAACAAGGCGGCCTACACTGATCTGCAGGTTGCGACCTACCCGCAAGGGGCTTACATCGCGGCCAACCGCATGCGGAACCGGGTCTCGTTTGGTGGTCTGGCCCCGGTTGATGGCACTTTCCCATCGCTCTGGATTGGCCCCGAGCAAGTCCACTTCAGGGCGATTATCAAGAGCGGCAACGCTTGGGTTGGGGTGGCAGATAACAAATTTACCAGCGGCTACGCAGACGCCGACACCGGAAGGGCGGCGGTCTCGGTGTCGATCTGTGGCGAGCCCAACTCTAAGCGCCGCCGTCTCTGGCTCTACATCGAGGACGGTGGCCAGATCAAGGAGCAATATTCGGATGATGCAGGGGGTACATGGAGCATGTCGGTAACCGTAGCCACAGGGGTCAAGCCCGCAAGCATTTTTACGCGAGACGGTCGCAAATTTGTTTATTGGATCGAGACCGGCTCGCCCAACCTCATCAAGGGCAAGATTTACGACTTCGCAGGCAACACGCTGAAGGCGACGTTCACGGCCCTTTCTGGGGTGGATGATTCAGGCGTGGACATTGCTGAATACGTTTCGCCGTCGGGCATCTGGCGGATGGAACTTCAAACGGTTATTAGTGGGGCCGTAGTCATTTACGCATCGACCGATGGAATCACGTTTGTATAGGGCACCATGGGGAGCTATCGGACAGTCCAACGAACGACCATTACAGTTGGGGCGGCAACCCCGGTCAAGATCATTGACGGGACGTTAACCGGCCACGCTGGATGGCGCGTTTTCAATTCCACTGTCGCGTCTTTGCAGTTCAAGCTGGTAGATGCGGGCGGCGCGGCCCCGGCCCTTGCCGATTTCAATGGCGCTTCGGGGTATCCCGACTTTGAGAACATCTCTAGCGGCGACGTGATCGAAGATGGCTGCCGTGGTGGCGACGTCTATTGCCTATCCCTTTCTGGAACGGTGAGCGTGATTGCTCAGAGGTTGATGCTGTGAGCGGCGAATTCTCTTCAGTTCGGCGGGCGTACGGGTCTCCGGTTGACCCGGTTGATGCGTTTTCGCGAGGGTTTGGCCAGGCGGACGTCTGGTCGATCATGCCCGACATTCCCAACACGGCGGGCCAGTCGAGTCGCTCGCTCGTGATGAGCGCAACCAACAAGTACGGGTACGTGTTTACCGCGCCCAAGACGGGAAGCATCGACCGCTTGGGGCTTTACGTCACCACGGCGGGTGGCACCGACACGATCCTGACCATCAAGGTCTATGCGTCGGGTGGAAGCAACGATTTCAACACTGACCCCCCGACACTTGGCGGGTCGCTGGTGGCGAACCTTTTGTCCGAATGGACCTTGGCGGCGACCACGGATGTGGGGTACGTGCAGAAAACGCTCAGCTCGGCGTTTTCTGTGGTCGCGGGCGAGACCTACCTGATCCAGTTTGAGCGGGCGTCGGGCACGGGCAACGCGCAAATTGCCGCCCGCATCAACGGACGCCGGGGCACGGCGGTTCCGACCCAAACACTTACCTATGGCACGCAATCGGCCCGAAATTACGGCCCGAGCGGGTGCTGGGCAATCTATTCGGACGGCGAGGCTGTTGGGCAAACGATCACAGGGCTTGCGGTTATCGCGACGCTCGCGGCGGCGGTCAACTACCGCACGTTCAACGCGGCCAAGCAGTGGGTCGGCGTAAAGATCCGCCCTCGCCACCGATGCCGACTCTACGGCGTTAATTCGACCTGGTACAACCAAGGTTCTCCGGGCTCGCTGAAAGCCGAACTCTACCGCAATGGCACCCTGGTGGCCACGGCGACAAACGTGCAGACCCTGTATCCGATCAGCTCAACGTTCCCATGCGTGAGCCATTCGTTTGGCGGGGTGGTGCTTGATGCCGACGCGGACTACGTGGTGGCCTACAGCCACATCAGCGGCGACGCTTCGAACTACTGGTTCCCCTACGGCTATCTTGGAAACACGGGCCTGAACCGGAACTTTGTCGGGAACTTCCCGACAACCGGCAACAAGGAGCGCATGAATCCGGTTTGGTCGGCGATTGACCCGACGTCGGGCTCGTTTGTGAACTGGAACGAAGGCGTGGTCAGTGAAGGTTTCCCGTGGTTCGAGGCCGTGATCGAAAACGTTCTGTGACCCCTCATGCCCTACATCAACGGCGAAAGGATTTGCGGAACTGACGACTACGCCCCGGCGATTAACTGGGCGCTGTCTCAGTTCGGCTACGCCAACCTTTCGCCGGGGTCGTGGCCGGTCAAAAGCCAGGTTCGAGTTCCCGCCGGTCGCAACCGGGCGCTAACATCTGAGGGCGCTCGCATCGTGCCGGTTGGCTGGCCGGTCACTGATGGCAATACGCCAGTGGTTCAAATTGGCGCGTTCATCGTCCCGCACCGGAACGACACGCTGGAAGCCCTCAGCGGCGCGGACAAGCGCCTTCTGTCGGCGAGTGCGTCCGAAGGGGCGACGTCCTCCACTCTGGCAAGCGGGAGCTATTCGGGCGGGTTCTGGGCCGTCCTTTACGACCAGACCTTGATCACGCTGAACGGGGGCACGGCGGAAGCTTACACCGAGTATTCCAACGGCGAGCTGGTCTACGTGACGGTCTCGAGCGGCACAACCATCAGCTACGATTCGTGGGGCTACGACGGCCAGACTTCCTATGTTCGCGGAAATGCCAACTCGGGCCGCCGAACGGTGACACCCTTCACGATTCGGCGGGATTATGCCAACACGCCGGCCATCCTCATGGGCGCCGGGCCGTGGATCTCGCACAATGTCACCATCCAGGGCATCGAGGTGGTCAACGACGAAGACCAGCAGATCGAAATTCTGATGGCCGCGTCGCTGGTGAACGGCCTGGTCATCGACGGGTTCCTCGGCACCAACTACCGAAGGGGCCTTCGGGTGGGGCTTTGCCGGAACGCTATTGTGCGCGGGGCCCGGCTCTACGATGCCCAAGCGGACGTCGAAGCGGGCTACGGGGTCGAATTTGTCCGGGTCACGGGCGGCTACATGCAGGACTGCCGAGGGTACGGGACCCTTCGGCACATTTGCGACACCCGCACGGGCACCCGCGGCGTCAACATCCACGACGCGCAAGGCATTTGCACCGTGGCTAGTGGCGGAAGCGCGGTCGTCCTGGGCCACGGTCAGCGCGGGAAGGACCTCGTGGCCTCTCAGATCATCGGCGGGGTCTATTGCGGGAATCCCGAATGGCCAAATGGAGACACGAACATCGTGTTCCGTGACATCCAGGACGACACATACCGAATCCAAATCAACGCGAATTCATCGAACGTCCAGGTCATCGACTGCGCGGTCCCGTGCCTCGAAATCCAGAGTTCCGATAACACGGCGGACGGAGTAACGCGCACCGTTCCTGGCCCGGTGACGGTCACGGACTGCACCCTCGCCGCTCCGGAAGGATTCCCACAGCAGAGTCTTGCAATCACGAAAAACGACGATTCCGTGATCACATGCCCGGATATCACCTTCACCCGCGTCTCGATCACGCCGAAGCTCACCCAGTCGTGGGCGGTCACGATCCCGGCGCTCTCATCGGGCTCGCCAACCCTCACCTTCAACCAAGGCACGATCAATGGGCGAGGTTCTAAGCCGGGCGTGGGCTATCTGGGGTCGGGCTCTATTTCGGCGACGTTCACGGGCGTCAGCTTCACCGGCATCAGCGGCTATGCTTTTTCGGCCGCATCGGCTTCTGGTGGCGCGTTTAGCTCGACTGGGAGCACAAAAAATGGGTCGCCACTCGTAAGTGGCGACCTCAATCTCGGTTCGATGAGCAGCTCGGTAGCTTAGCGCCGTTTCGAGGCGAGGGCGACCAAGCCCAAGGCAAGGGCGGCGAGCGGGCCAGGCTCGGGGACCTGTTCCTCTAGGATGTTTAGGGTCAGCGTCACCGGCGCTGATTGGGTCAGGAAGTCGATGGTTGCGGGGCCAAGGTCGGTGAACGACGAATTGTCGATTTTATAGCTGTAGATGGGGCCTTCGTAGACTTCGCCGGGGGCAAACGTCTTGATCGGAAACAATGCTTGGTAGACCGGGCCGTCCGCGAGGATCTTGCTGGAGTTGTTGAACCAATTGGAGTGGATCGTCTTCTCGGCGGGGGCTCCGCTGATGTTCTCCAGGCGTCCATAGAGCGTCCACGTTTGGCCCTTGTGGACGTCGGCCCCGGGGTTGGTCTGGACAAAGGAGAAGGCAGGCGCGGCCACCGCTGATGTGGCGGCCAGGATGATCAGACAGGCGAGCGCGATTGGTCTCATGGTATCTATATGGTACAGCTTAAAGCTATTTTGTGCAACTAGCTTTAAGGGATAGTTTGATCGCCCAAAGCTCTCCGAATGATCTTTGCCAGGCCGCCCAATTCGCGGATGCGCTCGGCTTCGTTTGGCGTCACCCTCACCCCGACGTGGACAGTGCGTTTCTCGCCGGTTGGGTCGGCG
>JBMOJP010000123.1:0-4987 GCA_049315725.1 Chthoniobacterales bacterium | reverse complement strand
CAGCAACAAGGCGGAGGCGACGAGGAGAAGAAGGACCAGCAGGGCGGCCAGGACAAAAAGGATCAGCCTTCGGCCGATGGCGGAGACAAGCCCGGCGACAAGAAGGGCGAGTCACCGGAGGACAAAAAGCAGGAGGATGGGGGCGGCCAGGATAAAAAAGACCAGCCGCAGGAAGGCGGAGAACAAAAAGACGAGAAAAAGGGCGCCGGCCAAGAGCCGCAGGACAAGGGCGAGCAGGGCCAAGAACCCAAGGACAACAGCAAAGGTCAATCACCGGGCGAGCAGGAGCAGAAAGACCAGCCGCAGGGCGGCGGGGGCGAAAGCGGGCAGAAGGAGCAGCAAGGCAGCGAAGGCCAACCGGGCGAGGGGCGTCCGCAGCAAGGTCAGCCGGGGGACAAGCCCGAACCGGTGCCGCAGCAGTCGGGAGAGAAGAAAGCCGGTGAAATTCGCGCCGCCCAGGAAGCCGCGGCCGGCGAGGGTGGCCCGCAGGAACAAGCTGCTGCTGCGGCCGAGGCCGAGCAGGAGGAAGACGGCAAGATGAGCGCCTCCCAAGCCCGCGCGCTCCTCCGCTCATTGCAGAGCGAGGAGGAACAAGTCAATCTCCTCGAACGTCAAAACCTTCAGGATGTCTCCAAGGATTGGTAGGATGCATGATGCGATGAACAGATTCCGGACTTTTTTCCTGCTGGCTCCCGTCGCCCTGTTCGCGGCGGCAGGCTCCGTGCGGGCCGATGTCCAAACGGTGCTGAGTTCACCCACCGGCCAGGTCGGTGCGCCCGTGCAGTTGCAATACGCTTTCATCAACACCGAGGCGCCGAAGGACATGCCGCGTTCGATCATGGTGGACGGCCTGGACATCCGATTGACCGGCACTTCCCGGCGGGTCGAGATGGTGAATTTCCAGACGTCTTCCAGCCTCATCTACGCCTACACCGTGGTGCCCAATCGCCCGGGGGATTTCACCATTCCGGGATTCGCCGTGCAGACGGGCGGACAGCAGATCCGCACGGCTGCAGTCAATCTGCGGGTGACCGGCGGCGGTGGCTTTGCTCCGCAGCCGGGGCCGGGAACCGCGCAGCAAGTCGTGCCGCCCCCGCGTCCGTCGCGGCCCCAGGGCGGAGCTGCTCCCCGCTCGCGCAACGGCGAGGCAACCCCGTATTACGGCGAGCTCATCATGGGGGCGAAGTCGGCCTACGTGGGCGAGGTCGTGCCGGTCGAGCTGCGCTTCTACTTCCGCGCGGACGCGCAGTTCGACAATTTGCAGCGCCCGACTTTTGGCGGGGATGGATTCACCGCCGCCCCGCTGAGTGAGCCCGAGCAGACCGAGCAATACCTCGAGGACACGCCCTACAATGTGGTCACGTTCCGCAGCGCGATCACCCCGGTCAAAACGGGGAACATCGAGATTCCGGCGGCCTTGATGGAGGGGCGCATGATGGTGGCGGGCGCTCCCCAGGGGCTCGACCCGTTTTTTGATCAATTCTTCCAAAACATGCCCGTCCCGGGGTTTGGCCGGGCCGAGAACATCGAGGCGCGCACGGCCGCGCGGCAGCTTGAGGTGCAGCCGCTGCCCAAGGAGGGGCGTCCGGAAAACTTTGGCGGGGCCATCGGCCAATTCACGCTCACGGCCGCCGCCAGTCCCAAGACGACCAAGGCGGGCGAGCCGGTCACGCTCAAGTTGACCGTGGAGGGCCGGGGGAACTTTGACGCCATTGTGCCCCCCGCGTTGACCGGCGCGGATGGTTGGCGCACCTATGCGCCGAAGGAAACTTTCAAGGGGGCGGACGCGATCGGCTACGGCGGGAAGAAGACTTTCGAGATCAGCATGATCGCCCGCACCGACCAGACGGCCACGCCGGGGGCGGAGTTTTCCTTTTTTGATCCGCTGAAGAAAAAGTATTTGACCCTCAAGGCCGAGCCGGTGGCGGTGAGCGCGGCCGGCGGAGGCACCCCGCCTGCTCCGGCCGAGGATGCGGCAGCCGCCACCGCGGCGGCGACCCCGCGGGAAACTCCGAAGGCCCCGGTCGCGGGTGCGGCGGCGGATATCGGCGAGCCGGCTGCGCAGTTGTCGGCGCAGACATCGGGATTCCAGCCGTGGGCCCGCGCCCCGTGGTTTCATGCGCTCAATCTGGCGCTGCTGGCCGCGGTGATTTTATCCATCCCCTTCCTCGTTTGGTTGCGTCGCCGGGCGCGGAAGAGCGGGCAGACCGCTGCTTTGGAGGCGGCCTTGCGGAAGGCCCGGACCGGGTGGGAGAATGCGACGGACCGATCGACTTTCTACTCCGAGGCCGCGCAGTTTGTGGTCGCCCGTCTGGCCTTGTGGGATGATCGTCCGTTGGCCTTGGTCTATCCTCCCGAAGCCCTGGCCCGTCGGGTGGCCGACCCGCTGGATCGGCGGGAATTGGAATCCGTGCTGGCCCGCCGGGACGAACTAACCTACGGCGGGGGCGGGGGCAGCGCGCTCGATCCGATTGAACGGCGTCGCGTGGCCGAGTTGCTCGAAAAATTTGCCAAAAATCATGCTTGAAAAAATCATCATCTTTCTTCTCGCCGTCGGCCTGTGGTCTGCCGCGCCCGCCCGCGCCCAGGCCCCCGACGAAGCGACCGTCTTCGAGGAGGCCAACCGGGCCTATGCCGCGGGCGATTACGGTGCGGCCCGCGAGGTTTATGAGAAGCTGGTCAAGGCCGGCTCGCACAATGCTGCGGTTTACCTCAACCTTGGTCATACCGAATTCCGCCTTGGTCGCGAGGTGCCGGCCGCGATCAATTACCGCCGGGCTCTCGCGCTCGATCCGTCGAACTCGGCCGCTCGCAGCAGCCTTGATCATGTGCTGACCAAGCTGGGCGTGCCCGCGCCGGGTCTCGGTGCGCCGGAGATCGCCGGGCAATACATTTCCTTCGATCTTCTTGTTCTCATCGGCAGTCTGCTTTTCTGGGCCGGAATCCTCCTCGTGGTCTTCGCCGTCTTTTCGGCGCAACGGCGTCCGGGTCTCATCGTCGCGGGGGTCTTCGTGGCCCTGCTGGGTGCCACCGCGGTGGCCCTCGCTTGGGCCGGGGATTCGCGCGTCGCGCTGGCCCAGACCTCCATCATCATTGGTGATGCCGTCGAGGCGCGTAATGCGCCGGCCGACAATGCGAAGAAGCTGACCGATCTGCCGCCGGGCACTCCGGTGCGCGTGGTGGCTTCCCGCGACGAATGGTCACTCGTGCGTCTGCCCATCGGCGTGGATGGCTGGGTCCGCAGCACGGCCCTCGCGCCCGTTTTTCCCGGCGCCCTGCCCGAGGCGCCGTGACCGCTCGTTTTCTCTCCGGCCTGGTCCTGGTCGCGTTGTGTGCCGCGGCCCTCGCCGGCTGGGAGGAGGAGGCACGTTCGTTGGGCGCGGGGGATTTTCCACCGCCGCCCGGGGAGATTTCCGCGCACTATGTCTTCGGTTGGAGCGGGATTGAGGCGGCGGAAGCAAGGGTGCGTCTGCGCAGCGGAGCCGACGGTCGGTGGTCCGCTGAGGTCCACGGAGGCACCAAGGGAGGGGTGCGGGCGCTGTGGAAAATGGATGCCGACTATGAGGCCACGGTTGCCGAGGCCGATTGGCGCTCCGTCTCGGCGGTGCTGACGGAAAAATACCGGCGATTTTCCTCGGTGGAGAAGATGGAATTCCGCCCCGGCGGAGTTCGCTCGTTGCGTTCAACGACCAAAGCCGATGCGACGCCTTCGGACTGGACAAATTTCTATGTGCCCGGCCTGCGCGACATGGCGGGCGCCCTGTTGCTGGCCCGCAGCCAGCCCCTGCGTCCGGGTGATGTGCTGCAGCTCGCCGTTTTTCCCGGCGAGTGGATGTATCTCGTGCGGGTCAAGGTCGAGGGTCGTGAGACCATGACGTGGCATGGGGAGGAGCGCCCGGTCATCCGTGTCTCGCTGGAGATTGACTACATCAACAAGGACTACACCCTGCGCCCGCACAGCAAGTTCCAGCGCGGCACGGTCTGGGTGAGTGACGACGCTGTGCGCCTCCCGTTGCGCGTGGAGGTGAAGGTGTTCGTTGGCTACGTCTTCGCCGAACTGGAATCACTCCGCCTTGGGGGCTGAAATGACGGCCTACGCGATAAAAAACCATCCGGCCAGAGCCAGGACGGGCAGGAGGATGGGGAGCGCGTAACGCAGGATGTAGCCAAAGAACGAGGGCGTGTTCACGTTCGAGCGCTCGGCGATGGCCTTGACCATGAAGTTGGGACCATTGCCGATATACGAGGCCGCGCCGAAGAAGACGGCCCCGAGCGAAATGGTCACCAGGGTCAGCGGATGGGCCCCGGCAAACCCGGCCACGTCGGCGGCGCTGTTGAGATCGAGACCCTTCTGCCCCAGCGCGGCGGCGAGGAAAGTCAGGTAGGTCGGCGCGTTGTCGAGCACGGCGGAGAGCAGACCGGTGAAGGCGTAGAACTGAAGAGGTGTCTGCACGCCGAGCGTGTTGGAGTGGACCTGCAGGTAGTCGAGCGCGGGCACCATCGTGCCGAAGATGCCGAAGAAGAGCCACGCAACCTCGTTGATCGGATGAAAGTTGAACTGGTTCATCTCGTGGACCTGGCTCGGCGTGGCCCACCACGAGCCGAGAGCGGCGGCGATCATGATGACCTCGCGCCATGGCGTGGGCAGGAACACCGCGACGAGGATGATGACGATAAAGACAAAGTTGCGTTTGCCCTCAAGGCGAAAACTTTCCTGCCCCGTCTCCAACTCCCGCACGGCCTTCGGGGCCCGCCGGAAATTGATCCGGTCCATCGCATAAAAGATGGCCAGCAGCCCGCCGGTGACGAACAGCCAGGCCGGCCAAAGATGGATGGCGGTCCAGAAGAAAGGCACCCCCCGCAGATAGCCGAGGAAGAGCGGGGGATCACCGATCGGAGTCAGGGCGCCACCGACGTTGCTGACGATGAAGATGAAGAAAACAATGTGGAATGCCGTGATGCGGTATTTGTTCATCCGGATCCACGG
>JBMOJP010000122.1:0-5014 GCA_049315725.1 Chthoniobacterales bacterium | reverse complement strand
TACGCCGTCGCAGGCGCAGAATGTTTCCTATGACAATATCAGACTGAACCATGCAACATCCGGAGGTTTGACCATCGATGTGGCGGCGGGAGAGAGCTACACCTACAGCGGCACCATCGGGTCGAGTAATCCGTCGCTCGCGGCCTTCTCCGTCACGAAGTCCGGCGCCGGCACGCAGGTCCTGGCCGGCAGCAATAACTACACTGGGCGCACCACGGTGAGCGGGGGCGTGCTCGAACTCAACAGTTCGTCGGGATCGTCGCTCGGAGCTTCCACCAGCGTTACCGTCGCAGCGGCAGCGACACTCCTCATCGCGCAGAGCAATCAAGTCAACGACGCAGCAGCAGTGACGCTTTCTGGGGGGACCATCACGCGGGCCAGCGGCGTCAGTGAGGCGCTCGGAGCCCTGAACCTTACGGCGGACTCGACCCTCAACTTCGGCAGCGGCACCGGGGGCACTTTGACCTTCGGCGTCTATGAAGGAGGGTTGACGCCGGACTTCAAACTCAACGTCACGAATTTCTTCCTGGGCAACACTCTTGTCTTCGGAAGCAACATCGGGGCGTTCATCGCCTCGTCGTCGGCTGGTCCCTACAGCGGGACCTACTTCGCATTTGACCAAGGATTCACGACTACGGCTTGGAACGGCAGCAGCTTCACCATTACCGCCATTCCCGAGCCTTCAACTGTCGTGGTGTCACTCGGGCTCACCTGTTTCATGCTTTGGTCCGCCCGTCGTCGTTGGTCCCGTTCGCCTGGAGCGCCCTCCGCAGGCTGAGTCTCGTAGGTCAGGTTGTTTTGGGGGTCAGCCCGCTCTGGAGTATATGGGGGTCTCCAGGCGGGCTGACGTTTTGGCACCCTCTGGTGTGGGCGCAGAGGGCATGTTGTGGATGGGAGGTCGGATTGTCGCATTGCTAGGGTCTCGGAAACGCCGACGTCTTCCTCCTGTATGGTCGGTCTCATTCTCCGAACCCAAATGGGCGCAAAGCGCAGGCGTCGGCCCGTCTCAGGTTGGTTGCCGCCAGTCGGCTCGCAGTCGATCCGCGACGCCTCGTCGGTGTTGACCATCCGTGGGAAGCGCAGCCTGTTCGGCAGGGTCAAAATTTTTCAAGGAAACTGGTTGACGGCCCGCGTCTCCGTTGGTAGGAGACACATGTAACTAAGTGTTCTATTGAAAAGGCAAACACATTCCATCATCCCCCAACTCAACCTCCACACGATGCACATGAAAACACCCAATCCTACCCGCATGTTTGCTGCCTGCGTTCTGGCCACCGTCTTGGGTGCGGCTTCGACGCAAGCGCAGATGATCATCAGCATCTCGAACTCCAGCTTTGAGAGCCCGGTCACAGCTGATTTTGTCAGCATCAATCCGGGGCTGCCGGGCTGGGAGGCGCCCCCGTTCGTAAACTCGTATGTCGTCAACACGACCGGCCCAACCGCAAGCGCGACGAACGTCACAGGGAATCAGTTTCTCTTTTTGGAGCCCTTTGCCGATGGTGCCAATTCCTACGTCTATCAGCGGCTTGGAGTGAATTTCCAAGCCGGCATCTACACGCTTTCGGCCGACATCGGTTACGCCTTGGGCGCCTTCACCGCCGGGGGTGACGCCACGGCCAATTTCCAGTTGTTGGCCTATGACGGCAGCACCTACAACTACAACCTTGGCGTGCCTGCGACGACAGTAAGCGCAGCCACCTTGGCGGGGCACAATGGTTTGCTAAGCAATTATAGCTACACGCTAACCCTCTCGGGGGCTGAGGGCTTCATCGGTCAGGAAATCGCGGTGTTCCTGCAAGCGCAGACAACCACGCCCGGCCTCCCGCAGAACGTGTCGTATGACAATGTCGGTCTGCAGATGGTGCCTGAGCCTTCCACCTATGCGCTGCTGGCTCTTGCCGCCGTCGGATGTGCGGGCTACGCAGCCCGCCGTCGCCGCGCCAGGTGCCCATGACTCGCCGGGGTTGCTAGGTTCATTTTGCGTGGGTGCATGGCCTGCCCGCTCCCCGCAAGCTCCAGTCAGTCTCTGGACCAGCGGGGAGGCGAGGGGGCGCTCTTGTTCAGAGAAGGCGTCGGTGGCGCAAACCCGAGTGCTCGGGCGTAATCCACCGCGCCGCTCTTTTGGCGCGGTTAGTGGCTCCCTTCTTCGTTGGCCGAGCAAACACATCTTCCGACCTGCAAGAATTGAGACCTCGTCACGTCCTCTGCTAATTGAACTGCTCAATGGATCGCCCGTCAGCGCTGGCCGTCGTGCCTGGTCGTGTCCGCCAGATCTGTGGAGACACGCCTTCTGCCCTCTTGAAAGCGAGGGAGAAGTGCGAGGCGGAGTGGTAGCCGAGTTGCGCAGCGATTTCCTTGATGCTCATGCGCCCCTCGCTAAGCAGCTTCTCGGCTTGGGCCCGGCGAAGCTCGTTCGCGTATTGTTTCGGGGACATTCCAGCCAAGCGGCGGAAGTGGCGGTGCAGCGTGGGGTAGCTGACCGACAAGTGTTTTGCGGTTTGGGCCACAGAGACGCCGTGCGCCATCGCTTCTTTAGCCCGTGCCACCAGCTCGTCGCCGGACTCTCCGGGACTGGAGGCTTTCTGTGAATATGACTGGGTAACAAGAGCGAGCAGGCTGGTCGCCAGGCCCGCCAGGCTGCCGGGTGGCCGGAAGCCAGCCTCGTGCCCCAGCCTATGCAATTCGCGAAAGAGCCTGGTCACCTCGGCGGCCCGGGCCGGATGGAAAAGCCGGCGGGCGAAAAGCCCTCTCTCGATCCAGCGCGTGACGAGTGGGCCGCGCAGCTCGAACCAGTCCTCGGTCCATCCGCTGACCCAGTCCGGCCGGTAACGGTGCCAGTGCCCGGGTAGAAGCAGGAAGGCGTCGCCGCCGTGCAGGGCTCGCTTCTCATCTTTCCATTCAACCTGTCCGTGGCCACGGGAGATCCAGACCAATTGCAGCGTGGGCAGTGTGCGGCCTCGCTCCCAGGCAAAGTGGCGCCCGGCCGGGTGGCCCGTCGGCGGGTAGGCCGTTCGCGGTGGGATTCGCGTGTGCCCTAGGGCGGAGACGTGAGCCTCCCAAGCCGTCTCCCGCGGGCCCGCGGCGAAATAGCGAAAGTAGGTTGTGATAGATTATTGCATAACAAGGAGAGGTTTTTGGGTGCAAGCAGGCTTTCGCTATCGGCTTGCCGACCCATCCTTGTCTCATGGCACAACAACATCCGCTCCGTGTTGGTTTGTTCGGGATCGGGCTCGAGGCTTACTGGGCTCAATTCGATGGACTCAAAGAGCGTCTGGAACTTTATCTGGGGCAGGTCGCCGCCCATTTCGAGCGCCCCGGCGTGGAGGTTGTCAACCTTGGGTTGGTCGACTCGCCGGAGAAGGCCGTGGAGGCTGGGCATGCTTTCCGGCGCGGGGATGTCGATGTGATATTCTTGTATGTCACGACTTATGCGCTCAGTTCGACTGTGCTGCCGGTGGTGCAACGTGCAAGGGTGCCTGTCGTCATCCTCAACCTCCAGCCATCCGCCGCGATCGATTACGCGACATTCAACCGGATGGGTGACCGCACGAAGATGACCGGTGATTGGCTGGCCCATTGTTCCGCGTGTCCGGTCCCGGAAATCGCCAACGCTTTCAACCGCGCCCGCATTGATTTTCATCAGGTCACCGGGACGCTCGATCCCTCGGATGCTGTCTGGGACGAACTCGATGATTGGATCGAGGCCGCCCGGGTGGCCAGCGTGATGTCACATAACCGCCTTGGCCTCATGGGGCACTATTACAACGGCATGCTCGACATCTACACAGACACCACCCGCCAGCTTGCCTATTTTGGGGGGCACATCGAGATCGTCGAAGTTGAGGAACTGGCCGCGTTGCGGCGGAGGGTCACCGAGCAGGAGACCGCGGCCAAGTTGGAGGAATTTCGCCAGGCTTTCGAGATCCAGCCCGATTGTGCGCCCTTCGAGTTAGCCCGAGCAGCACGCACTTCGGTCGCCTTGGACCGCCTCGTTGCCGAGAAAGACCTGGGCTCCATGGCCTACTACCACATGGGGAGCGGGCAGGAAGAACACGAGGACGTCATGAGTGCGGTCATCCTCGGCACCTCGCTGCTGACCGCGCGCGGCATTCCTGTGGCCGGCGAATACGAGGTGAAGAATGCCCAGGCCATGAAAATCTTGGACAGCTTCGGAGCAGGGGGATCCTTCACCGAGTATTACGCGATGGATTTCGCCGATGATGTTGTTCTGATGGGCCATGACGGCCCCGGGCACATCAAGATTGCCGCCGGCCGAACCAAGGTGCGTCCCTTGGAAGTCTATCACGGCAAGGTCGGCAAAGGACTCTCGGTTGAGATGAGCGTGCGCCCCGGGCCCGTGACTTTGCTTTCTGTTGTTGAGTATGCGGACGGATCGCTCAAGTTGCTCGTGGCGCAGGGCGAGTCGGTCGAGGGCCCGATCCTCGAGATCGGCAACACCAACAGCCGCTACAAATTTGCCGTTGGCGCCCGTGCTTTCGTAGAGTCTTGGAACGCGCAGGGACCGGCACACCATTGTGCCGTTGGCGTGGGCCACCTTGCACCCAAGCTGGCCAAGCTGGCCAAGCTGCTCGGCTTGGAGATGGTGCGGGTTTGTTGATCGGCTGACGCCCCGACCAGGGGGGATGACCCTTTCCGGTCAGGCCGGCGCCACGCGCGGAGGGTCCAGCCAAGCCAGCCCGGCGTTGCGGAGTATGCGGCTCGCGTTCGCTGCTGGGCGCATCGTTGTGCGCGGCAAGCTTGTCTCCGCGGTGGGCGATGCCGGGGAGGCCGAGACAACGCTTGGACCAGGAGCTGTTGCTGCCATCGATCAGGACAGCCCCGTGCTCAGGGCTCCACCTGTTGGATATTTCGTCCAGTAATCAGTGACACACTGCTATCTCCGAGGCTGTCGCGGAAATGGCGAAAAAGATGATGTGGCTTCCGTGATTTCACGTCGCGGGGACCGTCTGGCACAAAATGGGGTGAAGGCGGAAAGCATCACTCCAACAGCCAA
>JBMOJP010000040.1:0-21970 GCA_049315725.1 Chthoniobacterales bacterium | reverse complement strand
GGATGCTTTTGATGAAGGCGCTGATCGTGTCGTAGTGAGCGTCGTCTTTCGCGTCGTAGACGATGGCCTTGCGCTGGATGCTTTCCTCGATGACCGCGCGGGTCAGGTGGATGACACCCGAGTTGTCAGGTGCGGTGGTCAGGGCGGCGAGCTCCAGCGCGTTGAGGCAACGCCGGGCATCGCCGTCGCAGATGGCGGCCAGGTGTGTAGCCGCATCCTCATCGAGTTGCACCCCGCGGCCACCCAGCCCGCGCTCCGCATCCGCCAGCGCCCGCAGCATCAAGGACCGGAGGTCCGCCGGGGCCAGCGGACGGAGTTCGAAAACAAGGGATCGGGAAACCAGCGGGCTGTTGACGTAGAAGAACGGATTCATCGTCGTGGCCCCGATCAGGCGCACCGTGCCCCGCTCGACATCGGGCAGGAGCACGTCCTGCTGCGCCTTGTTGAAGCGGTGGATTTCGTCAATGAACAGCACCGTCTTGCTGCCATCCCGGGCCAGGCGCAGGGCGGCGGTGGCCATGACGCGTCGGAGATCGGCCACGGTGCTTTCCACTCCGCTCAGACGCTCAAAGCGGGCGTTGGTCGTGCGCGCGATGATCTCGGCCAGGCTGGTCTTGCCGGTGCCGGGTGGTCCGTAGAGCACGACGGACGAAAAGCGGTCGGCCTCGATGGCGCGACGCAGCAGCTTGCCCGGGCCGAGAATGTGTTCCTGTCCGGCGTATTCCTCAAGGGACCGCGGACGCATGCGTTCGGCCAGCGGGGCATGGGCCGGAGCGGCAGGTCTCGAGGCCGGAGCCTCCGGGAAAAAATCGTCAGTCGCCATGGTGCCCCTCAATTTAGCTTGGACGCCCTGCGGTGCGAGGCGGATATTGGCCCCCATGGCACAGGAGAATCTCGCGGAACAAATCACGGAACTCGGCCGCAAGGCCCGGGCGGCTTCGCGTGCACTGGCCTTGTGCGGGGCGGACGCAAAGAACGCCGCGTTGCAGGCCATGGCGGACGCGCTGGAGGCGGCCGGACCGGATATCCAGGCGGCCAATGCCCGCGACTTGGAGGCTGGGCCCGGCTGCGGCCTCAACGCCGCGGCGCTCGACCGTCTGCGCCTGACCCCGGATCGCATTGCGGCGATGGCCCGCGGCGTGCGCGAAGTGGCCCTCCTCCCCGACCCGGTGGGGGAAATTATTCGCCAATGGACCCGTCCGAACGGAATGGAGATCACCAAGATCCGCGTGCCGATCGGCGTGGTCGGAATCATTTACGAGTCGCGCCCGAACGTAACGGCCGACGCGGCCGTGCTCTGCCTCAAATCCGGCAACGCCTGCATTCTGCGCGGCGGCAAGGAATCCATTCATTCGAACCTCGCCATCGCCCGCGCTTTGTCGGTCGGGGCGGTCAACGCGGGGTTGTCGGCCGATGTGATCCAGCTTGTGCCCTTCACCGATCGCGAGGGTGTGCGCCTGCTCGCGCAGATGGATCGCTACCTCGACGTGATTGTGCCGCGCGGGGGTCACGCGCTGATCGAGGCGGTGGTCGAACACGCGCGCATGCCGGTGATCAAGCACTACCACGGAGTTTGCCATGTTTACGTGGATGCGGCGGCCGATCTGGCCATGGCCGAGCGCATCGCGGTCAACGCCAAGTGCCAGCGCCCCGGGGTTTGCAACGCGCTGGAAACACTCCTCGTGCACCGCGATGTGGCGGAGAAATTCCTTCCTTCCGCTGCCGCCGCCCTGCGCTCCAGTGGGGTTGAACTGCGCGGCGACCGGCGCACCGTCGAGGTCCTTGGAGCCGATACCAAACCGGCCACGGAGGAGGATTGGACCACGGAATACCTTGAGCTCATCCTCAGCGTGCGCGTGGTTGATTCCCTCGAGGCCGCGATCGATCACATTGAAAACTACGGCTCGCACCACAGCGACACCATCGTGACCGGCGATGAACAGGCGGCCCGGCGCTTCCTCGCCGCGGTTGATTCGGCCGCAGTGTTCTGGAACGTTTCCACGCGATTCAGCGATGGGGCGGAATTCGGCTTCGGCGCGGAGATTGGGATCAGCACGGACAAGCTGCACGCCCGCGGGCCGATGGGGTTGGAGGAGTTGACGACTTACAAATATCTGGTCACCGGCAGCGGCCAGATTCGCGTCTGACCATGGGCCGGACCGTGCAAGTTTTCTACGAGGGCCGCGTCCAGGGGGTGGGGTTCCGCTACGGCACGCGCCGCGTGGCGGCCGGATTTGATGTGGCCGGCTACGTGCGCAACCTGCCCGACGGGCGGGTCGAGTTGGTCGCCTCGGGGGAGGCGGCCGAGGTGGAGGCATTTTTGCAGGCCTTGCGTGAGAGCGAGTTGGCCGGGCATATTGGAGCCGAGGCGACGGCGGAAATTGCCCCGCCCGCCTGCTTGAAAGGATTCACCATTCTGCCATGAGCACCCTTCCGGTTGAGATCGAGCATTTGACCAAGGTTTTCCGCATTCCCCTGCGGCGCGAGCGGGTTGTCGCCGTGCGGGACCTCTCGCTTCAGGTCAACGCTGGGGAGGTCTATGGTCTGCTCGGCCCGAATGGCTCCGGCAAAAGCACGACGCTAAAGATTGTCCTCGGTCTGGTTTCCGCCACGCGGGGGAAGACCCGGGTCTTCGGCGAGGAGAGCCGTCTTGTGCGCAGTCGCACGGATGTCGGATTTCTCCCGGAGAATCCCTATTTTTACAAGTTCCTCACCGGAGCTGAAACGGTGAAGTTCTTCGGCAAACTCGGCGGCTTGGGCGGTCCGGCTCTTGATGCTCGTGTCACGGAATTGCTTGAGTTGGTCGGGCTGACCGAGGCGCGCGACCGGCGGGTTGGGGCCTATTCCAAGGGCATGCTCCAGCGCATCGGCCTGGCCCAGGCGCTGGTCCAGGATCCCGGTCTGCTCGTGCTCGACGAACCAACCGCCGGCGTCGATCCGGTCGGTTCCCGGGAAATCCGGGATCTCATCCTGGAACTCAAGCGGCGGGGCAAAACCATCCTGCTTTGCTCCCACTTGCTCTCGCAGGTGCAGGAAATCTGCGATCGTGTCGGCATTCTCGCGCGGGGCCAGTTGGTCCGGGAGGGCCGGGTGGATGAACTTCTCTCGGTGCGTGACCGCACGGAGATCGTTTTCGAGGGAGTCTCGACCGAGCGGCTCGACGCGCTGGCGCAGGCGGCGGAAAAGCTCGGGCTCAAGATCGTTTCGACTGGTCGGGCCCAGACGACGCTGGAGAATCTGTTCCTTGAGGCGATCGAACCCGCGCAGTCCGCCGATGCCGGATCTGGCGGCGACGGGGCCATGCGCCAAAAATGACCGCAACCGGCGAAGCCCTCCAGGGCATGTTGGTCTGCGCACGGGTGCCGCACGTGGACAGTCGGGGCAGTTTCGATGTGCTCTCCAATCGGGACGAACTGGCGGCCGCCGGGGTGGACCTTGGTCTGGGGCAGGACAATTTGATCAAGACCCGCCGGGGCGTGTTGCGCGGCATGCATTACCAGAGCCGCCGTCCGCAGGGGAAACTCGCCACCGTGCTGGCCGGGGAGGTCTATGATGCCGCGGTGGATTTGCGCCCGGATTCACCGACCTACGGCCGCGCCATGGGCCGGATTCTGCGTGCTGCGGATCACGTGAGCCTCTGGCTGCCGCCCGGTCTGGCCCACGGGTTCCTCGCGCTGAGTGAGGAGGTTGTCTATTTTTACCAAGTCAGCGCGGAGTGGGACCCTGAGGAGGCCCATGTGTTGGCTTGGGACGACCCCGAGGTCGGCATTGACTGGCCGCTGGCGTCTGGAGAGCAGCCCATTTTGTCCGACCGCGACCGGGCTGGCCGCTCCTTCGCCTCCATTCGCGCCGCCCGGCCCTGAACCTTTGGGGGTTGGCAAGCGCCGCCTCGTGGGAAAAACTAGTCCGACTATGAGTGCACCCGAGCAAATGATGGTGCCGGTTTCGCCGCGGCACTCCGTTCTGCTTGCGCCGGAATACAGCCAGCTCATCGGCCGCGCGCCCGAACATGATTTCGTCATGCGCACCATTGCCCACCGCGAGGCGAATGGGCTGCCCCTCATGTCGGCCGAGATGGTCATCGCGGGCAAGGACACGCGGAAACAGTTCCCGCTGGCCGAGCAATATCCGATGCACTTTCGCAAAACATATTTTCCCGCCCGTCTGCACGGCGATCCGTCCTCCGAGTTTTCCAACCAGCAGCGGGCCTCCGAGATTCTTGAGGCCCCGCCGCCAATCGGGTGGACCAAGGACACCTTTCGGTCCTGCTTTGTGCCGGGCAAACCCTACTCCCGGCTGACGCCTTTCGGGGCTGAGCCGGTGGAGAACAACGTGACGGTGGCCGAGGAACTTGATCTCGCCACGGCGATCGGGCTTTGGTGGCTCTGCGGCCAGGCGCACGACCTGTTGGTGCGGCTGCACGCGGCGGGCATGGTTCACGGGGACATGGAACTGCACAACATCACGGCCGCCCCGGCACCGGCGGAGGTTGTGCTGATCGATTTCGAATTGGCCCGGCACCGGGACGATCTTTCCGACAGCGAGTGGCAGAAGCAGGTGCGGGCGGACTTCTCCGAGTTGCTCAAGGAGGCGGTCTACCTGCAATGTGCCCTCGGTCGCCAACCCGGGCCGCTGGCCGAGATGGCGATGGAACGCATGGCGGAGCTTTTTTCCTCCCCGGGCCGCTTTGAGCGCAGTATTCGCCGCCAGGCTGCGGTGTAGAACTGCCTGCGGCTTGCGGCTGGTGAGCGGAGGGTGTTTGATGCCCGACTAATCCGGATAGGTGACAGAGCGGTCGATTGTGCGCGCCTGGAAAGCGTGTGTGCCGCAAGGCACCGGGGGTCTGAGCCGAGGCCTTGTGAAACTTCACAAGGCCGAGACAGGCTGAGCGCAGCGAAGCCAATCCCCCTTTGGATTGGGAGCACCCGCGCGGCTTGCGGCGCACGGGCGGGCCGTGTTTAATGGCTGCCTCAATCTCGGATGGGTGACAGAGCGGTCGATTGTGCACGCCTGGAAAGCGTGTGTGCCGCAAGGCACCGGGGGTTCGAATCCCCCCCCATCCGCCATCTGCCGCAGGCAGAGTTGAAACCTCCCGGGGGGATGAAGAACGCAGTTCGAGCCGAGGCCGCAGGCCGAGACAGCTGAAGCGTAGCGCAGGCAATCCCCCCCCATCCGCCATCTGCCGCAGGCAGAGTTGAAACCTCCCGGGGGATGAAGAACGCAGTTCGAGCCGAGGCCGCAGGCCGAGACAGCCGAAGCGTAGCGCAGGCAATCCCCCCCCATCCGCCATCTGCCGCAGGCAGAGTTGAAACCTCCCGGGGGATGAAGAACGCAGTTCGAGCCGAGGCCGCAGGCCGAGACAGGTCGCCGCGGCGACCAGTCCCCCATCCGTCACCGCTTTCAGCGTCGGCTCTGGCTGACCAACTCGGCCAAGAGGAGACCGGTCGAGACTAGGGCAGTGAAGCTGAGGGCGGCGAAAAGGAGGTCGATGAGTTGGTTCATGCGGCCATTTCCGCACGGGGCATGGGACATTCGTTGGGTCAGGCCCAAAAAAAACCGGCAGGACGCGGGGTCCTGCCGGTGGTGGGAAGCGAAGAAACGCGTCGTTACGCGCCTTTGGGATTCGGGCCGTAGGCGTTCTCGCCTGGTTGGCTGTCGGTGCAGGCGAAGACGAGGAGGACGATGGCACCGATGAGCGGGACCAGGGCGATGAGCAACCACCAGCCTGACTTGCCGATATCGTGCAAGCGGCGGATGCCAAGGGCGATGCCCGGGAGGAGGACGGCGAGGGAGTAGAGGCCCCCGATGATGCCGCCGGTGCCGATCACGTTGTCGATGACGTTGGCGATGATGGCAGCAATGATGTTGAAGAGCACAAACATCCAGTAGGCCTTGCGCCGGGCGCGGCCGGTGAAGGTGAAGTAGTTTTTCCAGGCGTCGATATACCAGTTCATTTTGTTTTTATTTTGAGGTGTTTTTTTAGTGATATTGGCGACCCCGTTCTAGGTCGGAATCGAGGGAGGGGCAAAGGTTAAAAGTTCCACGGCGGCCGTCTGACGACAGGGTTCCGCCGTGAGGCGGGTGCATGTTGTTTGGAGGCAGGAGCTGCGCGCATGGTGAAGTCATCGCGATCTACCTTAGGGAAAGTTTTTGCCCAGCCAGGCGGCGGCGAGGAGGAAGTCCTCTTTCGTGAGGCTGTGCCCGGTATCGCGCCACTCGAGGGTGAGATCGGCACCGGCTTGCGAGAGGATGGCGGCGAGTCTTTCGGCGCCGGCTGGGGGAATCATGTTGTCATGACGGCCGGCGAGGAGCAGCACGGGAGTTTTTCCCAGATCCGGCGGATGTGGCGGATCGAGGGGAACCATGGCGCGGAGCAGGACCGCACCGGCGAGCAGTCCGGGGCGCAGGAGAAGAAGCGAGGCCGCGATGTTGGCGCCATTGGAGTAGCCCACGGCGATGATCCGACCGAGGTTCTGGTGGGCGGATTGGTCTTCGACGAAATCGGCCAGTTCGTGCGTTCGGCGGATGAGGTCTTCCTCATCGAAGACTCCCGGAGCGAGGCGGCGGAAGAATCTCGCGGCATCGTTTTCCAGGACTTGTCCGCGGGGGCTGAGCAGGGCGGCGCCGGGTCGGAGTTGGCGGCCGAGACCGATCAGGTCGTTTTCATCTCCGCCGGTGCCGTGGAGCAGGAGGAGAGAGGGTGAGGAGCCGGGCTCAAAGATAAAGTTCAAAGTGTTCAGATTTCAGTTGGGGGATGAGTCAGTCGGGTCGAGTTTCTCGCCGCGTGCCGTTCGCTGTCCTGCGGAAAACTGCAGACTGAAAACTGAAAACTCTGCGGCGGCTACGCGGCGGACGTTGCTTTGGCGGAGGACTCGGGTTCCAACTCGGCGAGGATCTTTTGCACCGCCGCGGCGGCCGTGAGGCCGTGTTTGGCGCGGAGGATGGGGATGGTGCCGTGTTCGATGAACTCGTCGGGCCAACCGATGCGGACGACCGGCGTGGTGATGCGGGCCTCGGAGAGGGCTTCCATCACGGCGCAGCCGTAGCCATTGGCCAGCACGTGATCTTCGAAGGTGCAGACGACCTCGGCGGCACGGGCGAAGAAGGTGAGGGTTTGGAGGTCGAGGGGTTTGATCCAGCGGGCGTTGATCACGGCGGCGTCGATACCTTGGGCGGCGAGCAGGTCGGCGGTTTGCTCGGCCATTTCGACCATGTTGCCGAGGCCGAGGAGCAGGACGCGGCGGCCGTGGCGCAGGACTTCGCTCTGGCCGATCTCAAGCAACTGGGGTTGATTCTTTGGCTGCGCGCCGGTGCCGGACCCGCGGGGATAGCGGATGGCGATGGGGCCGCTGTGGTAGTTGGCCATGGTCCACAGCATGTCGACGAATTCCTCCTCATCCTTCGGCTGCATATGGACCAGGTTGGGAACGTGGCGGAGGTAGCCGATGTCGAAGAGACCGTGGTGGGTCGGGCCGTCGTCGCCACTCAGGCCGGCGCGGTCCATACAGAGCGCAACGTTGAGGTTCTGCAGGGCGATGTCATGGATGATCATGTCGTAGGCCCGCTGCATGAACGTGCTGTAAATGGTGAGGAAGGGCTTGAGGCCCTGGGTGGCCAGGCCGCAGGCGAAGAGCGCGGCGTGCTCTTCGGCAATCCCCACATCATAGTAGCGCTTTGGATGGCGTTGTTCGTAGATTGACAGCCCGGTGCCGCCGGCCATGGCGGCGGTGATGGCGACGATGCGGTTGTTGTGGTCGGCGAAGTCGGCCAGTTTGGTGCCGAGAAGCTGCGAGTAGGTCGGTCCGCCCGACGGCTCGGTTTCGCCGGTGTCGGGCTTGAACTTGCCCAGCCCGTGAAATTTGTCCGGCTGCTGCAGTGCCGGGGCGTAGCCTTTGCCCTTGGTCGTGAGAACGTGAAGGATGACCGGCTCGTTCTGCGTTTTGAGGAACTCGAAGGTGCGGGTCAGCAGGGCGGTGTCATGCCCGTCAATCGGCCCGTAGTAACGGAATCCGAGGTCCTCGAAGAGCACGCTGGGCAGGAGCATGTGCTTGACCCCGCTTTCGACTTTGTGGGCGAGGTGGAGGGCGCCTTTGCCGCCGATGGACTGGATGAATTTGGCCACCTGCTCATGGAGGTGCGCGTAGCCGGGGTTGGCCCGGATCTCGTTGAGGTAGGCGGCCATGGCCCCGACGTTTTTCGAGATAGACCATTCGTTGTCGTTGAGCACAACGATGAAGCGCTTGGTGTCATCGGCGGCGTTGTTGAGCGCCTCGAAGCTGACGCCGCAGGTGAAGGCGGCGTCGCCGGCCACCACGACGACATGTTCGTCCGACCCGCGCAAATCGCGGCCTACCGCCATGCCCAGGCCGGCCGAGAGAGCCGTGCCGGCGTGGCCGGCGCCGTAGGCGTCGTGCTCGCTCTCGGTGCGGAGAAGAAAGCCGTTGAGCCCCTCATATTGGCGGATGGTGTCGATGTTTTCGCGTCGGCCGGTCAGCATCTTGTGGACGTATCCCTGATGGCTGACGTCGAAGAGAATTTTGTCCTTGGGGGAGTCGAAGGCGCGGTGGAGGGCGATAGTCAGTTCGACCACACCGAGGTTGGGGCCGAGGTGGCCGCCGGTCAGGGCCACGGCGCGGACCAGCTCGTCGCGGATCTCCTCGGCGAGGCGGGGGAGGTCCTTTTCCCGCACGGCGCGCACGTCAGCCGGACCGTTGATTTTCGCGAGGATCGGAGGACTAGTCTTCGTCGCGTTCATGAAAATCCTCCAGGGCGACGGTGCCGTCGGCTTGCCGCGCGATCAGGCGGACTTTTTGCTCTGCCGCCTCGAGTTTTTCCGCGCAGAGGCGGGCGAGGGCGACGCCTTCTTCGTAGCGGGCGAGCATGTCCTCGAGGGGAAGCTTGTCCTCCTCGAGTTGGGCCACGATGGCATCAAGTTCGCGCATGGCCTCCTCGAAACTGCGCGGGGCCTCGGCCGGCTCTTTTTTGCGGGCATTTGTGCTCATGGTTCCTGCGCCTTGGTCCAGCGGTCGCGGTTGGAGTAAAATACGCACTCATTGTCCACCGGGAGTGGGGTGAAAAACTGCAGGGGGAAGCGGGTGAGGTCGGCGGAGCGCATGATGAATGGCGCCCACTCACGGTAATCGCCCTTGGCAATCTGCGAGAGGAACGGCCGGTTTCCGGATACGGGCGTAAGATAGATGCCGTTGATGGGTCCGCCGAGATATTTGTAGTCGTGGAGGGTGATGAACTGCTTGATCGTGGACGGCAGGAGGAGTGAGAGACGACCGCCATACCATGCGGTGGCCCAAGGCATGTCCGAGCAGAGGACCTCCCCGGGCTCCATCCAGCGACTGATGGAATTGATCAGCGGAGGGACGTAGGGCGGCCAGTTGATGCGGGTGGGTGGGGTGGTGAGGAGATTGATGCCCATGGGCAGCGCGGAGAAAACGAAGACCGCGAAAATGAAGGCAAAACGGGCCGGGGCAAAACCCAGGTTCATGCGGCTCCAAAGGACAAGGAGAAAGGCCATGCCGAAGGCGATAAAACCCGGGAGCAAGAGCATGTGGAGTTGGTTGGCCGAGACCGCACTGGTCGGCGCAAACAGAGCCATGCCAATCGTGGCGCTGGCCCACATGAAGACGAACCCCCAGCGCAAGAGATTGGCCGTCGAGCGGCGGAAGATGTGGAGGAGGGCAAAGAAAAACGCCGTGGCGGCCGCGTTGTAGCCCAGGTAGCTGAAAAGATTCTCCATCTGCCCGATGAGCCCGCCGCGCAGTTTTGCCTTGACCGAACCGAAGACCGTCATGTCCGGCTGCAGGTTGCTCATGAACGTGAGTTCCGAACTGCCGGTTCCCTCGAGGATGGAATAGAACGAAAGCCCGAAGGGATTCCCGGTGACAAGATAGTTGCGGATAAGCCACGGGGCGATGACGGAGGCGAAGACGAAAAAGACGAGAAGACTACTGACGGCCCGCGGGCGGAAGAAGGCGAAGACAAAGGCGAGAAACCCGAAGAAAATCCAGGCGCAGACGGGTTGCGTCAGCGTCATCACGCCAAGCAGAAAGGCCGCGCCCGCCAGGCAAAAAAGCATCCGCGCCGTGCCTTTCTCCTCCCTCGCATCCACCGCGAAATGGGTCAGCAGAGCCACGAGGGAGAAGATGAAAAACGCCGGCATTAGCGCCAACCCCGAGACGGAGAAGCGCCACATCATGTCCGTGAGCAACACGAGCCCGGCCGTCATCCACGCGATCTGGGAGTCGAAGATTCTGCGCACAAGGAAGAACCAGACGAGCAGGCCGGCGAGGAAAAATGCCGTGCCGGCGGCGGCGATGGCGCGGTCGCCGATGTAGACGATATCGGTGGGTTCCATCGGCCACCAGCGTTTGATCGGGCGCAGGACGATGGCGTTGATCAGCGGATTGACCGGGGCGTTGTAGGTGTCGGGGAAAAAGCCCGAGGGGAGTTCCTCGCTGTGGTTGAGCAGTTGCCAGATGGCGAGGGGGCGCACGTAGAGGGTCGAGTAGCCGGCCCCGGCGGCGATCTGGCGCCCGACCTGCGCCTGGTCCATGGCGGCTTCCGAGTCGAGTCCACGAAAATTCAGGAAGAGATAAAGAGAGACCAACCCGGCCGCGGCGGCGAAGAAGCCGATGCGCATGATGACCGGGCGCAGGGCACCAGCTTCCAACTGGTGGACCAGCTCCTGCAGTTGGGGGGATTCTCCTTGGTTCATGCGGGCGAGAGGTTTTGTTTAGCGGTGGTTGGGGTGGGCGTCGATGTTGAAGCAGAAACTCACCGCCAGCGCGGACGGTCGGCGAAGAAGATGGATTCGCCGTCGATCGGCAGGTTGACCGCGGATTTGAGCATCCAGTTGCTCAGGTCTTCCTGTTTGACTTCGCGAAGGACGAAGCGGGCCCATTCGCGGTAGCGTCCGTTGATGATTCCGGAGAATGCGCGGTCGTTCGTGCTGAAGGGCGTGAGGTAGAGCGCGACGAGCGGACCGCCGAGGAAGCGCTCGGCGTGGATGATTTCGAACTGCTCGATGCTCTCGGGCAGCAGCAGGGAAGTGCGCCGGGCATACCAGGCCGTGGCCCAGGGGATGTCCGAAGCCATGGCCTCGCCGGGTTCGACCCAATCGCGGAAACGCTCGACGAGCGGCGGCAGATAGGGTGGCCAGTTGAGACGTTTGGGTGTGCTCATCATGCCGAGAACCAGCGGCGCACCCACGCCGGCGAAGAGCAGGCCGAGGAAGGCGAAGCGCAGCAGGGGTTGCGGTTGCTGGAGGTGGGCGTAGAGCACGAGAAGAAAAGCGAGGCCGTAGGCCGTCATGATGGGCGTAAAAAGCATTTGGAGTTGTCCGGCTGCGATTCCCGGTTGGGCCCCGAAAAAGCACATGCCAACCGTGGCCCCGGTCCACATGAGGAGCACAGCCCAACGGAATTGGGCGGGTTGCCAGCGGCGAAAGGTCTGGAGGCCCACGGCGAGAAAGAACGCGGCGGCCACCAGATTGCCGCCGAGCGATTCGAACCACCCGTGAGCCAGATCGAGCGTTTGGGTGCCGAAATTGGCGAGCAAATCCGCCCAGCGAAAACGGATCACTGGCTGGAAATCCGCCAGCCAGGCCAGCCGGTCGGTTCCCGCCGGTCGGGCCAATGCATAGTAGGCCAGGCCAAAGGGATTGCGCAGGGCCAGCCAGTTGTGGGCCATCCATGGCAGCAGGGGCAGCGCAAAGACCGCCGGGAGAGCCAGTGCCACCAGACGGATCGGACGAATCAGCGCCAGGACAAAAACGTAGAATCCGGCGAAGATGCCAACCCCGACCGCGTCTCCCAAAGTGGTCAGACCGAGGAGAAAGGCGGCAAGGAAAAGGCACAGCAACATCCGGCGCTCCTGCCCTTTGTCCCGGGCTTCCATGGCGAGGACTAGCGCGAGCAACGCGCCGGTGAAGAAAAAAAGCATGGGCATCTGCGGCAGGCCGGAGAAGGCGAACCGCCAGGAAAGGTCGCTGACCACGACCAGTCCCGTGACGAGCAGGGCCAGACGCTGGGCGAAGAGCCGGCTGATCAAAAGGTAGCTCAAAAGGAGTGCCCCGGCGAAAAAAAGACAACCGACCGCGACGATGGTTCGCTCGGGGGCGAAAACGAATACACCGGGATCCATGCGCGAGTCGGCGCCGGTCAGCCAGAGCACCGGGGCGTTAAGCAGCGGCCCGAGCGGCGGCTGGCTCGCATCCGGCAAGGGCGCGGGCGTCCGGCCCGTGTGCAGGAGAGCAAGGTAGAGGGCCAGCGGCCGCACGTAGAGCGTGGTGTAGCCCTGGCCGGTGGCGAGTTGGCGGGCAATTTGCGCCTGGTCCATGGCTTCCGGGAGGACAAAGCCATTGAAGCGGATAAACATCCAGGCCAGGGCCAGCGCGAGGAGCGCCGTGGCTATGACCACGCGGCGCAGCCAACGGGCGAGCGGTCCCTGCTCGACGGCGTGCAGGAGCCACTGGATCTTTGTTTCAATGGCCATGCTGCAAGGTGTCAGTCATCCGCCAGCCCCGGGTGCTCGCGCAATTTGCGGTGGAGCGTGCGGCGGCTGATCCCGAGTTTCTCCGCGGCCAGGGTGCGGTTGCCGCGGGATTCGTCGAGGGCGCGCCGGATGAGTGAAAGCTCGGTCTCGCCGAGATTGAGTGGCATTGGTCCGCGTGGGGCCGCGCCGGCCCCGGCCGTGGCGCGGAGGGCGGCCGGGAGATCCCGCAGGGTGATTTTCGATCCACCGGCCATGACCACGCCGTGCTCGATGGCGGCGCGCAGTTCGCGGATGTTGCCCGGCCAGTCGCAGGCCGCGAGGCATTTCAGGGCCTCACCGGTCAGCTCGCGAAAGGGTTTGCCGTTGTCCTTGGCCGTCTCGCGCAGAAAATGACGGCAGAGCAGCGGGATGTCTTCCCGCCGGTCGCGTAACGGTGGCATCTGCAACTGCACCACGTTGAGCCGGAAAAAGAGATCCTCGCGAAATGTTCCGGCGGCCACCATGGCGGCCAGGTCGCGGTTCGTCGCGGCGACCAGGCGCACATCGGTCGCCATCGGCTTGTTTCCGCCCACGCGCTCGAAGACCCGCTCGCCGAGAACGCGCAGAATTTTGACCTGCGTGGCCGCATCGATCTCGCCGATTTCGTCCAGGAACAGCGTGCCCCCCGAGGCCTGCTCGAAACGTCCGATGCGTCGCTCGTTCGCCCCGGTGAAGGCGCCCTTCTCATGGCCGAAGAGCTCGCTTTCGAGCAGTTGCGGCGAGAGGGCCGCGCAATGGACGGCGACAAACGGACCGCGGCGCCGCGGACTGAGCTGGTGAATAGCGTGCGCGGCCAACTCCTTGCCCGTGCCGCTTTCGCCCGACACAAGGACGGTGGCCCGCGACGGAGCGACCTGACGAATGACATCAAGCGCCCCGGTCATGGCCGGCGAGTCGCCGACGAAGTTTTCCAGGCCGAAACGTTTGTCGATCTGCTCGCGCAGGAGGACGTTCTCGCGTTCGATTTCCGAGCCGTGCAGCGCGCGTTTGATCAGCAACTCCAGACGGTCGATGTTCACCGGCTTGGTCACGAAATCGTAGGCCCCGTGTTTCATCGCCTCGACCGCGGCATCCACCGTGCCGTAGGCCGTCATGATGATCACCGTCGGGGGGCTGTTCTGCCGCAGGGCCCAGTCCAGGAGGTCCATGCCGGTCTCCGCCCCGAGGCGCAGGTCGGTGAGGAGCAGATCGACCGCCTCGGTCTCCATCACGGCTTGCGCTCCGGCCGGGTCGGGCGCGACATAGACCTCATAGTCCTCCTCGAGCGATCCGCGCAGGCCCTCGCGGGTGTTTTTCTCGTCGTCGACGATGAGGATGGTTTTTTTCACGAAGGGCGGTGCAGGTGGGACATTTTTTCTCCATTGCCGGGGGCGCGGATGCAATGCGCAAGTTCCGCCAGGGCTTTGTTTTCTCCTTGCCAACCTCCGGCCATGACCTGAGGGTTTCGGCCATGAAAACTGCCCCGTGTTTCGCCGCCCGCTTGCTTCTGGCCTCTCTCGCCGTCGTCCTCTGCGCCTCGACTGGTTGCCAGACGCTTCCCATGGGTGGGTCCACGGCCTTCTCCTACGACCCTGCGGTCAAGACCCCGAAGAATCCGGCCAACGTGAAGCTTAAGCTGAGCACCGGCGCGCAGCGACTTTACGTGGTCGAAGGCGATGAAGTCCTCATGGCCACGCCGGTCTGCGTTGGCACTCCTGCCACCCCAACGCCGAAAGGCAACTTCACCATCTACTCCAAAGTGGCCGAACGCCGCCGCGCCAGCAGCCCCGGGGCCGGATACCCGATGACTTACTGGATGGAGTTCATGCCCGCCTACGGCCTGCATTGGGGCTTTGTCAAACCCCACCCGGCCACCCACGGCTGCGTGCGCATGCCGATCAAGGCGGCGCAAAAAACCTTCGCCCTCGTGCGCACGGGCACGCCGATCAATATCGCGACCAGCCAGCCCTGGGATGCGACCGTCGGCAAATCCTTGCCGCGTCTCGACGACTCCGCCTTGGCTGATCCCCCGCTGTCCTACATGCTCAGCCCGCAAGTCTTCTCCGACGCGCGCAAGGGCAAGATGTGGAATTTCTAGCCCGGGTCTAATCTTCCAGCAAGCAGGGGGTCAGCAGGTAGAGCTGGCCCGCCGGATCTTGCCCGAGCAAGGGGGCGCATTCGCTCCAGCTTTGCTTTGACTGGGGCCAGAGTTTGGCTTCCCGCCGTCCCCAAAAAAGGTAGCGCACACCGAGGTGCCGCGCGGCGTCCCGCCAGCCGACTGCTCCGTTCATCAGGGCGTCCAAGTCCGCCCGCTGGGGTGCGTAGTTGAGTCCCTGGCTGAAAAGGTGCCCGTCGTAGCCCATGGCCAGCGGCCGGCCGAGCAAGAGGGCCGGGTGTTCGTAGGACGGGGCGCAGGCTAATCTGGCGTTGAGCGGGACGGCGCGGAGGAGCGCCTGCATGCCGGCCACCTCCGAGCGGCTGGCCAACTGATACCCGTGGCGTTGGTCGAGTCCCACGGCGAGGGAAAGCGCGCCGGAGGCAAACAACAGCCCGCACACGACCGACCGCAAGGCCACGGGCCATTGGGCCAAGACATTGGTCCAGAGAAACGGAGCGAGGGCGAGGTAGCCCCAGACGATCAGCTTGGTGTTGTCCCACTCCCACGGTGCGAGAGCGAAGAGGAAGCAAAAAATCAGCGTGCCCGCGCCGACAATGTAGAAGGTGCGCGCGGTGCGGTCGCCGCCGCCGCGGCTGAAGACGACCAGACCGAGCCAGACCGCCAGCGGCAGAAAGACTCCAAAATTCCACCACCAGAACCACAGCCCGCCGTCCTGCTGCATCCAGCCCGGCGCCCAACGAAAAGCGGAAGGCGCGCGAAAGCCCGCCGTGACAAGGTGCACCAACCAAGTCGCGGGAATGATGCTGACCAAACCTGTGACGATGAATGGTCGGGCCAGCCGAGGACGCCAGGCCGCGACGGCGCAGGCGGCCAGGACGACGCTGAGGAAAAGAAAAGCCGGCGCGTTGAACAGCGGCGTGGCGGCATAGAGTGCGACCTGAGCAAGCACCGGCAGGCGCGGGCCCTTCTCCTCGCCGCGCAATTGCGCGCGCCAGACGGTCAGGAGGATCAGCCCGGCCGGGAAGGCGTAGAGAAATCCGCGCTGGGTGACGAAGAGGGCGAGGAAGATGTTTTTCCACGCGCGGGAAGTCTCCAGCGGGTCAAGGGGCAGGCCTTGGAGGAGCACGGTCGCACCGAGGCCGCCGGCAAAAAGAAACGCGGCTACGGCAAAGCCCCGGCCCCAGCGCCAGAGCGCCACGGCGGTTGCGGCCGCGCCCAACAAACCGGTCCAGCGCAGGCCCTCGAACACCGGCACTCCGAGCATCCGCAGCAGCGCGTTCCACAGATCCATTCCCGGGTGGTAGGCGAAAGGGGCTCCGGCGAGGAACGGGTTCTCCGGCCAAAACTTTCCCCCGGCGGCCCAGCGGTTGATCAGATTGAGGTGCAGGGCCATGTCGCCGAGGTTGTGCGGCGAGAGAACATTGATGGCGTCGGCCCGCTCGTAGATGACCCAGAGGAAGGCGCGCAGCGAGGCGAGGGCGAAGATGGTGAAAAGCACCCATTCCAACGCGGTGATGTTTTGCCGCGGGGCGGAGGCACCCCGGGAGGTCAGCCCTGCTGCCACGGTGCCAAGAATGCACGAGGTGATGACACCGGCCAGCGTGAGTCGCCCGGCCAGCACGCCGGTTCCAGCCGCTGCGGTCGTGGTCACGGCGACGAAGACCAGCGCGCCGCAGAGGATGCGCCATCCGGTCATGGCTGTTTGCTCCCCTTGGCCGCCCCTGGTTTCGAACCGGGCAGAAGCCCGGAGCGGAAGAAGGCCGTGCATTCGTCGAGGCCGGACCGCAGCTTGAATGTCACCTCGTCGTAGCCCGCCCCCAGTTTGCCGCGCAGTTCTTCGGCCCGGGCCGTCTCGATCACATGGAATTGCGCCGAGGGCAGAAGATCGGGGATTTTGCCGTCGTAATACCCGATGTGGGAAAAATCGCCGAGGATCCACGGGAGCGGATAGCTGCTTTGCAGGTAAACCGCGCCGCTCACGCCGTATTGCCGCGGATCCTTACGCGCCATTTCGAGCAGCGGGCCGGTCAGGGCTTCGACGGCGCGGTAGGTCTGCACGTAGACATAGGGTTCGGCGTCGTTTTCGTATTCGCGGAAGTTCAACCGGATGGTCATTCCAAGCGAAACCGCGAGCAGGAGGGCGCCGGCCGCGCGGTCCCATCGGCTTTGCTTGGCCGTCACGGCGGCACCGAAAAAAAGGAACCACGGCCAGATCATGACCGACAGGCACCAGGGCGTCTTGTAAGGCACGAGCGAATAAGCCAGCAGCACGCCGCCGCTGAGAATGGCCAGCAGGCGCGGTGCGGCGGGAGCCGGCCAGGCGTAACGCACGGACCAAAGCAGGCCAATCAGCGCCGGCCATTCGTAACGCGCGAGCAGGGCGAGCCAGTAATAATTGACGAAAGGCAGCAACTCGAAGGCCGTCTTCTCATGCCCGTTCCCGGCCGCCCCGGTCTTGGTCCACGCCAGCATGGCCTCGAACGGACCGAGCAACCCGGACCAGTGGAAAAAGTTGCCGCTGTAGAAAAAGACGAGAAGAAAGAGGGCGACGAGAGTGGCGTTGCGCACGTCGCGCGCCTCCCACTCGCGCTGCGGTCGCCGGGCGACCGGCGGATTCAGCGGGACCACGCGACCCCATGCAGAAAGAGCCACGCCGGCCAGGGCGAGCGATCCTGCGTGGATCAGGTAGGTTTCCTTGTTGAGGATCATCCCGGCCAGTCCGAGCACCGCAGCCCACAACCCGGCACGGTCGCGGTCGAGCCAGAGCGAGATCACGCCCCAGGTGAAAAGCGCGGTGAACAGGACGAACCAGGGTTCGTGGATGGAATAGCGTCCGTAAAACACGCAGGCCGGCGAGACGGCGAAGGCCAGCGCCGCCCAGCGCGCGGCCGACCGGCCGAACCAGCGCCCGTAGAGCAACAGCACCGCGATGGTCATCAGGCTGGCCAGCACGACCGGCAGACGCAGCGCCCAAACATTGCGCCCCAGCAGACTCTGGGCGACAAAGACGGTGTAAAAATGCCAGGGCCCGTGAAAATTATCCGGCGTGTATTCGAAAGTGCCCGTCTCGCGCAAGCGGTCGGCGAACCAGCCGTTCACGCCCTCATCGAAGTGCGGAGCCTTGAGGTCCAGCGCGATGAGCCGCAGGGCGGCGGCGAGGACAAAGATCGCGACCACTTTCCACGGCACGCGGCGGAGTTTTTCGGGCCAGGCCATCAAGGAGCGGGAATATGACAGAAACTCCGCGCGGAAAAGTGTCAATTGTCATTCCGGCTTACGCCGAGGAGCGGCGCATCGGGGCGGCGGTGACCGGGTTGCGGGCCCTCGCGGCCGGATATCCCCGGCTCAGCGAGGTGCTCGTGGTGATCGAACCGGCGGGCGACCGCACGGCGGAGGCGGCGCGGGCCGCGGCGGAGGGCGACCCTCTGATTTCGCTCGTGGAAAACAAAACGCATCGCGGCAAGGGTTACTCGGTGCGCACGGGCATGCTCCGCGCCTCGGGTGAGATTGTCTTCTTCATGGACACCGACCTGAGCGTGCCGCTGACCTACGTCGCGCCGTTTGTGGCTCATCTCGACGCGCACCCGCAGACGCAGCTCGCCATCGGCAACCGGCGGCATCCGGGCAGCCTGATCAGTCGCCGCCAGCATCCGCTGCGCGAGCAGGCTGGACGCTGGTTCAACCGCGTGGTCCGGGCCCTCGGGCTGAGTGCCAGCAAGGATACGCAATGCGGATTCAAGGCTTTTCGGCGCGCGGCTGCCCGGGACATTTTCTCGCGGGCCCACATCGATGGGTTTGCCTTCGATGCGGAGGTGCTGCTCCTGGCGGACGAACTCGGCCATCGGGTGGACGATTTGCCGGTCGAATGGAGCAACGATGACGACTCGAAATTCCGCGCCGGGGTCGACGGATGGGCGAGTTTCCGCGACCTCCTGCGCCTGCGTCGCCGCATGCGGGCCGTGCGTGCCCGCTGACGCCCGGGTGAAGTCCTGAGTTAGAGTTTTCCGCATCCAGGCGGGCGGTCGCAGCAATTTCCAAGGAGATGGCCCGCCCCCGGGCCATTTGATCGGTGACGCGCGGTGCGCGGTGGCGGGTTAGGTTATGTGGGACGAGGGCGTCCCACGTCCTTGGATGGGGCATTCCAAGCCGCGCCTCTGAACCTTCGCGCCCTTGGCGTTCTTGGCGCGAAACCCGATTTCCTCTTTCGCCATGACATCAGGCCACCCTTCGCGCTGCTTCCCCTGCTGCGCCTGATCTGCTTTTCTTGACCCATGGGCACCACGGTTTGGCACAAGATTAAGGACTACACGGATCTCAAGCTGGAGAAGACCGACGACGGCATCGCCAAGATCACGATCAACCGACCGGAAGTGCGCAACGCCTTCCGCCCGCAAACCGTGACCGAAATGCTCGATGCCTTCACGCACTGCCGCGATGACGGCTCGATCGGCGTGGTTATCCTCACCGGTGAGGGCACCAAGGCTTTTTGTTCCGGGGGTGATCAAAAAGTGCGCGGGGAGGGTGGTTATGTCGGGGATGACGGTGTTCCGCGGCTCAATATCCTTGATGTGCAAAAACAAATCCGCAGCCTGCCTAAGCCCGTGGTCGCCATGGTGGCGGGCTACGCCATTGGCGGCGGGCATGTGCTGCATGTCGTCTGCGATCTGACCATCGCGGCCGACAATGCCCGGTTCGGCCAGACCGGTCCGAGGGTCGGGTCGTTCGACGGCGGTCTTGGCGCCAGCTACCTCTCGCGGGTCGTCGGGCAAAAAAAGGCGCGCGAGATTTGGTTTTTGTGCCGTCAATACGATGCCACGCAAGCGCTCGACATGGGTTTGGTCAACGCCGTCGTGCCGCTGGCCGAACTCGAGGAGGAGACGGTCCGCTGGTGCCGCGAAATGCTCGAGCTTTCGCCGTTGGCGCTGCGCTGCCTCAAGGCCGCACTCAACGCCGATTGCGACGGCCAGATGGGACTCCTCGATTTGGCCGGCAACGCCACGCTGCTCTATTACCTCAGCGAGGAAGCAAAGGAGGGCCAGCAGGCCTTCCTCGAGAAGCGCAAGCCCGACTTCTCCAAGTATCCTCGCTTCCCCTGAGGCTCCGCCTATAATCGCCGCCCATGTCGAGCAGCACCGGCCAGCTTCTGCGCATCGCCACCTGGGGGGAGTCCCACGGGGGTGGCGTGGGCGTGGTCATTGACGGTGTGTTGCCGCAGCTTGATCTCACCGAGGCGGACCTTCAGCGCGAACTTGACCGCCGCCGGCCCGGCCAGAGCGACATCGTCACGCCGCGCAAGGAGGCCGATCGCTGCGAGATTTTGTCCGGCGTTTTTCAGGGCAAGACCCTCGGCACGCCCATCGCCATCCTCGTGCGCAACGAGGACGCGCGCCCCGAGGCCTACCGCGAAATGGAGGCGGCCTTTCGCCCATCGCACGCCGACTTCACGTATCAGGCCAAATACGGCATCCGCAACTGGCAGGGCGGCGGCCGCTCCTCCGCGCGCGAAACCATTGGCCGCGTCGCTGCCGGTGTGGTGGCCCGCAAAATCCTTGATGCGCTTCATCCGGGCATCGAGGTCCTGGCCTGGGTCAGTCGCGTCCACCAGATCGAGTCGTCCGTCGATCCTGCCACGGTCACGGCTGCGGCCATCGAAGCCCATGCCGTGCGCTGTCCGGATACCTCGGCGGCCGAGCGCATGGTCACGCGCATCAAAGCGGCCCGCTCGGACGGCGACTCGGTCGGCGGCACGCTCGAGTGTGTGGTTCGTGCTTGCCCGCCCGGCTTGGGCGAACCGGTCTTTGACAAGCTCGAGGCCGATCTGGCCAAGGCCATGCTCAGCCTGCCGGCGACGAAGGGATTCGAAATCGGCTCCGGTTTTGCCGGCACGTTCCTGACCGGCCGCGAGCACAATGATCCCATCGAGATGCGGGAGGGCCGGGCCCGCACCGTGACGAACCGCTCGGGTGGCATCCAAGGCGGAATCAGCAATGGCGAGGACATCATTTTCCGCGTGGCCTTCAAGCCAACCGCGACCATTGCCAGTGCCCAGCAAACGGTGACCGCCGCCGGCGAGAATACCGAGTTGGCCGCGCGTGGACGCCATGATCCGTGCGTCCTGCCCCGGGCCGTGCCCATCGTCGAGGCCATGGTCTGGCTCGTTCTTTGCGATCACGCGCTCCGCCAGCGCGCCCAAGCCGCCGTCCATGGCTGACGCCTCCATGCCGGTTGGTTGGCTCTGGCTCGTCGCCGGGCTTTACCTGCTCTTCGAAATGTGGCGCGGATGGCGCCGCGGTGTGGTGCGCCACGGGGTCAGCGTCATGGCCCTCCTTGTTTCCGGCGGCATCGGCTACGTCTTTGCCTGGACGACCGGATGGCTCTCCGACCGTGTGATCCCGCTGACGCCGCCGGCCGGGCGCTTCATCTTCGGCTTCACCGCCGCGCTGGCCATTTATCTGGCGGCGGTGGTGTTGTCTTCGTTGCTTTTCAAGAAAACCTCGCAGCAGAGCTCCGGGATCGTGCGGCTTTTTTACGGCGCGGGCGGCGCTTTCTTCGGTCTGGTCTTCGGCCTGCTGGTCCTCTGGGGTGGCATCTCGATGGTGCGTGTGCTCGGGGCCGTGGCCGAGGGCCAGCACGCCGCGGCGGCCCACGCGGGCTACGGCCCGCGGGCCATGGATGAACAACTCGCCGGGATGAAGGAATCGCTGGAGGCCGGCGCGACGGGCCAGATCGTGGACCGCGTGGACATCGTGCCGGCCAATGTTTACGGCCTCCTGACCAAGCTGATCCAGGTCACGCAGTCGCCCGACGCGACCGCGCGGTTTCTGGCCTACCCGGGCACCCAGGCCCTGCTCAACCAGCCGAAAGTTGCCGCGCTTTTCACCGACGCAGCCATGACCCACGGGTCGGCCGAGGGCAATTTGCTCAGCATGTTGACCAACCCGAAGCTGGGCGAGGTGGCGGCCGACCCGGAGGTGCAGAAGACGTTCACCAGCTTCGATTTTGAAAAAGCGCTGGACTACGCGCTCTCGCCAACGCCAACTTCGCCCGCCCATGAGCACTGATTACATCGTGACGATCGGACTTGAGGTCCACGTGCAGTTGAAAACACGGAGCAAAATGTTCTGCGCCTGTCCGGTGGAATACGGGGCCGCGCCGAACACCCACACCTGCCCGACCTGCCTCGGCCTGCCCGGGGCTCTTCCGGTCATGAACGAGGAGGCGCTGCGTCTGACCATTCTCAGCGGCCTCATGCTCGACTGCGACATCGCCGGGGTCTGCAAGTTCGACCGCAAGAGCTACTACTACCCGGACATGCCGAAGAACTAC
>JBMOJP010000039.1:0-22355 GCA_049315725.1 Chthoniobacterales bacterium | reverse complement strand
CGGTTTTGGTTGGCACGGCGCCTTCCGACCGCTATTGTCCCCGCCCTATGAGTCAGCACAGCAGTTTGAAAGGGCAGGGCGCGATCAAGGCGAAGCGCAACGTGCTTAAACGATTTGAGCGCGTGGAGTTGCTCAAAAAACGCGGCCAGTTCAAAGACGACCAAAGCGTCATCGGCCTGAAAAAAACCAAGCCGGAGGACTAACCAATCGCGCCGCGGTCCGCGGAAATACCGACAGGCGGCTGCGGCCGCCTGTTTTGTTATGAATCAATCCATGCGCCTCAACCGCTACCTCGCCCTCTGCGGCCTGGGGTCCCGGCGCGCTTGCGAGGAGATCATCCTCGGCGGGGGCGTGCGGATCAACGGGCGCTCGGTGCAAGATCTGGCCACCTTGGTCCAGCCGGGTGATGCGGTGAAAGCCCGGGGCCGTCTGGTCAAGCCCGAGGCCACCCGCTACCTCCTCGTGCACAAACCGGCCGGCCTCCTGACCTCGCGCCAGTCGCAGGGCGGCAAGTCGACGATCTACGCGCTGCTGCCGCGGGAAGCGGCCACGCTGCCGCACGTCGGACGTTTGGATGCCGAGAGCGAGGGACTGCTTTTGATGACCAATGACGGGGCGCTGGCCCAAACCCTGACGCATCCGTCGCGTCACATTGAAAAAGAATACGAAGTGATCCTCGACCGTTCGTTCGACGCCGCCCTCGTGCCGAAGCTGCTCAAGGGCATTTATCTCGAGGAGGGCCGGGCCCGGGCCGCGCACGTCCACATGGAGGGGGGCAACAACCTGCGCGTCGTTCTCACCCAAGGCATCAACCGCCAGATCCGGCGTATGTTCGCCGCCCTCGATTACAAGGTGAAACGGCTCACCCGCACGCGCCTCGGGCCGCTCAAACTCGGGCGCCTGCCCCGCGGGGCCTGGCGGGAATTGTTGCCCCGCGAAGTCGCCGCCCTCCGGGCCGCCGCGTCAGGCGGGCCCCGCAGCGCGCGCTGACGGATCATTTCCTGCTTGCCCGTGTGCGGCCCAACCCGCGAAAAGAAGCGCCTTATGCGTCACTGTATCACCACCGTTCCCGGAGGCCCCTCCGCCCTTGGGCCCTATTCCCTCGCCGTTGAAGCCAGCGGACGTTTTCTTTTTGTCTCCGGGATGACCCCGATGGACCCGGCCACGGGGAAAATGAGCGACGGGCCCGTGGGCGAGCAGACGCGCCTCGTGCTGGAGAACATGAAGTGCGTGGTCGAGGCGGCCGGCGCGACCTTGAGCGACGTGGTCAGTTGCCGGGTTTTCCTCGCCCAGTTGACCGAGAAAAATTTCGCCGAGATGAACAAGGTCTACACCACCTTCTTCACCGAGGAGTTTCCGGCCCGCACGACCGTCGGCGCCCAGTTGATGAACATGGCTGTCGAGATCGAGTGCGTCGTCCGGCTCAACGCCTGACCTCCTCCCCGGTAGGGCCCGCTGGCCTCAGCGGGCCGCTGCCCGTGACGCTCGCGAGATTGACGCGCTGCGGCGACCGTGGCAAAAGAAACGCTCCCGCGCGGTTAGCTCAGTGGTAGAGCGCCTGCTTCACACGCAGGATGTCGCAGGTTCGAACCCTGCACCGCGCATTGATTTTTCCAGGCGCAGTGGTGGAGGTTTTCTTCGGCCCGGCATTCAGGGGCTGGGTGGTGCGAAGGTGAAGCGGTAGAAGGCGTTGCCGGAGTTGGGGACGTTGCGGGTGATGCGGCCTTGGGCGCTGGAGACGATGCTTGCGACGTTGGTCCAGCTTGAAAGGTTGGTCGAACCCTGGAGCGTGTAGGTGAGGTTGGGGGCGGCCTGGCAGGTGAGGGTGGCGGTGCCGTTGGTGTTTTCGGTGAAGGTGACGGCGGAGGCGGGAAGAATAATGAGGTCGATGCTTCCTGCGGCGTTGAAGGGATTCGACCAGCGGGCGTCGGTGTAAACGGCGGTGCCGGCGAGGGTGGCGAGGAAGGCCACGAGGTTGGTGCGCTGGGTCGGGGTCAGGTTCAGACTTTGCACCTGCCCGCCGGGGCGGCGGAGCCGTGGATCGAGATTGGTGTTGTCGCCGGGGATGAGGTTGTAATGGTCAATGACTGCGCCGAGGGTCGCGAAGGCGCCGGTGTGCATGAAGCCGCCGTTGACCTGGCCGTTGGTGCGGACAAGGTCACGCAGGGTGGGGGAGCGGGTGTTGAGCAGGTCGGTCCCGCCGGCGATGGAATTGGTCAGGCCGTTGTTGCGGCTGTTGGGGTCGATTTCGAACTCCGGCGGACGGTGGCATCCGGCGCAACCCGCGCCGGCGGGCGGTGCCGCCAGGAAGAGGGCCTTGCCTGCATTCTCCGCCGCGGTGAAGTTGGTGAAACTCAGGTTGTCCGGCGTGTTGGTTCGGCCCGCGTCGTATTTCGAGTCGAAGGACTGGATGCTGCGCACGAATTGCGAAATGGCGCGCTGGATACGGTCCTCATTGATCGCGGCGTCGCCGAAGGTCATGGCGAAAAGCACGCGGTAGTCAGCGAGGGCGGAGAGCTTGGTCACGAGGTCGGAGAAGGCCGGATCGCCGCTCGCGCCGCTGAACCCCATTTCGGCGTGATCCTTGACCGGCTGGGTCGTCTGGTTTTCCAGGCTGGTGGCGCGCTCGTCCCAGAAAAAGCGCGCTTCCTGGCTGAAGCGGGTATTGATCAGCCGCATGGAATGCCGTCCGGTGGTGCCGCTCACGCCGGTGCTGGCCACGGCGGCGTCGGCGAAGGCATGGGCCTGCTGGTGGCAGGAAGCACAGCTGATGGTGTCATTGCGCGAGAGCCGTTTGTCGTAGAAAAGCACGCGGCCCAGCGTGGCCCCGGGGTCGGTGAGGGCATTGCCGGGCGGGGTGTTGTTGCGGGTGATGTAGGCGGGGATGGGCTGGTTGGCGTAGTTGTCGAGGTCGGTGAGGTCGAGAACGCCGTTTTGGGCGTTGGCGTCCTCGCAAAAAGAGCCTGCAAGGACGGCAAGGAGCAGGAGGAGCTTTTTCATGGTTGGGGGATGCGCGTGGGGTCAAACCCCGCAGGGCGGTCGGAGTTTCGCGCGCCTTGACAGCGAAACAGGGTTCCCGCATATTCCCCGAAACCTTTTCTGACGAAAAGTGGGTTTACGCCCACTTTTTTTTATCCTTAAAACTGACGACTATGAGTAACGAACTTCTAACCATGCTGGAGTATCTGGAGCGGGAGCGCGGCATCGAACGCGACACCCTGCTGCAGGCTATGCAAGAGGCGATCATCAAGGCTGCGGGCAAGGGCTTCGGCGGCTACACCCGCGAACTGCGGGTCGAGATCAGCCCGAAAACCGGCAAAATCCGCGGGGTGGCCAATGTGCTGGTGGTCGAGAAGGTGACCAATCCCCAGGAAGAAATCCTTCTGGCCCGCGCTCAAGTCTTGAAGCCCGGGGTGCAGGTGGGGGACAGCGTCGAAGTCGAGGTGGAGCCCGCGGCCTTCGGCCGCATCGCCGCCGGGGTGGCCCGCAACGCCATCATGTCGAGCATCCGCCGCGTCGAGAAGGAACGGATTTACGAGGAGTTCAAGGACCGGGCCGGGGACATTGTCAGCGGCACGGTGCGGCGCTTCGTCAAAAGCGACGTGATCATCGACCTCGGCAAATTTGAGGCCGTCATGCCCGCGCGCGAGCGCGTCGTCACCGAGGATTACAGCGTGGGCGACCGCCTGCGTGCCTACGTCGTCGCGGTGGAAAACGGCAAGGATGGCCCGCAGATCATTCTCTCGCGGAGTCACCCGAATTTTGTCCGCAAACTTTTCCAGTTGGAGGTCAGCGAGATCGCCGACGGCACGGTGCAATTGAAGGGCATCGCCCGCGAAGCCGGCATCCGGACGAAAGTCGCGGTGGCCAGCGGCGACAGCAAGGTGGACCCCGTGGGTGCGTGCGTCGGCATGCGCGGTGCCCGGGTCAAGAACATCGTTCGCGAACTCAACAACGAGAAAGTCGACATCATCAAGTGGAGCGACGACGCGAAGGAATTCGTCGTGGAGGCGCTCAAGCCGGCCAAGATCAAATCGATCGAGATCAACGAGGCCGAGAAGCGGGTCCGGGTCACGGTTGATGAGGACCAACTTTCCATCGCCATCGGCAAGAAAGGCCAGAATGCCCGCCTCACCGCGAAGCTGACCGGATGGGAAGTCGACATTGAGCGGGATGCCACGAAGGAGCAGGCCTTTGAAAACCAGGTCAGCAACGCGACCGAAGCATTCATCACGCAACTCGGCCTCGATGAGGCCACCGCGGCGAAGTTGGTCAACGGCGGCATCCTCAGCCCGCAGGACCTGGTGGTCGGCGGTGTTGAGGTCGCGGATCTGGTCGGCATCATCGGCGTGGACGAGGCCCGGGCTGCGGAAATTTTGGACAAAGCCCGTGGGTTGGAAGTGAAAAAGGACGCCGCCCCCGCCGCCGTCTCATCCTAGGAATCAAGCATGCCCGGAAAAGCCACAGTAACGAAAAAAAATCCCGCCAAGCCGGCTGGGAAGGCGGCGGGGGTTGCGTCGCGTTCCCGGGTGGCGGCAAAAAAGCCGGAGGAGGCCGCCCCGCCCAAGCCAGCCCCCAAGGCGCCGGTCGAGGTGGTTTCGCTCATCGACAAGCCCTCGAAGAAAAAATCCCCGCCTGCCCCCGAGCCGGTGGAGGTTCCCGTCGTCGAGGACGGGCCCACCGTCGAAGCTGAATCGGCTGAACCGACCATGACGGAGGACGGGCGGAAGATCATCAACATCAAGCCGCCCATCGTAGTCAAAGATCTGGCCACCGCCCTCGGGCTGCGGCCTTTCCAGGTCATCAAGGACCTGATGGAGGCAAACATTTTCGCCACGCTCAACCAAACGATTGATCCGAACGTGGCTTCGGATGTCTGCGAGAAGCACGGATTTGTTTTTGAGAAAGACAAGCGCCAGACTGGCTCCGGCGTCCACCGGCCCGAACCCGTCGTAGCTCCACCGGCAGCCCCCGAAATCGAGGTCCAGACCGACGACCTCGCCCCGCGTCCGCCCGTCATCACTTTCATGGGCCATGTCGACCACGGCAAAACTTCGCTGATGGATTACATCCGCAAGGCGCGGGTGGCGGCGGGCGAGGCGGGTGGCATCACGCAGCACATCGCCGCCTATTCGGTGGATCACAAGAACCACCGCATCACGTTTCTCGACACTCCGGGCCATGCCGCCTTCACCGCGATGCGCGCCCGCGGGGCCAACGTCACCGATATTGTCGTCCTCGTGGTGGCCGCCGACGACGGCATCATGCCCCAAACGGAGGAGGCCATCAGTCACGCCAAGGCCGCGGGAGTCACCATCATTGTCGCGATCAACAAAGTCGATCTCGCCACGGCCAACGTGGACCGAGTGAAGCAGCAACTGCAGGAGCATGAGCTCGTGCCCGAAGACTGGGGTGGTTCGACCATCGTGTGTCCCGTCTCCGCGACCAAGGGCACCGGCATTGATCAGCTCCTGGAAATGATGAGTTTGCAGGCCGAGGTTTTGGAATTGAAAAGCAGTCCGAAAGTGCCCGCCCGGGCGACCATCATCGAGGCCGAGATGGAAGCCGGTCGTGGTCCCACGGCCACGGTCATCGTGAAGATGGGCACGCTGAAAGTCGGGCAAGCCTTCCTCTGCGGCGTGCAGTGGGGCAAGGTAAAGTCTCTCATCAACGATCTGGGCAAGCCGGTCAAGGAAGCCGGGCCGGCCACGCCGGTGAAAGTTCTCGGATTCGATGGCCTGCCCAAGGCGGGTGACGAACTCATGGTCATGGATTCCGAACGTTCGGCCCGCGTGCTCAGCGAAGAGCGCCAGGCTGCGCAGCGGACGACCAAGCTGGCCGCCCCGCAGCGCGCCACGCTCGAAAGCCTTTTCGATAATCTGGCCGATAACCAGCGCAAGTCCTTGCAGGTCGTGCTCAAGGCGGACGTGCAGGGCTCGCTCGAAGCGCTCCTGCAGGCCCTGGGCGAAATCAAGGCCAAGCAGATCGATCTCCAAATTATCCACGCCGCCGTCGGGCCGATCAGCGAATCGGATATTCTGCTGGCCACCGCCTCGGATGCCATTGTCGTCGGATTCGGAGTCAAGGTGGAGAACAGCGCCGCCACCGCCGCCAAGCGCGAGGGCGTGCAGATCAAACTTTACAGCATCATTTACGAGTTGATCGACCAGATCAAAGAGGCCATGGCCGGCCTGCTCGACCCGGAATTGCGCGAGGCGGTCATTGGTCATGCCGAAGTGCGCCAGGTCTTCGACCTGACCCGCGGTATAGTCGCAGGGTGCATGGTGACGGACGGACGCATCGCCCGCACGGCGCGTGCCCGCGTGGTGCGCCGCAAGCAGCCGATTTACGATGGCGGCATCTCGACCCTTCGCCGGTTCAAGGACGACGTGAAAGAGGTTCGCAACGGCTTCGAGTGCGGCATCAAGCTGGGAGATTTTTCCGAATACGAGCCGGGCGACATCATCGAGTGTTACACGCTCGAGAAGGTGGCGCAGAAACTCGAATAATCCGGCGGCCGCACGCGCGCGGCCCAGCATGCCATGAAACACCGTATGGCCCGGGTGGCCGAAATTCTCAAACGTGAACTGAGTGTGGTCATTCTGCGCGAGATTCCCTCCGATGGCGGGTTGATCACCGTCACGGCCGTGGACGTCTCCCCGGATCTGCGGAATGCATCCGTCCATGTCGGTGTGCTTGGCACGGCCGCGCAGCAGAAACAGGCGTTGGAGCGCCTCGAGCTCAAGCGTCCGTTGTTGCAGGCCGAATGTGCCAAGCGCGTGGTGCTCAAATTCACGCCGCATCTCAGCTTCCGGCTCGACGAGTCGCTCGAGCGAGGCACGCGGGTGCTCGACATTCTGAATGAGCTCGAGGTCAACGAGCCCGCGGAGGAGCCATGAGCAAGTCCCCCAACGCCACCTTCGAGCAAATCCGGGACACCCTGGCCGGAGCCAAACGCATCGGCGTAGCCAGTCACGTGCGTCCCGATGGTGATGCTTACGGCTGCACCATTGCCATGGCCTTGCACCTGCGCGCGTTGGGCAAACAGGTGACGGTCTGGAACGACGAGGGCATGACCGAAAAATTCCGCTATCTGCCCGAGAACAGTCTGGTCATGCGGCCCCCGGAGTCAGGGACGGAGGACTTCGATGTGTTTCTCGCCCTCGACACGTCGACCAAGGAGCGTCTCGGGCGCGTGCTGCAGGGCGCCGGGCGGGTGGGGTGTTGGATCAACATGGATCACCACGTGAGCAACCACCTCTACGGTGACCTCAACTACATCGACGCGACCGCGCCGGCCACCGGGCAGATTCTTTTTGATTACTTCACCATGGTCGGGGCGGAGATCACCCCGGCGATGGCGGGAAATCTTTTCGCCGCCATCTCGACCGACACCGGGTCCTTTCAATACGATAAAACCACCCCGCACACCTTCCGGTTGGTCGCCGAGTTGGTCGAGCGAGGGGTGGACGTGTCGGGACTTTCCTGCCGGATGTATGACAGCCATCCGCGCCGCCGCCTGGAGTTGCTCAAGGCCCTGCTCAACTCCGCGCGGTTCCATTGTGCGGATCGCTTGGCCAGTTTCAGCCTCTCCCTTGCAACCGCGCAGCGCCTGGGTGTCCTCCCCGAGGATAACGAGGGCCTGATCGATCATCTGCGGGCCGTTGAGGGCGTGGAGGTCGCGGCGTTTTTCGAGGAACTGCCGGAGAACAAGGTCCGGGTCAGTCTGCGCTCGAAAGACCGGCGCAACGACGTCTGCAAAATTTGCGCCATGTTTGGCGGCGGGGGTCATCCCATGGCTGCTGGAGCCCGGCTGACCGGTCCGCTCGAAGCAGCCGAGGAAAAAGTTTTGGAGGCCATTTGTCATGAAATACGAAGCCACGATTGACGGTGTCCTCCTGGTGGACAAGGCACCCGGGATGACCTCGCACGATGTGGTGGCGATCACGCGTCGGGCGCTCGACACGCGCAAGGTGGGCCACTGCGGCACGCTTGATCCGTTGGCCACGGGTCTGCTCATCCTCACGATCGGCCGGGGGACCAAGATCCAGGATCTCCTCATGAGCGAGGACAAGGAATACGCCGGGACGATCCGCCTCGGGCAGACGACTTCGAGCCAGGATGCGGACGGCACCCTGGTCGAGGAGAAGCCGGTGCCGGAGATGACGCGGGAGCAGATTGAGGAGGCCTTCGACCGGTTCACGGGGGATTTTTACCAGATCCCGCCGATGGTTTCGGCCATCAAAAAAGACGGCGTGCCGCTCTACAAGCTGGCGCGGCAGGGTAAAACGATCGAGCGCGAGCCCCGGTTGGTCCACGTTTACGGTCACGAAATTCTGTCCGTGGCGCTCCCCGAAGTGGAGTTCCGGGTGGTTTGCAGCAAGGGCTTTTACGTCCGGACCTATGCTTACGATATCGGCGAAATCCTCGGCTGCGGGGCGCACTTGAAGGCTTTGCGGCGGACGGCCTCCGGAAAATTCCGGGCGGAGGGCGCGCTGACCGTGGAGGAATTGCGCACGCTGCCTTTCGAGCAGGTCAGGCAGCGGGTCATGAGCCTGCCGGAAGTTTCCCGCCTGCGCGGGGTCTGACCGTCCGGCGATGGAAATCCTCCACGATTTGGGGTCACTTGCGGGGCTGCCTGGTCCGGTTTTCCTCGCGGTGGGAATTTTTGACGGGGTCCACCGCGGGCATCAGGCCCTCATTGCCGAGGCCCAGGCGGATGCCGCCCGCCGCGGCGGCACGGCCGTGGTCATGACGTTTGAGCCGCATCCCATGATGTTTTTTCAGCGGGTCGAGCCGCCCAAACGTTTGAGCACTCCGCGGCATAAGGAGCAATTGCTCGCGCGCTTGGGCGTGACGCATCTGGCTGTGCTGCCCTTCGCGGAGGCGCGAGCGATCCAGACGGCGGAGCAGTTTGTCGCCGAGTTGCAGGCTTCCTGCCGCCCGCTGGGCGGAATCTGCGTCGGGGCCGAGTGGCGCTTCGGCCGCGGACGGACCGGTGATGTCGCGTTGCTCCAGAAGCTGGGGACGTCCGGCGGCTTCGAGGTTGATGGCATCGCCCCCGTTCGGCACGCCGGCGAGATCATTTCCAGCACGGCCATCCGTCTGGCCGTGGCCCGTGGGGATTTGGCCTTCGCGTCCGAGGCGCTGGGACGCCCGTATGCCGTGCTCGGTCCGGTGGTGCCCGGTCGTCAACTCGGCCGCAAGCTTGGTTTCCCCACGGCGAACATCGATCCGGACGGACTGCAGCTTCCGCCCGATGGCGTTTATGCCGGCTCGGTGCGGGCGGGGGACAGCGAGTTTCGCGCCGTCGTCAATCTGGGAGTTCGCCCCACCGTGTCTGCTGAAGCGGAGCGTGTGCTTGAGGCTCACCTGATTGATTTCGAGGGTGATCTTTACGGGACGGAAGTCGAGGTCGAGTTTCTACGGTTTGTGCGTGCGGAGGAGAAGTTTGCCTCCATCGAGGCCTTGCGGGACCAGATTGCGCGGGACGTTGACGCGGCCACAGTGGCCTGATCGTTCAGCCGGCGTATTCGTTGCAGATGGCCTTCATCGCCGCCACCGCTGCAGCCAGGCCGGTGAACAGCGCACGGGAGATGATGGCGTGACCGATGTTCAGTTCCTCGAGATGGGGAACGGCGAAAAGCTCCCTCGTGTTGTCGAAGTTGAGGCCGTGGCCGGCGTTGACGCGGAGGCCGAGGTCGTGGGCCTGCCGTGCGCTTTCGGCCAGTTTCTGGAGTTCCGTCGCACGGCTGGTCCCGGTGGCATGGGCGAAAGCTCCGGTGTGCAGTTCGATATACTCAGCACGCAGGGCGGCGGCGGTCTCGATTTGGCGGGGGTCGGGATCAATGAACAGGCTGACGATGATTCCGGCGTCGTGGAGTTCGCTGATGGTGTGGTGCAGCGCCTCGCGGTGGCTGAGACAATCGAGGCCGCCCTCGGTCGATACTTCCTGCCGGCGCTCCGGCACGAGACATGCCGCGTGCGGCCGGACCTGCCGCGCGAGGGCCACAATGCCGGGCGTGTTGCCCATTTCGAGGTTGAGTGGCAGATCGAGTTTGGCCCGCAGCCGGAAGATGTCGTCATCTTGGATGTGACGCCGATCCTCGCGCAGGTGTGCCGTGATGCCATCGGCCCCGGCTTCCGCAGCCGCCAGGGCTGCGGCCACCGGATCCGGTTCGACGAGAATGCTCCCCGGATCCCGGGCGTAGCGGGCCTGACGCAGCGTGGCCGCGTGGTCGATGTTGACGCCGAGACGAAGGGACATGACTGCAGCGTATTTTGACCCGGGGTGTGGTCAAGCGGTTGATGCGGAGGAGAGGCTTTACACGGAGCAGCCTGATCGGCATGCGAATCTTTGCCGTTGCTCCTGCCATGTCCGTCAAATCGCTGATTGACCCTCGAGGAGATCCACGCGCTCTTTCAGGACAACCATGCCGGTGAGTTGCCGGACTACATTCCGCAACTGGCCAAAGCCGATCCGGCGCACTTCGGCACCACGCTGGCCACGGTGGACGGCAAGGTTTACGAGGTGGGCGACACGCGTCAGCTTTTCACCATCTAGTCCATCTCCAAAACCTTCCTTTACGGGTTGGCTCTGAAGGACAACACACGCCCCGAGGTGCTGGCCAAATTGGTGGCGGAGCCGAGCGGGGAGGCCTTCAACTCGATCAGCCTGCATCCCGAGACGGGGCGTCCGGTCAATCCGATGATCAACGCCGGGGCCATCGCCGCCACAGGGATGGTGCAGGGCGGACCGAGCAGTCTCCCGCCGAGGTCACGTTAGTCGCGTGACCAGCGCGGGAAACCGGCAATGGGCGCATTCCCCATGATCGCGCAGGCAGAAGTCAGCATAGATTTGCAGGAGGCCCTGATCGACAAACAGGCGCCGGGGCAGCGTGCGGGGGAGCGGTCCGCCGAACAATCTGGCCGAGACGACCCGCAGCGCTGTGTTGGAGGGACCCGACGGAAAGTCCTCCCATGCCGGGCTGATGCCGCGGGCCAGGGCGAGCGGAAGGGCGATATTGGCGAAAATTTCCCGGATCCGATCCGGACCAAGCAGAGCGAGCGGCGCGGGGCGGTGCGGGCTTCGCCAGGTGGTGTGGAACGACCAAAACGGGTGTGTGAGCCGACCAAGGACGGCCTGTAGCCTGGCTTCGTTGCCGGCCTCGAGGGCCGGCCGGATCTGCCGCCACTGGCGGGCCACGGCGGCGAGGGCTCCGAGTCGCCGCAGCGGGTGATTGGCGGGGCGCTGTCCCGCCAGCCGCCATGAGTTGGAGGGAAGGATGGCGGCGGTGCGAGCGGCCCTTTCTTTCCACCAGGCGGCCCACAGATCGGCGGCGTATTGTCGCGGCGCCCCGGCGGGTGGCTCGGGTTTGTCGAGAAAGCCGGCGAGGCCAAAAAGCAAAGCTTCGCCGCGTGGCCGCGCGGCCTCACGCCAGGGAACGCGCTGGGCGAGGAGTTGGAAGGGAAGTTTGTTGTTTTTGTAACCGAGCGTCGCGGCCACGGCCTCGTAAAGCGCCGCATCCGCTCCGCGGGCGGCGATCATGGTGTCGAGCACGGCGCCCTTGCGTTCGAGGCGTCGCCGCGCCGCGACCTTGAGCAACTCGGTCAGTTGGTCGCTCGGAAGCTCGCGCAGCGGCGCCGAGCAACGTCCGGGTCTCGCGGGGGCGGTGGCACTCCAGACATCCTCCGCCCTCTGTCCGTCGGCCAGACACACCTGCGGCACTTCGCGGTGACGGGCCGTGCGCGAAAAATGCGGCTTGGTTGGTCGGCGGACCACGACATGGAGGACCACGTTTTCATAGTCGGGGTTGACCGCGTGCCGGTGCTGCTCCCATCCCGCGGCGTCGAGATCCACCTCGATCGCTCCGTGACGCTCGCGGTCGGCCACACGAACAGAGCATCGCACAAAATCCGGTCCGGCTTCGCGGTTCCATTCGCCAAAGTCGCGGATGACGACTTTCTCGCCCGAATTGCTGGTGAAGTCCCGGCCGCATGCACCGGAGAACCACCGCGCCTGCCAGGCGAGTTCATCGGCTGGCTCGTCCCTTTCCTGCACACGGAGCGACCGGTCAGCCGATAATGCCTCGCGGTAGGTGCGGAGGATCTTGCTCATGGTTTGGGAGGCGATGCACCGGGCGTGGGAGGCGGCGGCGAGATTTCATTGCGCAAGTCGGCCAGCAACTTGGCCCGGTCCGGCGGTTGCTCGCGCTGGGCCGTGCGATCGATGAGTTTGAGGGCCGCACTTTTGTCGCCGATGGCTTGAAGGATGCGGACTCGCTCGATCACCGTGCGGAAAGCCTCGGCCGGCTGGCGGTAGAGGGAACCGGCTGACTCGAGTGAGGCCATGGCCTCCCGTGGTTCCCCGTAAAAACTTTGCAGCAGGCCGAGGGCCTCGTAGACGAGCCCCGTGTTCGTCTCGCGGGCCAGCTTGGCCACGTAAAGCGTCTGGCTGACTCCGCTGCGTGAGCCCTTGCGCAGTTCATTGCCGAGCGTGACCCAGGGTGCGCTTTCTTCGGTCGGTTCCCGTCGCCAGTCCGCGGCATGCGAGTTGCCAAACGGCCGGTAAAGAGGGTCGCCGACCACGACCCCCATCCAGGACAGAACCTTCAGTCCGGAATAGGCGCTCTCGGCCAGAGTGAAGCCCTTGAGCAATCGGTCGTTGAAGACATCAAGGTGAACGGTCAGGTCGAGGTAGGGTTCGTAAACATTGCCCAAGCTGGCCGCCGCGCCGCGGGTGATCAGCGGGGCGACCCAGTTCATCACGGGATCGCGCAGGGTATTCGCGCTGAACGAGTGAATGTGCACGGCCACGGCCCCGCGGCGGAATTTCGGGGCCGGGGTGATCATGGCCCCGGAGATGGCCCAGTCATACCAGCCGTAGTAAAGGGCGGCGTCGGTTACGGGAAACCCGGAGGGAAAAACCGCCGGCACGTTGTCCAGAATGACCGGTATGCCTTCGTTCCAGCAATCCGTGGCCGCGGTTTGCAACCAATCATCCCCCTCGCGGTAATTCTCCTCCGGGATGCTTCGTCGGTCGATGTAGGCCCATCCGTAGAGACCGCTGCGCTCGGCCTCGAGGCTGTCGTCAATCATTCTTCGGACCGTGTCAGCCGTGGGAGCGTCAAGCCGGCAGACCAGGAGCAATCCGGCGGTGACGGAGGATTCGATGATCGGGGTGAAACGGCGGTAGTAGGGGTTGTTGATGATGCCGAAGTTGTCCTTGCTGAAGGCTCCGAGGGCGGAGAGCTCCGAATCCACCGAGGCCTCATCGTGCCCGCGGATCGGGTCACCGCCGTTCGGCCGTGGGGGGGCGGGCTGATCAGGCGCGGGGGGTTGGATGACGGATTTGATTTTCAGTGGGATGCCCCTCATGAGGGCGACGAAGCGAATGCGGCTCTCCGCAATTTCGTTCTGTCCCGCCAGGTCCTTCCGCACGTCCCACCAGCCGCTGCGCTCGAACCGGCTGCGCAACGGAACCTCGATCGTGTCTTCATATTCCTCGCGCGAGATTTCCTCCTTGAGCGGCGAAGCGACGCCGATGACCTGATCCGGGGGGATGCCACGACGCTCGGCGTAATAGTTGGCGAGTTCACGGGATTCGGGATCCAGCACATTGAAGATCACGAGGGTGGCGGCCGCCTCGCGCGTGGGGCGCGGCGGGTCGGCCCGGGCCGACCGGGCGGAGCCCAGGGCCAGCGCGCAGACGAGGCTAAATGTCCACACGCAGGCCGTCATAAGCGAGCCGGACGCCCGGCGGGAGAAGTTTCTCGGTGGCCTCGTGGCCGAGATCGTGTCCGATATGGGTCAGCCACGTGCGCTGCGCTCCGGTCTCGGCCGCCACGGCCAGCGCCTGACTGAGCGAGAGGTGCGATGGATGAGGCTCGTGACGAAGCGCGTCGATGATCAGCACGGGGATCTTGCGAATTTGTTCGATCACGTCCGGAGGCACATGGTGGCAGTCGCTGAAGTAGGCGGCCAGTTTGCGTCCGCGGCGGGCGAAGATGTAGCCGTAAACGATCATGCGACCGTGCGGCACCTCGGCGGGGATGATTTCCACGCTGCCGAGGCTAAACGGGGCGCTGACCTCGTGCGGTTCGGGTTGGACGTAATTGCGAAAAGCGTGCTGCCCGTCGAAGGCGTAGTAGAACATGCGGCGCAGGTCGGCCATGGTGTGGGGCGAGGCGTAGACCGGCATGGGCCGTCCGGTCAACTCGCAAAAACGGCGCAGGTCGTCGAATCCGGCCACGTGGTCGGTGTGGGAATGGGTGAAGATCGCGGCGTCGAGGCGGCGAATTCGATGCCGCAGGGCCTGGGCGCGGAGGTCGGGCGTGGTGTCGACCAGAAAAGTCACATCCTCAGCCTCAACCAGGATGGAGGACCGCAGCCGCTGATCGCGGGAATCCTCGGATTGGCAGACGTCGCAATCACAGGCCACGAAGGGCACCCCCTGGGAGGTTCCGGTGCCAAGAAAGGTAAGCGCAAGTTCGGCCATGACTTGAAACCGCCACACTTGCATAATCCGCCCCGTGCTCGCAACGCTGGCTTCCCTACGCATTCGCAACCTCGCCCTGGTCGAGGACCTGACCTGGCAGCCCGGGCCCGGACTCGTCGCCATCACCGGCGAGACCGGGGCGGGCAAATCGATCCTCATTGGCGCGCTGCAACTCCTGCTCGGGGAGCGGGCGGACAAAGCACTGATTCGTTCCGGGGCCGACGCCTGCACGGTTGAGGCTGTTTTCGAGGTGGCGGATGCGGCTCCGCTTGATGCGTGGCTGGAGGAGCACGGGTCCGAGCCCTGCGCCGACGGACAGCTTCTGCTCAAGCGGTCGCTTTCCGCCGCCGGGGGTGGACGGCAGTTCCTCAATGGTTCGCCCTGCACGCTGGCGGCGCTCAAGGCCCTCGGCGACCGGTTGGTCGACTTGCACGGACCCCACGACCACCAATCGCTTTTCGCCCGCGAGGCGCAGACGGCTGTGCTCGATGCCTTTGCCGGCGCCGGGCCGGTCGCGGCTGAATTTGCCGCGATTCATCGGGAATATCAGCGGTTGGCGGCCGAGGCAGAGGAATTGAGGGCTCGCGAGCAGGAGACCACCCTTCGACGCGAAATGCTGGCGCACGCGTCGGCGGAAATTTCCGGAGCCCGGCTGCGGCCAGGCGAGGAGGAAGAACTGAGCGCACGTTTGCGCGCGGCCGGCAATCGCCTTCGCCTGATGGAACTTTCTTCCCAGTTGCAATCCGCTCTGGGGAGTGACGGCGAGGGCGGTCTCCGCCTCGCGCTGGCCGAGGCGGTGAAGGCAGTGCGTGAACTTTCGCGCCTTGATCCGTCGGCCGGTTCGCTGGCCGAGTCTGTTGAGGCGGTGGCAGAGCAGTTGGCCGAGCTTGAGTCGGAGAGCCGTCGCTATGCCGACGGCCTTGAGTCCGACCCCGCAGGCGTGAAGGACTTGGAGGAACGATCCGACGTGCTCCAGTCGCTCAAGCGCAAATACGGCGGAACCATCGAGGAGGTCATGGCCCGCGGTGAGCAGGCGATGAGCGATTTGGCGGAGATCGAAAGCCGCGGCGAGCGCTTGGAGGAGTTGGCGAAAAAACTCGCGGCCGCCGCGGCGGACGAGGCGAGGCTGGCCGGCAAACTGTCCGCCACGCGAGTCAAGGCCGCGCCGCGCCTGGCCAAGGCGGTGACCGCAGAATTGCGCGAGTTGGGTTTTCTCCGGGCCGGGTTCGAGGTCCGGCTCGAGGCGTTGCGTGAGCGCCGGAGCGGCGGGGCGGAGCTGGCCGATTTCGAGTTTGCCCCCAATCCGGGCGAGGCGGCCAAGCCGTTGCGCGCCATCGCCTCCAGTGGAGAAATTTCCCGGGTCATGCTCGCACTCAAGTCCGTCCTGGCCGGACAGGACGGCGTGCCGCTCCTGGTCTTTGACGAGATTGACGCGAATATCGGCGGCGAGATTGCGGTCAAGGTCGGGCAGAAAATGCGGGCGCTGGCCGGGGCCCATCAAGTGCTGTGCATCACCCATCTCCCGCAGGTCGCCGCCGCCGCGCAGCGGCAGTTTGTCGTGCGGAAGGATTATGACGGGGCGCGCACGACGACGACCGTAGGCCTTCTCGACGGGGATGATCGTGTGGCCGAATTGGCCCGCATGCTGGGCGGACAGGACAGCGGGTCGGCCCGCGTCCATGCCCGCAGTTTGCTCTCCGGCCAAGGCTGACCCATGCGTATTCTTTTTTTCAATCGCTCTGCCGTCCCGCTCGGTGGAGGAATGAACCGCCTGGTCATCGACACAGCGCGGCGCTTGCGTGCGGCCGGTCAGGAGGTGGCCCTCGTGCACGGGCGGGAAGGGGGGCAATTCGAAGGCACGGGCTACATCTACGACGATCTGGACGAACGGCTCATGCCCCGCGACCGTCAGGCTCTGCGTTTGGAGGCGATCCTCGAGGATTTCAATCCGGATGTGGTCCAATTGCACGGGGTGGGGAACACGCTTCTCGACGGCTGGCTGGCCGCGCGCCGACCGACGGTGCGGTTCATCCACAACCATGATTTTTACTGCTCGGGTCGCCGGCTGACTCTCGCTCGGCCAGCGCAATTGTGCGCGCGCGCGCATGGCCCGGGCTGCTGCGCGGCTCACCTGCTGCGAGGGTGCGGATCGCGGAACCCCGCAGTCAATCTGGTTCGTTATCGCGCTGTCAGCCGCAGTCTGGCCGCCCTGCAGTCGGTGCATGCGCTGCAGGTCATGAGCCCGACCCTACGTCGTCAGTTGCTGGCCAACGGCGTGCCCGAGAACCGCGTGGTGCAGTTGCCGCCCTACGCCGCGCCACCGATCAGTTCCCGAGTCGCTGGTTCCTCGATGCGCAGCATTCTCCATGTTGGCGGCCTGCTTGGGCACAAGGGGATGTGGATGGTGGTGCGGATGGCGCGAGAACTTCCGCGTGATGTGCAGCTGGTTTTCGCCGGGGGCGGCCGGGAGAAGAAATTGCTCGAGGCGCATGTGCAGAGGCGAGGTCTGGGCGACCGGGTGAGGATTGTGGGTGAACCGACGCCGGGGCAATGGTCCATGCTCTACCGCGAGGCCACCATCGTCATCATGCCCGTGCTGTGGAATGAGCCTCTCGGTCTCGACGGGCTGGCGGCCATGGCCTATGGCAAGCCCGTGGTGGCGTTCGACACGGAAGGAATTCGCGAATGGTTGACCGACGGTGAGACCGGCGTCTGCGTGCCCTTCGCCCGCCGACAGGCCTTCCGGGATGCGGTCAGCAGTCTTCTCGAGGACCGCGCCCGCGTGCAGTCCCTCGGGCGCCGGGCCCGGGAAGTATGGCAGGAAAAATTTCGTCCGGAGCGCCACATCGCGGCGCTGCAGGCGCATTACGAGAGTCTGCGCGGGGAGGCGCTGAAGTGAAAGCCGGACCCGTCATCGGCTTGGTTGTCCTGCTCACCTTGATCGTGCTGGGCGCACGGCGGGAGGAAGCGCGCGGAACGTTCGCCGCCGTCGAGGGACCGTTTCTCTCCTGGTTGGCGGCCAACGCCGGAACGCCGGCCGCGGTGCCTCCTCTCATTCTCGTGCTTTACGATGAGGAGGCCTCGGAATTGGCCGGGGCCAACCGCATGGCCATGCTCGACGCCGCGCTCTTCGTGCGGGCCGCATCGAGTCTTGGCGCCGTAGCGGCCGGGGTGGAGGGTTTGCAGGAGGAGCCACGTCGCATGCTGGAGGCCGGGCGGGGCATGCCGGTCTTTGGCGGCTACGCACCCGAAAACCCTCCCGGGTCCGGTTGGACGGCGCTCCGGGGTGAACCTCCCGCCACGTGGCCGGAAATGACGGGGCTGGTCGGCCGGCCTGCGGCCTTCGTTCGCGGATTTCTCGCCCCTCCGGAAGGGACCGACGGCGGACCGCAGGAGATGCTTCTGGTGGGCCGCAATGCGGAGCGCGCGGTGCCCTCGTTTTTGGTCCTGGCGTGGAGCGCGAGCCAGGGCTGGCGCGCCCGGGACCTCACCGTTGCGCCCGGCCGGATCAACGGCCCGCACGGAAACCTGATCGTCGATTCCGGCGGGGCGGCCTGCTTCCTGCCGGGTGCGGCGATTTCGACCATGACGATGAACGACCTCTTGGTTGCAGCTGAGAAGCATGAGCGGGAGGGTGGAAAATCACCGATGGAAGGGAATGTGCTCGTGCTGGCGCGGGCGACGCCCGATGTGGCCCGGGTCGCGCGCGAGGGGACGCCTCCGCTCACACCCGTCGAATGGTGGGCGCAATCATGGACGGCGGTGCGTGACGGGTTGCTTTTCATTCAGCCCGGATGGTGGTTCAATCCGCTCTTGGTCTTTTCCTCCCTCCTTCTCGCCGTGTCCCCAGCGGCGCGCACGAACCGCACCGCGCTGGTTGCGTTGTTCTTCGCCCTTTTGCTCTTCCTGCTGGCCGCGCTGGGTCTCTTTGCCGGTGGCCGGGTCTATCTGCCTGCCGGGCCGGTGGTCATCGCGCTCGTGGCCGGCATTTTTGTCGGGCGCCTCGGACGGGTGGTAGGATGGCTGGGCCGATGAACCTCCTATGAAATTCACCAACCTGACGCGCGCCGAGGAGATCGGGGCCAATTGCTATCTCTTCGAAGCCGCCGGTGCCCGCGTTTTGCTCGATGCCGGGATGCACCCGCGGCAAGTTGGTGCGGCGGCGACTCCGGATTTTGCGCGCCTGGAAGGGCGGGGGTTTGATGCCATGGTATTGACCCATGCTCACCAGGATCATGTCGGATGTCTGCCCCTGGCCATGCGGGAGGCGCCGGGCCGCCCTGTCTTCATGACCGAGGCCACAGCGGCGCTCTCGGATGTGATGCTGCACAACTCCGTCAACGTCATGCTGCGGCAGCGCGAGGAGGCGGGGATGGTGGACTATCCCATGTTCTCGCACCGCGAGGTCGAACGCCTGTCCGAGGAATGGCAGATCGTCCCACTCGATACGCGGTTCGATTTGTCCGGCGAACGGGCCAGCGACGAGCGCGGGGTGACCTGCGAGTTTTTCGACGCCGGACATATTCTCGGGTCGGTTGGGGTGCTGTTGCGCGCCGAGGGTCGGCGGTTTTTTTACACCGGCGATGTCAATTTCGAGGACCAGACCCTGATGCGCGGGGCAAAATTTCCCGAGGAAAATCTTGATGTGCTCATCATGGAGACAACCCGCGGCGACAGCCCCGTGTCGCCGGGGTTCACGCGGAAGGCCGAGGAGGCGAGGTTCATCGCCAGTCTGCGTGCCGCCTTGGAGGAAGGAGCGCCGGTTCTGGTGCCGGTCTTTGCCCTCGGTAAAACCCAGGAAGTGCTGGCCCTGCTCTACGAGGCAAAAAAAAGCGGAACCTTGCCCGGTGGATTCGGGCTTTACGTCGGTGGTCTGAGCGCCAAGGTTACCGCGGTGACCGACCGGCTGCGCGGGAAGGCGCCCCGTCGCCACAGCGATCTCAAGCTGGCGCAGTGCCTGCCCATGGAGGTGGTCGGAGGGCAGGACATCGCGAAATTGCCGGTGCTCCCGCGCACGGTTTACGCCATTTCCAGCGGCATGATGACGGAAAACACCCTCTCCAACATCCTGGCCCCGCGCATTCTCGAAAACCCCAAGGCTTACTGTCTCTTCGTCGGCTACTCCGATCCCCAGTCGCCGGCCGGGGTGTTACGGGCCGCGGCGGACGGCGATGAGGTCGTGCTCGATCCTCGCCAGCGGCCGGTGCGGCGGCGGTGTCATGTGGACGCCTTCACCTTGAGCGCGCACGCCACGCGCGACTTGCTCCTGGACTACGCGCGGCGGGCGCAGCCGCGGAAGACGGTTCTCGTCCACGGCGATCCTCCGGCCGTGGCGTGGTTCGCCCGCGAGATTCCACGGGTCTGCCCGCACACGGAGGTGATCATTCCGACGCCCGGCCAGACTTTGGAGCTCTAGGCCAGCTGGGGCAACCGGCGATCCAAGTCGCGAAGCAACTCCGCAAATTCGCGGGTTTCCTTGCGCCAGCGGTCGATGGCCTGACGGGAGACGCTGGCCTGTTCGGCCATGGCTTTCTCCAGCGCCGCGTAGTTGGCCGCGAGGCGCTCGCTCAGATGGGTCAGCATGTCGTGCATCTGGTGACCAAAGGTCGCAGCAATGGTTTCCGGCTCCTGCATCGTGATCTCCGCCCGGCGTCGGGCCTCACTCATCTCCGCCAGCAGGATTTTCTCCGACGGCACGCGGCGCAAATCGCTGACCAGCCCGAGCTTCTCCAAGGTCCAAATGGTCCATTTGGTCGGGTCGAAATTGGTTGGCTTGACCCCGTTGCGGTAGTCGTGCTGAAACTCATGGTGGTAGTTGTGGTAGCCCTCACCGAAGGTGAAGAGCGCCATCAACGCACTGTCCCGCGCACTGCAGCGGGTGGAATAAGGCTGGTTGCCCACGGTGTGGCACATGGAGTTGATGAAAAAGGTCGAGTGCTGGACCGCGAAAACCCGGAAGACGCCGGCCAAGAGGAAGCCGCCGAGGGCGCCAACCGCGCCGTTCCAGAGGAAGCCGAGGAGGATGGGCCCACCGAACCCGACGACGAAGGCCAGAGGAATGCACCACCGATACTGCCACATCACGATGCGGTCGCGGCGGAGGTCATTCACGTTGTCCATGGGCAACTCGGGGGAGAGTTTGAAAAGCAGCCAACCGATGTGCGCCCACATGAAGCCCTTCGAGATGTCGTAAGGATCATCCTCATGGTCCACATGCTTGTGGTGCGTGCGGTGGTCGGAGCACCAGTCAAGGATGGCGTTCTCAAAAGCGCATGCGCCGAAAACCGCCGTGGCGAATCGGACAGGCGCCTTGGCCTTAAAGGAAAGGTGGGAGAACAGCCGATGGTAGCCCAGCGTGATGCTCAGCCCCGTGGCGATGTAGAAGAAAAGAAAGAGCCCGAATTGGAACCAGTCGAGGCCGAAGTGCCAGATGTAAAGCGGCACGGCGGTCACGGCCAGGGTGTTGATGATGGCCAGAAAAATGCTGGTCGTCCAATTGACGCGATCCCACGGGATGCGTTTAAAGAGAGGTATTTGCATAAGAATTCGAGGGCGGCTTCGCAGAGCTGCGAGGCAGAGTATGAAATCTACCGGACATTCCCAGCCGGCGCAAGTGCCATCGGCCCGGGGGAGGGGAGGGCGCCGGGGCACCGGACGTGTGAGATGTATGTTGCTTCGGAGGAACTCGCACCTGCGAGTGCAGGCGGCCCTACTGGGCCTCAACCGCAGCCTGCCGGAGATAGTCTCTGAAAATCAGGGTGAACGGCGTCCCGCCCGTTTCTGCCTTTCAGGCCGCGGGTCTGTGGTTATCCCACGATGTGGTGTAACCCAGGTCTTGGTGAATGCTGCGGTGGTTGCAGTCGTTCATCCAGTGGTCAATAGCGGCCTCCAGCTCGTGGAGGTTCTCGCAGGAACTGAGGCAAATCCGCTCGCATTTGCGCAAGCGCCACAGTCGCTCGAAGAAGACCTTGACCATCCACCGGCCGCGACCATCCATGCTCACCCGGCTTCCTCCGGACTCCACCGCCGTAATCCATTGCTGGCCGGTGGCATCCTTGGTCGGTGTTGAAGATGCCTTGAGCCCGCCCTGCCGCCGCGACCGCCTCGATCAGGGCGGTCAGACCGACGAGCTTTGGGGCCCATGCTGGTGGCGGTCCCATGTGGACAACTTTCCTCCGAGGTTGGAACAAACCAAAACCATCACCCAGCAGCCCGTTCAGCAGAGACAAAATCCACCGGCCCCTGACTTCGCCAAGGGGACCGCTTCACACACCCACCGCGTCGTCCTACTCCGGAAAGAATTTCACCAGCACATACCTCAACATCAACAGTCTCTCGGGCGGCTTCACGTCGAAGTGGAACGGCAGCCAGTTCACCATCACCGCGATCCCCGAGCCGGCTGCGCCGCCGGCGCAGTTCGTAGCACGGCGGCCGTGAGGCAAAAAATCTTGAGCCTGCATCCCAGCGGGTTACATTACGCGTTCTTTGAGTCAGGGTTGGTAGCTCAATGGTAGAGCAGCGCCCTTTTAAGGCGTTGGTTGCGGGTTCGAGTCCCGCCCGACCCATCTCTCCTTTTTCTTCTGAAATCTCTGATAAACAGAGAAATACGCAAGGAGAGGCGCCTCCCTAATCAGCGAGCGGTGTCGCACGATTGCGCACGTTTTTGAAGCCAAAACGGCAAACAAACGGCAAATGCCTTTTGAGCCAGATGGCGCACGACGAGCAACCCAACGGGAAGCAGGGTGAAAAATTTGTCTCCGGGGGGTCGATACCCTCACCAAATCCCCTCACGCCTCGGATGATCTAAGCCGGAACCATGCAGTAGAAGGTAAAAAGTTGGAGGATTTTTCAGGTAAAG
>JBMOJP010000121.1:0-5289 GCA_049315725.1 Chthoniobacterales bacterium | reverse complement strand
CTCGACTTCCATCGAGATGTTGTCCCCGGGCATGACCATTTCAACACCCTCCGGCAGCTTCACCGTTCCGGTCACGTCGGTCGTGCGGAAGTAGAATTGCGGACGGTAGTTCGAGAAGAACGGCGTGTGGCGGCCGCCTTCGTCCTTGCTCAGGATGTAGACCTCGGCCTTGAACTTCTTGTGCGGAGAGATCGAACCGGGCTTGGCCAGAACTTGGCCGCGCTCGATGTCTTCCTTTTTGATGCCGCGGAGCAGCGCCCCGATGTTGTCGCCGGCCATCGCGTCGTCCAGCAACTTGCGGAACATTTCGATGTCCGTGACGGTCGTCTTGGCCGTGGGCTTGATGCCGACGATCTCGACTTCTTCCATCTTCTTGATGCGACCGCGCTCGACACGGCCGGTGCAGACGGTGCCGCGACCTTCGATGTTGAACACGTCTTCGATCGGCATAAGGAAGGGCAGGTCCAGAGGACGCTGCGGTTCGGGAATGTAGCTGTCGACCGCCTCGATGAGGGCTTGGATGGCTTTTTCGCCATCGGCATCGCCGTTGAGGGCCTTGAGCGCGGAACCGCGAACGATCGGAATCTCGTCGCCGGGGAACTCGTATTTGCTCAGCAGATCGCGAATTTCCATCTCGACGAGGTCGAGGAGTTCGGGATCGTCAACCATGTCGCACTTGTTCATGAACACGACGATCGAAGGCACGCCGACCTGGCGGGCGAGCAGGATGTGCTCGCGGGTCTGCGGCATCGGGCCGTCCGCGGCGCTGACCACGAGAATGGCGCCGTCCATCTGGGCCGCGCCGGTGATCATGTTCTTGATGTAGTCGGCGTGGCCGGGGCAATCGACGTGCGCGTAGTGGCGCTTGTCGCTCTCGTATTCCACGTGCGCGGTGTTGATCGTGATGCCGCGCTCCTTCTCTTCGGGGGCCGCGTCGATGTCCGCGTAGCCGCGGGCCTGCGCCTTGCCGGTCTTGGAGAGCACGGTGGTGATCGCCGCAGTGAGGGTGGTTTTGCCGTGGTCCACGTGACCGATCGTGCCGATGTTCACGTGGGGTTTGTCGCGTTTGAATGCTTCCTTAGCCATAGTGCTTGATGTGTTTGGTTTGGATGTTGCGAATTTTGCGTCGCGCGCGGCTGGAGCCCATGACCGGGATTGAACCGGTGACCTCGTCCTTACCAAGGACGTGCTCTACCAACTGAGCTACATGGGCGATCTCCGCAAAGTTTGTTATTGGGTTGTTCTGCTGTTGTTTCGCGGCGTTAAAAAAGGCGACACAGCCCGGGACCGTGAACTTGACCTAAGTCAAATTAGCGGTCTGCGGACTGCTCGACTGGTTCGCAGCGTTCGGCCTTTATGCCTCTTATGCGCCCGGGTGTCAAAAAAGTTTTTTACCGGACGAGCCGTTATCCGTAATTTTGCCGACCCGACCGGCCCGGAATGGGCTGGCGGGAGCCCACGTGATCAAGCCCGAAAAAGTAGGCGGTCGAACACGTCACGCATCAACCAGCTCCTGCACCCTTTGAATCGCGAGGGCCCGGCCGGTGGTCTGATCCACGTCGACATACACCCCGCAGAGCCTGACCCGACCAACCGCCACGGGCAGCGTGGTCGGCATTCCTGTGAGGAACCGGCGCAGGATGGATTCCGTGGTCCGTCCAAGGATCGAGTCAGCTGCGCCGCACATGCCGGCGTCGCACAAAAAGGCCGTGCCGCCGGGAAAAATCTGCTCGTCGGCCGTCTGCACATGCGTGTGCGTGCCCACCACGGCGGAAACTTTTCCGTCGAGATAACGACCGAGCGCAATTTTCTCGCTCGTCGTCTCAGCATGAAAATCGACAAAGATCACGGGGGTGAGGGCCCGGAGTTGCTCGACCTCCGCCGCCGCAGAGCGAAAGGGATCTTCCAGCGGCGGGTTGAGGTAGGTGAGACCGCGCACATTGAGCACAGCCACAGGACCCTTCGGCGTGTCGAGCACGACCGAGCCCGAGCCCGGGGTGCCCGCTGGGTAGTTGCAGGGCCGAAGCAGGCGTGGCTCCGAGTCAATGTAGGACGGCAGGTCTTTCTGGTCCCATACGTGGTCGCCGGTCGTGATGACCGTGGCTCCGGCGCGGAGCAGGTCGATGGATTGTTTGCTGCTGATCCCGCGACCACCCGCGGCGTTCTCGCCATTGACGATGGTGAAGTCCGCCTGCAACTCGTCCTGCAAGTCCCGCAACCGCTTGGCCAGGGCATGGCGCCCGGGCTCTCCGACCACGTCGCCTAAAAAAAGTATCCTGATCATTGATTTTGAGGGGAAAGGCATAGAGATTCGCCGCTCTGGCCACCATGCAAATTTTCCGTCCCATCCTTTTTTTGCTCGTTCTCGTCCCGACAACCATGTGGGGACAAAAGCTGACCCCGCTCGCGTCCAGGCCCGATTGGTCCGTGCTGGAGAAATTCCAGCAGACCATCACCCGCGACGAATTCATTCGATGGCTAACGGGCGTCTACGCGCCGCGCGGCGCGGCGGAAAACTTTTTTACCGTGCGCGACGATCACGTCGAGGTGGTCACCTCGCCGGGGCGGCCGCCTTTTCGACTGGGGTTTGCGGCGGACGCTGCGGCGGCCCGGCCGGTGCCCCGGTATTGGCAGCCACAGGCCAGCCTGGAGGGGATGACCATCGCCCTCGACCCCGGGCACCTCGGCGGTGAATGGGCCCGCATGGAGGAGCGCTGGTTCCAGATCGGAAACAGCCAGCCAGTGGCCGAGGGGGACATGACATTGCAGGTGGCCCGCCTGCTTAAAAAGGAATTAGAGCGGCGCGGGGCCCGCGTGGTCTTGACCCGCGACAGCGCCAAGCCCGCCACCAGCCTGCGCCCGGCCAAGCTCCGCGGGGCCGCCGCCGCCTCCCTCCGCGAACAGGGGCGCCCGCTCAATGCGGCCAGCGTGAAATCCGAGAGCGAGCGCCTTTTCTACCGCACGGCGGAAATTCGCGCCCGGGCGAAAGCGGTCAACAGCAGCATCAAGCCCGACCTCGTGCTGGCCCTGCATTTCAACGCCGAGAGCTGGGGTAATCCGGCGCAGCCGACGCTCGTCGGGTCCAACCACCTGCATCTGCTGGTCAGCGGTTGCTACGGCGCGGACGAACTTGCCTATGAGGACCAGCGGTTCGACCTCATGGTCAAGCTGCTCAACCGTTCCTATGGGGAGGAGGTCGCGGTCTCCCGCCACGTGGCGGCATCCATGGCCCGCGCCACCGGGCTGCCGCCCTACACCTACGGGTCAACCTCCGCGATCAACGTCGGGGGATCGCCTTACATCTGGGCCCGCAATCTGCTGGCCAACCGCCTCTTTGCCTGTCCGGTCGTCTACCTCGAGCCCTACGTCATGAACAACCGCGACGTGCACTCCCGGGTCCAGGCCGGAGATTACGAGGGACGGCGCAACGTCGGCGGCACACCGCGGGAAAGCATCTACCGTGAATACGTGCGCGGGGTGGTCGAGGGGCTGGTGGCCCATTACGGCAAAAATTGACCGCACCCACCGCGCCCGCCATTCTTCCGGCCGATGAAAATCCTCGCAGTGGCCAACCAAAAAGGCGGTGTGGGCAAGACGACCACCTCGGTGAATCTTGCCGCCGGTCTGGCGGCGCGCGGCCAACGCGTTCTTCTCGTCGATCTCGACCCCCAGGGCAATGCGACCAGCGCCGTCGCCGCGGAGTTGGAAAATCCCCCCACCCTCTACGGCCCGCTGACCGGCGGGGTTGACATCAAATCCTGCCTCAGCCCCACGCGGCTGGAAAATCTTTCCCTCATCGCGGCCAACATCGACCTGGCCGGCCTGGAGATCGAAGTGGCCCGGATGGACGACCACCTTCTGCAAATCCGCCGCGCGCTCCAACCCCTGCGCGAGGAGCATACCCTTGATTTTGCCATCCTCGATTGCCCGCCCTCGCTTGGCATCCTCATGACCAACGCCCTCGTTGCGGCTGACCAACTTCTGGTTCCCGTGCAGTGCGAATACTACGCGCTTGAGGGGCTGGGAAAACTCATGTTCGTCATGGGCCAGATCCGGGACTCTGGGGCCAACCCCGATCTCACGCTCTCGGGCCTGCTCATGACCATGTTCGACCGCCGCACCAACCTCGCCGAAGCCGTGGTCAAAGATGTGCGCGCCCATTTCCAAGATGTCCTTTATGACACGGTCATTCCTCGCAGCGTCCGCCTGAGCGAAGCCCCCAGTTTCGGCCGCACCATTTTCGAGCACGACCCGCGCGGGCCTGGTGCCGAAGCCTACGGCAAGCTGGCCAAAGAATTCCTCAAACGCCACGAGGCGAATCTTTCGTTCGTCAACGCGCCCGCATCATGACCCAAAACGAACTCCTCGATCTCTTCCGCCAAACCGGCGCGCTGTTGCACGGGCACTTCATCCTGCGCTCCGGCCTGCACAGCCGCGACTTCTTCCAATGCGCGCTGCTCGTGCGCGACACCAAGGTCGCGGAACGCGTCTGCACCGCGCTGGCCGGGCAGGTCCGCGGCATCGACTGCGACACCGTCATCTCCCCCGCCCTCGGCGGCATCCTTGTCGGGCAGGAAGTCGCCCGCCAACTGGGCAAGCCGCACATCTTCGCCGAGAAAGACGATAAGGGCGCGCTTGTTCTACGCCGCGGATTCCAAATCCAACCGGGCGAAAAGTTCATCGTCATCGAAGACGTCGTCACACGCGGCGGACGCCTCATGGAGACGGTCGACATCGTGAAAAAACACGGCGGTATGGTCGTTGCAGCGGCCTCGCTGGTCAACCGCTCGGGCGGGGAACTCCCAGTGATGGACTTTCCCTTCCACGGGCTGGTCGAACTGAACCCCGAAACCTTCGCGCCCGACGCCCTGCCTCCCGACCTTGCCGGCACACCGGCGATCAAGCCCGGGAGCAAATAAATCCTCAGGCCGGCAGCAGATAGCCCAGCTTGCGGAAGTGTTCGTCGTCGGCCCAAGCCCCCCAGCAACCTCGCGCCGTCATCGCTTCGAATGACGCGAAATCGGTGAGGCTCAGCCTTCTCTTCCGCGCCTGCGCATGGAATGGGATCGGTTCCGTCGAGAAAAGCGTGGAAGCCGCTCGACTGCGCAAGAGCAAATGGTGGTGGTTCCCCATCAGCACATGAGCGCGCACCTCGAGACCGAACCGGTCCTCCAATTCCGCCAGAACCTGGAGGAAATGCGCCGGGTCGCGGTCGCGGCGGAAAATGTCCTTCCGCTCATTGCCACGCGCGGTCACGTGATACCAACCACCCGGACACTCGCAACGCAA
>JBMOJP010000120.1:0-5322 GCA_049315725.1 Chthoniobacterales bacterium | reverse complement strand
GCCCGCCGAGCTGACCCATGATCGTCTTGCTCGTCTCCAGACCAAGAATGACGGCGTTGAGCAGGATGACCGCCACGATGAAATGCTGGATGCGGCGCGATTCCGCCCACGTGGCCAGACGCAGTCTCCAGGGAGACACGCCGGACTTCATTGGCAAAGCCTCCAGATCCTGTTTGCTCATGATCTTGCAGGTCTCTTGACCGTCTATGGCGCCGGTGCTGATGGGCCCGTGCGCAGTTCGCCGATGAGTTTTTCTAGGCCGAGTCCGACCACCTTTTTCTGGATTTGCGAAAGATACTGCACATGGAGGCCCTCCGATGTTGGGTCACGCCATCTCTTGCAGACCCGGATTCCGCTGGAAGACCCGGCCCACGATCCATGCGTCGTCGCTCAGGCCAATCTCCGGCAGGGAATCAGGAATGAGGTCGATACCCTTGAGTAGGTAGGTCGCGGCCGCCCCCGCTTCGGCCAAGTGTTTCGGCAGCGGATCCTTGCAGCCAGCGACGAGAGGCGATTCGAGAATGGCGGCGAGACACCCAATCCCGGCCACCAAGTCCACATGCCCGTCCGCCCGCGCCTTCTCTGCTTTGGCTCGCAGGGCGCGTAGATGTTTTCGCATTCGCACAAGATCGGCGGCGGTGACGTTGGCCCTCAATTGGTCGATGTATTCGTCGAGCGAGACAGCTTGTTCGGGTGTCGGTGTGGTCATGGTTGTTCGTGGTTGAGTGGTCACTCTTCGCGCCGATCCATGAGGAGGGGCAGGAGATGCCAGACGAAATACGCCAGTGAAGTGACGAACGCGGCCACGTAGGTGAGGGCGGCGGCGTTGAGCACGCGGTCAACCCCGCGGGACTCGCCGGCGGAGGAGACCACGCCGCTTGTTCGCAGGGCGAGGCGGGCCCGGCGCGAGGCGTCGAACTCCACCGGCAGGGTGACCAGATTAAACAGCATGATCACGCCCCAGCCCGCGGCCATGAGCATGATGGTCGTCGTGGTCGTGACCATGCCGGTGAACAGCCCGAGGAGGGGCAGCCACATGACAATCTGACTGGCAAAAGTGGTCGCGCCGACGGCGGCCATGCGCCAATGCAGCGGCGCGTAAGCCCGGGCGTGCTGGATGGCATGGCCGGCCTCGTGGGCCGACACAGCGAGGGCGGCGACGGAGTTGCCGTGGTAATTGCCTTCGCTCAAGACCAGTCGCCGGTTCCGCGGGTCGTAGTGATCGGTCAGTTCGCCCGGGTGCGCCACGATGTCCACGCCGTTCACGCCCTCCTCGCGCAGAATGCGGTCTGCCGTCTCCGCCCCGGTCAGGCCGGAGAGAGCGGGCTCGTTGCTGTGCCGGCGGTAGATGCGTTTGACGCGAAAGGACGCCCAAAGGGAAAGCGCCATCGTGCCGACGAAGAGAAAGATTGCGGCGGTGGTCATGCCGACACGCTAAGGGTGTCGGGTAAGTTTTGCTATTTCGAATCTAAGCACGTAACGTGCGGTTTTTCCTTATGAATCTTCAGCTCAATTATCACCACCTCCGCTATTTTCTCGGGGTGGCCGAGGAGGGGGGCATCAAGGCCGCGTCGGATGTCCTGCATGTCTCACCCCCGACGCTGAGCGCCCAGGTGCGCGAACTGGAGGAATTCCTCGGGCAGCCGCTCTTTCTCCGGGAGGGCAAGGCCATGATCCTGACGGAGGCCGGGCGGATGGTCCGCCGTTACGCCGAACGCATTGTCGGCTGCGGCGACGAAATGGTCGAGGTGGTGCGGCGCGGAGCGCCTGTTGGTCCGGTCACCGTCCATCTCGGTGTGGTTGACGCGGTGCCGAAGTTGCTGGCTTCGGCCATTTTGGTGCGGGCCTGGGAGGAAGTGCCCGGGCTCAGGGTGGTGGTGCGCGAGGGACTGCCGGGGGAACTTTTCCCCGCGCTGGCCGCCCATCAACTGGATCTTGTTCTCGCCAATGAACCGGCCCCGCCGTCGCTCAAGACCCTCGTCCACAGCACCCGGGCCGGTCGTTTCGGAGTCCACTTCGTGGCCGAGGCCTCGCTGCGCCGCAAGTATCAGGCCCGGTCAGGACTGGATGGCTTTCCCGTGCTCCTCCCCACCCGGGAGTCGCCGTTGCGGCGCGAGTTGGACCGGTGGTTGGCCGAACACGGGGTGCGGCCGGACATCCGGGCGGAGTTTGATGATGCGGCGACCATGTGCGAGATGGCGGCGGACGGGGCCGGGGCTGCTCCCCTGCTCAGTCCGGTGCTGGAAGCGGTGGGAAAGCGCTACGGGTTGCTGGCGCTGCCGCTGCGCACCGGGCTTCACGAGGAACTCTTTGTCGTCACGGCCGAACGCCAGTTTTCCCACGAGGGACCGCGGGTCATCGCCCGGCTGGCCTCGGAGGTCGGCGGGGCCCGTGCGTCCGTGCGCCGGACCAAGCGTTAGGAGCCGTGCTTTTCCTTGGCCGGTGGCACCAGGATGGAGACGAGGACGGAAATGGCGATGACCCCGACGATGATGCCGAGCGACCAGGAAATGGGGAATTTTCCGCCGAAGAGTTCGTTGAGCCAGACCATCTTCAGGCCGACGAAGATGAGAACGAGGCCGAGGCCGTATTTGAGGAAGCGGAATTTGTCGACCACTCCGGCGAGGAGGAAAAACATGGCGCGCAGGCCGAGGATGGCAAAGACATTCGAAGTGAAGACGATGAGCGGCTCCTTGGTGATGGCGAAGATGGCGGGGACGGAGTCGACGGCGAAAACGATGTCCGAGATCTCGATGAAGCAGAGGGCAATGAAAAGCGGTGTGGCATGGAGCACGCCCTCCTTGCGGAGGAAGAACTTCTGGCCTTCAATCTGCGGAGTCACCGGCAGGACCTTGCGCAGAAGCCGGATGAGCGGGTTTTTCTCCGGGTCAATGGGCTTCTCCGGGGCGAAAAGGATCTTCAGCCCGGTGAAGAGCAGGAAGACGCCGAAGACGATGACAATCCAGTGGTATTGCATCAGCACCGACCCGAGGGCGATGAAGATGATGCGGAAGATGAGCGCCCCGATGATGCCATAGAAAAGGATGCGGTGCTGATACTTCGCGGGGATCGCGAAATAGGTGAAGACCACGACGAAGACAAAGATGTTGTCGACCGAGAGGGATTTTTCGACGACGTAGCCGGTCAAATATTCCAGTCCGGCCTGCCAGGCGGCGGCCGATGGGTCAAACCCCGGCAAGGCCATCAGCCGCGGATCCTGCGGGAATTTCCAGGCCGCGTAGCTGTAGAAACCCCAGCCGAAAAGCAATGCGGTGATAACCCAGATGACGCTCCAGGTCAGCGCCTCGCGGAACCCGACCTCATGGGCCTGGCGGTGGAACACGCCGAGGTCGAGGGCGAGAATGCCGAGGACGAAAACCGTGAACGCGATGTAGAACCACCAATACTCGACGAAGGGAAATAGCACGCGGCGTAGTTAGCACGCTCCCGTGCCTTGTCAACACCCGGGAGTTTCATCGCCCCGCCGTGGCGGCGAATTTCCGCGCCGAGAATTGGCTTCGACTGGCCGGGAAAAAGTCCTATCGTGCCGCGTCCCATGCAGGCCACCCTGATCGTCGATGCCATCGTGGTGGCGCTTTACTTTGCCGTCATCGTCGGCATCGGGTTGTGGGCCGGTCGCGGCAACAACACGCTGCGGGAATTCACCCTCGGCGGACACAAGATTCCCTGGTGGGCGGTGCTGGCTTCGATCATCGCGGCGGAAACGAGTGCCGCCACTTTTCTCGGGGCCCCGGCCGAGGGCTTCAAGACGAGGAGCTTTGCCTACGCCCAACTGGCCATCGGCACGGTCATTGCGCGTTTCATCATTGCCTACGTTTTCATCGCCCCCTACTACCGCCACAAGGTTCAGAGCATTTACGAGTTTCTCGACCTGCGCTTCGGGTCGAGGACGCGCAACATGGCCAGCACGATTTTTCTCATCACGCGTGTGCTGGGCATCGGCGTGAGGCTCTACCTCGGCGGGGTCATCATTGTTGTGGTCTGGCGTTATCTCTACCCCGAGGTGCCGGTGACGCTGGCCACCTACTTCTGGGGCATTCTTTTCACCACCGTGGTCACGACCGCCTACACGGCGGTCGGGGGGATCAAGGCGGTCGTCTGGACCGATCTTATCCAGGCCTGCCTGATGATCGGGGCCATCTTTTTTGCCCTGGGGGCGATCTACCTCTCCATTCCCGGTGGCATGGCCACCGTGTCGGCCAGCATCGCAGCCAATCCCGGGGCCGGGATGTTTCAGACCGGCTGGGATTCGAGCAAGCCCTTCCTCGAAGCCTTCAAGGGCATGCTCGAGACGCCTTACACCATCTTCGCGGCCATCATCGGCTCGACCTTCTTCACCATGGCCACGCACGGCACCGACCAAGATATGGTGCAGCGTTTGCTGACCGCAGAAAATCCGGCCAAGGCGCGGCGCTCGCTCATTGTCAGCGGATTCGCCGACATCCCCATCGTGCTGGGTTTTCTCGCCATCGGTCTGCTCCTGGCCATCCACTACGAGACCGATCCCGACCTTTCGCTGCCGGCTTCGGCCAACGAGGTCTTCGCCCACTACATCGTCAACGAGATGCCGGTGGGCGTGCGCGGGCTTATCGTCGCGGGAGTCTTTGCCACCATGATGGGCTCGACCTCGGCCGCGCTCAACGCGCTGGCCACCTCGTTTGTGAGGGATTTCTATTTTCCGTATTTGGGTGGTGGTAACGCCTCAGACCAGCGGGCGGTTTCGGTCGCGCGCATTTCCACCGTGGTGTTCGGGGCTCTGATGGTCGGCGTGGCCACGGCCGCGGCTTATGCCGTGTTGCAGACCAATATCACGATTATCCCGCTGGCCCTCGGTATTCTTGGCTACAGCTACGGCAGTTTGCTCGGGATGTTCTTGCTGGGCATGCTGACGGAGCGGCGCGGCAGCGACCGGGCCAATGTTGTCGCCATGCTTGCGGGTATGGCGGCCGTGCTTGTTCTTTGCCGGGTCAAGGTTCCTTCGATTGAGATTGGCGCGCTCTTGACCGGCCGATTGGTGCCAACCGAGTGGGCCTTCGGCTGGTTCCTGCCCGATTGGTGGCCCGCCATCGCCTGGCCTTATTACGTGCTGGTCGGGACAATTTTCACCTTCGGGGTTGCGGTCTGTTTCCGGTCGGGCAAGGCGCCCTTGGAGATCGTGGATTAAAGCCTTGGGCTAGTCTCACGGGCTGCTGCTCCGCGCCGTGTTTTCCCTCGCGCAGTATTTCGGCCGCACGCAGATCACCTTTGATACCAACGTCCCGCAGCTTTTGGACTTCATCCATGTTTTGATCCCGGTAGGGC
>JBMOJP010000119.1:0-5384 GCA_049315725.1 Chthoniobacterales bacterium | reverse complement strand
AGTATGAGCGGCGGGGGCGTCGGCTGTTTCAGATCAGCGACGAGGAGATGGACGAATATCGCCAGCACTCGGCTCAAATTGAGAAAGTGCGCTAATGGTTGTTGCGCAACAACCGAAACGTCACTTTTGGGTCCGCGTTGGTTTTCTACAGAGTAAAATCGAGGGCAGGCGGGTCTTCAGCAAATGTTGTTGCGCAACAACCTTTCGACGGATCTCGGCCAAGGTGGCCGGAATGGGAAGTGGAAGCTGCGTTGACACGGCGGATGGTGCATGGAAACCACCCATCCCGTCCAAGGACTCATCAAGAAGAAGCAACTTGCCGTGCTGCTGGGGGTCGCCCCACGCACGGTTGACCAGTGGATCAGCCGCCGCTGGATCCCGGTGATCGCGCCGACCAAGCGCCTTCACCTATTCGAAGCCGAGGAGGTGCGCCAGGCACTCAAAGCTCGGTTCGGTATCCCTGCGGAGGAGGTGCGGCTGTGAACCGCCCGATGCTGCTGCCCGGCGGGCTCGTCGTGCGTCAATGCAACGACGATGCCGAGGTGAAGGCTCTGGCCATCCGCCTGGGCGTTTACCCGCAGATCGTGGCGGGAATGCGCAGTGGTCTTCCCCGGCCGGCTTCCGCAGCGCTGTGCCGGGATGGCGACACGCTCCACGCGATCCTGCTGCTGAGCGGTTGGGCTGACCCGAAGGACAACGGCTGGGTGGCCTTGAGCGCCACGCCGGCTTGCGAGCAGGGGCAGGTCTTTCTTGAGAGGTTCGTTCGAACGGCGATTGCGGGCAGCACCGGTCGAATTGAGGAGGTCATCCAATCATGGAACAACTGACCCGACTTCTGGACCAGCAGAGAGCGGTCCAAGGCTTGGGACGCCTGGGACGCCTATTTTTGACTTACGCGCGTGCGCGCGCGCAGGCGCACAAGAAACAAGAAGAGGATGTCTTACGCGCACACGCGCGTAACTCGGAATTTGGCGTCCCAGGCGTCCCAGACCCTGCGAGAGCCGCGACCTACGCAGCGCGACTCTCGCTTGCCCGCGTTCAGGCTTTCGGTCGGAGACTCTGTCCAGCAGACCCGCGAGTTGACACGGTGCGGCCAGTAGCATGAACAGCACATCACCTGAGCCGCAGTTGGTGAAGAAGCGCGAATTGGCGCGACTTCTTTCCATGTCCCCCAGATTTCTGGACGACCTGATCGCCCGGCGAGCCATTCCGTTCCTGAACCTTTCGCCGCGGCTTCATCTGTTCGACCCGACTGCTGTCAGAGCCGTGCTGCATGATCTCTACGCCGTGCCGGGGAGAAAGGGGAAGCCATGATATCCGCCGAGCGCACCGACTCAGCCCGAGAAAAAGGCGGCGGGCCTGCTGCGACCCGCCGCCCAAGCCACCGGTCATGCCTGATCCAAGTGCTCCAGGAAGGAGATGCTCATGAGTGACAACCATGTCAACGAGGACATCGTCACGCGTCTGCAGCGCCTTCTTGGTGGGGAGGTCGTGTTGGTCTGGACCAATCCCGGGGAGAAATCGCCCTCCTTCAAGGGCTGGCCCCAAACCACGCTGGAGACCATGCGGGACCCACGCTACCTCAAGCAACTGCGCAGCGGATGCAATCTGGCCGTGCTCTTGGGCGAACCCTCCGGAGGAATCTGCTCGATCGACATCGACAGCGACCGGGACGTGGGTCCGTTTTTGGAGGCCAATCCCGCACTGGCTGGGAGTCTGCGGAGCAAGGGGCGCCGTGGGTGCAACGTCTGGCTGAAGGTGCAGGGCGGCTATCCTGGGCCAGCCGCGCTGAAAACCCGGGGTGGCAGGGCGTGGGGCGAATGGCGGTCGACCGGTAACATCACCATGATCCATGGCCTGCATCCCGAGGGCCTGCAATACCACTTCGAGCACGAGGCTGGTCTGGTGGAGATCGACTTTGCCGAAATCGAATGGCCAGAGGACCTCCGCCTTCCATGGATGCCGGAACACGAGGAGGAGGCGGCTGGGGATTCTGGTGACCAAGAGCTTCGAGCGAAGTTCGGCGAGCCGGTGTTCTTCGGCAAAGGACAAGGCGACGAACTTTACGTCAAAGGCCTCAACGAAGCCTACTGGGCCGGGGTCTACGCGTCGGAAAACATCGCCCTCTACGAACCCGACGAGCAGTGCTTCTACCGCTACGATCCGCAGACCGGGCTGTATGGCATCGAGTCGGCTGATGTGATCAAACAGGCCATCTCCGGGCGCCTTCTGCGAACAGCACGCGAGGTCGAGGATCTCAGCCTGCTGGAGACGTTCCGGACCAACACCACGCTCAATGCGATCACGGCACAGCTTCGCGGAATCATCGAGCAGCGCGGGGCCTTCACCCGCAAAGTGCGCATCGTTCATCTGGCCAACGGGGTGATTCGGTTCGGCCCAGGCTCGCCGGAATTCGTGCCCTTCTCGCCCGACTTCCGCAGTCGCAATCGGTCGCCGATTCCGTTTGTCGCCGCCGCGCAGTGTCCGAGATTTCTGGCTGAGTTGGTCGGGCCCGCCGTGCATCCCGAGGACATCCTGTTGCTCCAAAAGATGGCCGGTCAGTTCCTGCTCGGGGAGAACCTGTGCCAGCGGCTGGTCATCCTTGACGGCCTGGCCGAACGCAGCAAATCCACCTACGCCAATGTCATGCAGGGCCTGATTGGCATTGCCAACGTCACGCAGCTGCGGACCCAGCACCTGCATGAACGATTCGAGCTCTTCAAGTATCTGCGCAGAACGCTCTTGATTGGCGTCGATGTGGACGCGGGCTTTCTCTCGTGCAAGGGAGCACCGGTCATTAAGGGACTGGTCGGGGCTGACTGGTTTGACGCCGAGCAGAAGGGAGGCACCGGCTCCTTCCAATTCCAGGGCAAGTTCAACATCCTCATGACCTCGAACGCGCGGTTGAGGGTGCGGCTCCAAGGCGACGTCGGGGCGTGGCGTCGCCGACTTCTCATCGTGCGCTACGAAGGGCCGGTCCCGCCCAAGAAGATCGCCAATTTTTCCGATGTCCTCCTGCGGGATGAGGGCAGCGGAATCCTCAACTGGGCCCTTGAGGGGCTTGGTCTCCTGCTTCAGGACCTTGAGGAGACCGGCGGTATCCGGTTAACCGATCGTCAGCGGGGAGTCGTTGATTCGTTGCTGGCCGAAAGCGACAGCGTTCGGGAATTCTTGAAGGCGCGGGTTCGCTCGGAACAGGGCTCGGTTCTGACCTCCGACGAACTCAGCAGGGCCTACGCGCAGTATTGCCGCGGCAGGGAGTGGGAGGTGCTGCCGCAGACCATGGTGACCCGCGAACTCTCGGTTCTCATGCCGGAGCTTTTCGGCACGACCAACTCCCATAGTATCGTGCGCGACAACGGGACCAAGCGTGGCTACCACGACGTGGCCTTTATCGAGGAGGTGGACTGAGCCGATGGCCCTTGATTTAAGCAAACTCGAGAATGTGCACGAGGCCGGTAGCAAGACGCTGGCTCGGTGCCCGGCCTGTGCGGAGTTGGGGCTGGATGAGAGCGGCAACCACCTTTTCATCCGCCACGACGGCAAGTTTGGGTGCGTGCTGAACCCTGGAACGGGAGGTCGCGGCCACCGGAAGCGGATCTTCGCCTTGGTCGGCGTGCCGACCGTGCCGTGCCGCCCCCGCTACAAAATCGCCCTGCGGGTCCCGGAGGCGACCCCAGCGGTTGCATCGACAGCCTACGGACCTTTGAACTTCCCCAAGGTGCCCCCGGTTTCGCCGCAGCCGGCGCTGCCATCCGCGCACGAGGGGTTTCCTTCCGAACTCCAAACCCTTGTCGCCCAGACGGCGTGCGATGCCGCGCGCTCTGCGTCCCTGCCGGACTTTCTGCTCCGATCGCCCGTGCGGTCGATGGAATACTCGGACCCGAACTTTAAGGACACCCCGGATGGATCGCTCATCCTCGAGCTTGCCTTCCACAAGGGGTGCCTGAGTGCCCATGTCCTCTATGCCGACCCGGGGCAGCACTGCTTCTGGGACTGCGAGACCCAGGAGCATGTGCGGCCGCCCAGATTTTACCTGCTGATCTGTCAGGAACTCGGCTTTGACCCGATGAGTGGATTTCCCATGAAGAACGGTGCGATCTGCCCCTTCTAGTCGCGCAGAGACCTGCTCAGATCCCGCCGAATTTGAGGAATTGCCCTTCCGGTTGTTGCGCAACAACCTGCCGTAAGGGGGGCGACACCGGGCGGTTCAGGGTCGGGCCTTGGGTTCAGGAACTTGGCCGTCGAGCCGCTGAATTTGAGAAAGTGCACTTTCGGCTGTTGTGCAACAGCTAGAACTTCACTTTCGCCCCGCTGGGAGGCGTGCGGCTTAAGAAACCATACCGTGGAACGTCACATCGCCAAGTTCCTTGCTCATGCCTTGGACATAAGATCCCGGACTGCCTCGAAAATCTCCCGCCGGACAGCCCTCACTTTGAGGACGGCACCGGTGCCAACGGTGCGCTTCTCGTGGTGCTTGATTGTGCCCGCAACCAGCAGCGCGCCGCCATCCTTCAAGACTATTAGGCGTCGGCTTTCTTGGATCTCGGAAGCCAGTCTCTTCACTTGCCCCTTGGTGAGTTTGATTTCCAGCGGGGGGAGTTGCCGCGCGGGTGTCGGTCTTGGCCGCGCCCCTCGCTCAACACCCATGGCGCCCGTGGCGCGATCGACCTTCACCGAGTAGCGAGTTCTCTGGGCATCCAAGAAGAAGAATTCGGCTGTGTCGGGGCTGCTCGTGTAGTCCTCGGCCGAAAGCACGAGGTCCGAACCGAAGGCCTTGAGCACCGTCTGCTTGGCATTTTCCAGGAGCGTAGCGTCTTTGGTGCGATCGACGCGGAGGATGTGGCCGGTATCGATCATCTTGCGAACCTGTTCGGTCAAGGTGCCGGCAACGCGCGAGGCATCGCTGGGACCCAGCGACACCACGAGTTGCAGAACGTCCTGGGTCGGCCCAGTTTTTTCGATCGCCTGGATCTGTTGGATCCAGAAGTTTCTGCCGCACTGTTCCACGTCATTTTTGATGTGATCGAGGATCTCCTGACACGTCCCCTTGGTCTCCGAGGAGACCTCCAAGGCCCAAGCGCCCGCGGGTGGCACCATCGTAGAAACAACGGAGTGGATCTGCACACGGCAGACTTCCTGGTGGTTGGGGCGGCGGTGGGGTCTGAAGCTCACGGAGAAAGGCAGTGGGTTGGTTCCTGCGGCCAATGTGTCCATGGGCCGAGTGCGCACGGTGACCATATCGCGGCCGAGGCGAGGTGCCAACTGGCGCCCGTGTTTATGACACAAATCCTCCCGTTTCGCGCCTTCACAGGCCGGAGCCGACCCGCACCCTCCATGCACCCGCTCATGCGATGGCATGGCACGATTGGGAACTGGCAGAC